>DATNBP010000124.1:0-51292 GCA_035572015.1 Puia sp. | reverse complement strand
GCCGGGATTCAGTTCCAGGATGGCCTTTTCCAGGTCTTCGTAATAGAGATGGCCCTTCAGCCGGATATATTGGCCGGCGGCATTGGAGAAGATAAGATGCGGAAAGCTTTTGACATCCATCTGCCGGGCAAGCCGGAGGTCTTGCTGGAATGCGACCCTGGCCTGGCCGTCGTAGGCTTTGGCAAATGCCAGCAGGTTCAGCCCGACCTCGGCCGCCGCGGCCTCGAGATGTTTCCACCGCATGATGTTCTTTTTCTCCAGGAAGAGCATTTCACGGATCCGCCGGAGGAAAAGGACGGCCTTTTGCTCATCCTGCAGTTGGGCGGCTTTTACCGCGATCGACGGGGGAAACGAGGAAGAAAGCGGATCTTCCAGCCAGATATCTCCGTCGATCGGCATATTGTAAGTCTCATTGACGTCTTTCCAGAGGCGGGCGGCATCGCCGGGGCTCTTGATCTTACCCTCACAGGTATCCCAGGATGGAAGCAGGCCGCCCATATAATATTTTACATCCAGGTACGGGCCATATTCCAGGCTCATTTTCTTCAACGCCGGTTGGATGATCCAGCAAGTTGAGCAGATCGGGTCCGTGAAATACTTTACCAGCAGCACCGGCAAGGTGTTGTTGCGGCCGCCGGGAGTCGCAAAAATACGCGGCGGGACGGATGGCCGGGGAGTACTGCGTACGGCAAGCGGCGTGTGGGCCTGCCGGGCTTCGGGATGGAGAAAGGCCGCGCGAAGTTCACGCCCGATGCGGACGTGCTCCCGGATGACCGGAGCGCGCTGGCAGTAATATTGCTGAAAGGCCGTTTCCAGGCTGATCGATTGGTCGAGAGCCGATGACAGGGTTGCGGCCCCGACGATCGCATTGGTCGTGCCGCTGCTGGAAAAAGGCAGTGCCTGGTGGGCCGCATCGCCAAGCAAAACGATATTGTCGGAATGGAAGGCAGGCAAAAGGTCGAAGTCGCGGGTATTCCAGACATAGGTCCGGCCAAAATCATTGCCTGCCAGCAGTTCCGTGACTTCCTCCGGAAACCCGGTGAGATTGCGGGTGACGAACCTGCGGATCGCCTCCGGATCCGACCCCGGCACGTCTCCGCGGCAAGGGTCGAATTGCATAAACCAGACAAACTCGTCCGCTCCAGTCGGGATCATCCCGAAGGAAAGTCCGAACTGCTCGTGCTGGAATTTGATGAAACTATGCCGCTGACGATCCCAGAGCCGTGCATTCCTGGCGATCCCCACGATCTCCTTTACCATAATGGTCGTGGCAGGCAGGCTGCCGAAGAGCAGGTCGCGTACTTTCGATTTTCCTCCGTCGCAACCGATAAAGACGTCTCCGTATTCGACGTCCCCGTTGGAGAAAGCGGCCGCCACTACCCTCCCCTCCCGGCGGATGAAATGCGAGAAATTCCGTCCGCGGCGGATCGCATCGCGATGCAACAAGCCGTCCATAAATTGCAGCAGATCCGTTCGCTTCATGCAGGTCCAGCCTTGGAGCTCCTCGGTGCGGACCTCGTTCCCTGCAGGGCGCCGGAGGGAAAAATGGGTGATCCTTTCGCCGGGCATTTTCCGGGAACGGTCGAGATTCAGCTGATCCAGGATCGCGACAGCGTCGGCATGCAGGAGAAAGGCATGGCCCTGGTTGACGATACCGGATTGCTTTTCGCACACGACGACATTCCGGCCTTTTCGCTGCAGAAAAGCGCCTATGGCCAGGCCCGCGATCCCGCCTCCAATAACGACAAATTTCATAAGTTTCGGATTGTAAGGGTTATACGGTTCATGGCGTCCTGCAGGATCTCCCCCGAGGTCGCAAAGCTCAAACGAATATGGTTAGCCGCGCCCGGTCCGAACCACTCCGGGAGCCCGGGGACGACGGCGACTTTTGCCTTGGTAAAAAGAAGTTCACGCATCTCCGCGGCGCTGCGGCCCGTGCCGGAGATATTCGCAAAGGCGACATAACATCCGTCCGGCGGCCGGCAGGTAAAGCCGGGAAGGGCGTTGAGGCCGGCCACACAACTGTCGCGCATGGCCTGCAGGTGTCCTACAAATTCCCGAAGCCAGCCTTCACAATCATCCAGCGCGGCAGCGGCCGCCACCTGCGAGAGGATATTGGCGCCGTGTACCGTGGACTGGTGGAGGGAGGCGTCAAAAATTCTGGAGTAGTGCTCCGTGTTGGACGCCATCACCGCGCCGATGCGAAGCCCCGCAAGACCGTAGGATTTGCTGAAGCCCGTGACGGTGACTGTACGGTCGCGGATCTCGCCGTCCAGCGCCGCAATACTATAAAACGTATTCGGGGAGTAAACGATATCGCTCCATATCTCGTCCGACAGGATGACGAGATTATGCCGGCACGCGATGCGGCCCAGTTCGAGGAGCTCGGATCGCGTAAAGACCTTACCGGTCGGGTTAAGCGGATTGCAGAGGCAGATCAGGCGCGTCTTGGGCGTGATCAGTTGCTCCAGTTTGCCAAAGCACGCGGAAGCGCCCGGCGGAATGGGGTGCGCGACGGCCCGTGCGTCCGCAGCCTCTATCGCATACCGGAACAGAAAGTCGACCGGATCGAAGACAATCGCTTCGTCACCCGGCGCCAGGAATGCCTTACAGGTTATATATATGCCAAAGGCGGCGCTGTCCACCGGCAGGATCCAGGCCGGCGAAGCGGGAATGTTCCGCTTGTGCTGGAAGAAACGGGCCATACTTTCCCGGAAGGGGGGGTGACCCTCCGGCGGCCCGTATGAGAAATAGCGGTCTTGCAGAAATTTTGCGATGGCTTCGGTGACAGGCGGCGGGCAGGGAAAATCAGGGTCCGCCGCAGTCAGGGGAATGACGTCCGGAGGCACGGTAGCCCAGCGCAGGTTGTGGGCTAGTTTTCGAAGGGTTGGCAGATTAACGTGGGACGAATCAAACATGGGACATGATCTCGGCGATCTTACCCTTCGCCACGGGTTTGATGAGGAAATCCGTCACCGCCCGGTAACTCTTGGACCGCTCCACCTCCTGGGGAGAGATCGAAGATGACACGATGAACAATTCGATCGGCTTACCGAGGCTGGGCCACAGCCTGTCGTACTCGTTGAGGAATTCCCAGCCGTCCATGACGGGCATGCTGAGGTCCACGAAGATGATATCGGGTAAAAGGTTCGCCTCTCCGCATATTTCCTTCAGCTTGTCGATGGCCAACTCGCCATCCGCGAATTCCCGGATGGTACAGCCCACATTGACCGAGCAGATTATTTTCTTTGTCAGGTAGACAAAGACCGGATCGTCGTCTATGAGAAATATGGTTTTCATGAAGCTTGCCGTTTCCTGTTTGCGAATTCGATATAGAAAATCGAACCTTCATTCGGTGTGCTTTCCACCCAGATCCTGCCGCCCATGGCCTCGACCTGCGTCTTCGTCATGAATAACCCGAATCCCTTTGCGTCCGGGTGGCGGTGAAATACCTTGCCGATCTTGAAAAAATTATTCCGGTGTTTGACAAGGTCGATACCTAGACCGTTGTCGCGGATAGACAGGATGGTCTTGTCGTTCTCGCGGCGCGTACTGACATGGATCTCGGGTCTTCGGCCGGGGTGATGATATTTCAGCGAATTGCTGATCAGATTATGAAAGATGCTGTTAAGGTACTGCGGCGCGTAGTTAATGACCGAGGCTGCTTCGAAGTCGGTCGTGATCCGGGCGTCGAGCTTGGTGATCTCCGCCTGCAGACCGGTCATGGTCCGTTTCATGCATTCCTTGAGACATACGTCCTCAGTTTTTATCTCGAGGTCCTGTCGGATCTGGATGGATTCGACCAGCTCGTTGAAGGTAACCTGTAGGTTCTCGATCACCGGCTTCAGCTTCGAGATCAGCAACTGGTGTTCCTCGGCGTCACCGGATTCCTCCAGGCAGTCGACGAGCATCGAAATGTTGACCAGCGGTGCGCGCAGGTTATGCGAGACAATGGCGCAAAAGTCGATCAGCTGGGTATTTTGAGCAGAAAGTTGTTTGACAAGCGCCGCCTGCTTTTCTTCAAGGAGCTTCCGCTCGGTAATATCGATCCCGAAGCCGATGACAAGCGAAAGCTCGCCGTTCTCGTCATAGACCGGGTACATCCGGCGCAGGTGCGTGATGATATCGCCCTGGGCGTTGGGAAGGCTGTCTTCCCAACGGATCTCCTTCCCGGAGTTCTTGGCCTCCAGGAACTTTGCCCTGCGGGCATGAGCGACTGAGATATCCCGCTTACGCCAGGCTGCATATTCGTAGTCATCCTTGCCGATGATGAACCTGCGGTATTCTTCCTTGCTGATGGCGCCGGGATTGACGAAGAGGTAACGGTGCTCCGCGTCGAAAACCGCGATATCCGTCGGGAGTTTGTTGAGGATATTCTCGTAAAACGCCTTTTGTTTGTTCAACTTTTCCGTCACCAGTTTGTCAGGGGTCAGCATCATCAGCTGCGTCAGGCTTTCGGCGACCAGGCGCAGATCATTCGCCCGGGTATCGTCAAGCGGCTTGCGGGGCTGCAGGCAAAGATGACCCAGGTGGCGGCCGTTGCGGGAAATCAGGGGAATATTGACGGCGAATTTGGCCAGGCAGTTGCCGGGGTGATCGGGTTCAAGGATGGTTGCCAGGGGAGCGTCGGCAAGCCGGGCCGCCAATTGCAGCAGGCTGTCGAAGCCCGGACGGCCGGACAGTCCGGCTGTCTGCGAGGCAGTATCCGGTATCCCGCCGTCTGCCGGCGGTGCGGATGGTGGCAAGGGATGAGTGGTGCCGTTTATGACAGAGGTCGGCCTCGATCTCATTTCAAGGGGATAGGGATTTTGATTAAAACCTAACTATTTAGTAACGAATAATTTAATTAGGTATTGTGGAAAACCTTCAATCTTATAAAAGATTGCTTGTCAAGGGGTCGATAACCGTTTTCACCTCGGTGACCATATGTATCGGGAATTTCCCAAGACGGGCATGCTCCCGTACAAGTTCTTCACTTTCAGCGATATGTATACAATATATCTTATCCTCGGTGACAAAGGACTGGACCCAGTGGTAGGGTTTGCCCAACTGGCAGACGATCTCGCAGGAGGTGCGGGCGATGTCCTGTAATTCCTGGGGGCTCAGGTTTCCGGCGCCGGGCAGGTTGCGTTCGATCAGGAACTTTTTCATTATTGCTTTTTTTTGGTGATGGATACCGCAAAGATGAGCATAATGGCGGAATGGCCCTACGGGGAGATTCCCTATTTCCGGCCGGGCCGTTCCCTATTTTGGCAGGTCGGGAATGATCCCGCGGCGGACCGCTTCCCGCACTGCCGCCGACCTCGATCCGACCTCCAGCTTAAAAAGAATGGCCGAAATGTGATGGTCCACGGTCTTGGCGGAAATATAAAGCCGGGACCCGATCTCTTTGTTGGGGAGGCCCTCGCGGAGCAGGGCAAGGACGCCGAGTTCCCGTTCCGTCAGCATGGCCGGGTTATCGAGGGTTGACTTGCGACTGCCTCGCGGAATGCTGCGGATACCGCTTTGGCGCATGTCGAACCTTAGCTTTTCGAAAACCGCGGTCGCTCCGAGGCGCTGAACGACACCAAGGGCTTGCCGTTTCTCTTCCTCATTACCTTCTGACAACAGGAGCGCCTGTTCATAAGGGCAACCCAGCTGTTCCCAGCGGGCGGCTGAACCGATCGCCTGCTCGCCGGCACGGTATGTATCTCCTGCATCGAGCAACGGGACCTGCTGGCGCCGGGTCTTGAAGAGCCAGAAATCGAATTCGCTGCTCTCGCGAAGCGTACCCCCCTGGCTGAGAAGGCCGATCGCATATTCGATGGCTGCTTTTTCCACCAGGGCCTTACCGGTTATCCATTCGGCTTCGAGCAAAGCGGTGAGGGCGGGCAGGATCCGTTGAAGCTCCATCGACTCGAAGGCCTTCGATTTTGCGTCCGCCAGGAACTGCATCGCATCTGGTTCGCCGCAACGCAATTTGACCGTGCCGATCACGATAAGGGCGCCGATCTTGACGATGGACGCCTGGAATTCGTTGCCCACCAATAGCTCCGCCACGGCGCAGGCTTCTTTCCATCGCCCGGTGTCCAGGAGGAGTTTCGACTGCCAGGAAAGCATATAGTTCCGCCACGAATCCAGTTCCCGCTGTTCACAATAGCGGATGCCTTCATCGAGGATACGGGCGGCAAAAGCGAAATCTTTGAGCAAAATGCTGTTGCTGGCCAGGTTGCTATAGGCCCGCGCGGCGTGTTCGTGGAAAGAATGCCGTAAGGCGATATCGAGACTGAGGCGAAGCAGGTCCAATCCCCTCTGGTGAGAAGCGACCAGCCGCATCCGCACGCTGCCCACGTTGTTGTAAGCATGAGAAAGAATGTCATCCGCCCCGAGATTTTTCGCCATTTCAATGGCCCTGTCCCCCCAATAAATACACTCGATCGTTTGATCGGAGATCATTTTTAGCTGCGCCATATTGCTGAATGCCATGGCTTTCGCCCGGGATGCCGGCCGGTCGATCAGAGTGTCGATCGCTTCCCGGGCGCAACATTCGGCCTGGCGCCGGTTGCCGTCGAACCACCAGAGGCGCGAAAGGAACCAGAGGTTGTTGCCCATCTTTTCCGGGTCGCCTTTTTCCTTCCAGATATTTGTCGCCTTCTGCTGGTAGATAATGGCTTCCTGCACGCGGTTCGTCAGATGGCACTCATAGGCATAAGACTCATAAAAGCCGACAAGTGTGGCTTTGTCTTTTCCGTTATGATACTCGATGGCGGAATAAAAGAGCTTCAATGCTTCCACATGGGCCCCCAGCGCCGCGGCCTGTGCAGCGGCAACTGGCGCGAAACGAACGACCAGTTCGTGGTCATTGGCATTCTTCGCATGATGGATGATGCGCTCGATCTCGCCGCGGGCTTCGAAACCGGCGAGAAAGGCGTCGAGGACTTTTTTGTTCAGCGCGATCCGTGTAAAGGGAGAAAGGGAAGACTCGATCGTCCGGCGATACAGCTCATGTTTGAAGGAAAGCCGGTTGTCTTTCAGTAGGATGATCTTTGTCTCGATGCAAGGCGCGAGCGCGGCGGCGTAATCCGGTTCAAGTTTCTCCAGGTAGTGCGTTTCCAGGCCGGTCGGAAGGACCGACAGCAACTCGCCGACCTGTTTTGCTTTGGCGTCGAACCGGTCATAGACCGACAGGATCGAATCCTTCACATTGTCGGGAATGCCCGGGCTGTAACTGGCGAGGATCTCCCGCACATAGAATGGATTACCGCCGGAAATGTCATAGACGTCTTCGCCGCGCCACCCTTTTTCAGCCGCCAGTTGTTCAACCGCCACCCGCGACAGGGGCGTTAAAGCCAGGCGCGTAAATGCATGCGGCGGCAGTTGGCCAAGGAGTTGGCGAAGCGGGTGATGCCCGTGGATCTCCTCGTCCCGCCAGGTGAGGATGAACAGGCAACGGAGATGAGCAATTCGGCGGGCAAGGTATTTGATGAAGTCGAGGGTTGCTTCATCCGCCCAATGGATGTCTTCGAACACGATGAGCGATGGCCCGGCCTGTTGGTCGAAGCGATGGAAAAACTCGGCAAACAAGGCGACCCGGTCATCCGCGCCGGCTTTGTTCCATTCGTCCCCCCATATCTGCCAAACGATGTCGTAAAAGGGCGCCAGTGGCCGGGGGGTGAAAAGGGCGTCGCATGTACCCTGGTATATTTTGGCATGGTGGCGGTGTTCCTGGCAAAAGGCGCGGGCAAGGGCAGTCTTGCCCATTCCGGCCTCGCCGCTGATCATGATGCAATGCCCCTCCCCCGCCGTCATGTCTTTGAATTTTTCATGCAGCGCGGTGAGTGGTGTGGTCCTTTCGATCAGATCAATGTTCACTGGATTACAGCTGTGCAAAATTGGCAAAAAAGTTCGAGGGGACGGCACCCATTTAGTGGTATTTTTGGACATGATCAGAATTATGATAGTCTGTCTGGCTTGCCTTTTGACCGGCTTCGCGCAGGCCCAGACCATGTCGTGGCCGCATCACAGGAAGGCGGCGATCGTCCTGACCTATGACGACGCGCTGCTCTCTCAACTGGATACGGCTGTCCCGCAGCTCAGGCGGGCGGGCTTCAGGGCCACCTTCTTTCTAACAAGCGATATCGACTACGCTACGATCCCGCGGTGGAAAAAGCTCGCGCGGGAGGGGTTTGAACTGGGCAACCACACCGTTTTCCATCCTTGTTCCGCCACTCCGGACAACCCGGTTTCGTCCGACACCTACAGTCAGGCCCAGATGATCCGCGAGATCGAGGTCATGAACCGGTTTCTCTTTGCGATAGATGGAAAGACCAGGCGGACCTTTGCATATCCCTGCGCGGAGACCACGGTGGGGGGCAAGGATTATGTGGACTCGCTCCGCCTCAGCCACCAGGTATCGTTCGCGCGCGTCGGCGGCGACGACAGCGCGGTGATCACGGACTTCCGGCATCTGGATTCACTGCAGGTTCCGGCGCTGGGGCTGGAGGATCATACCGACGCGGCGACGATCATTGCCTTTATCAGGAAAGTGCAGGCGGCGGGGGGCCTCGGCGTGATCATGTTCCATGGGATCGGCGGGGACTATATTACTACAGCCTCGGAGGTGCATCAGGAAGTGCTGGATTATTTACACGCCAACCGGAAGGATATCTGGGTAGGGACCTTTGGGGATGTAATGGACTATGTGATGCAGCACCGGTAGCGAACCGCGTGCTTCGCATCCGCACGGCGCTACTGCATGGTCAGGGCGTAGACCGCAAAAGAGGCCAGCCAGTGTTCGCCCATATAATCCCCGCTGGCCACATGGGGCAGCGCTTCCGCCAGGTGACGCGCTGCAACCGCGCGCAACCGGGCCCGGTTTTGGGGAAAGTGGCGGGCGATGCCATACAGGTCCCAGGCCCTGCTTAAATTGAGGCCGTCGAGATGCACCAGCTTGCCATCCGAGCGGTCCTGCACCCTTCCCGGTTCCAGGTTGAAATCCGGGCTGCCGAGCCCCGGGAGAAATTTTTTCAACCACACGGCATAGGCCGGTGCAGGCAGGATGCGCCACATCAGGTCTGCTTCTTCCAATGCCGGGCTCAGGAAATCGTTGCCGCCCGGCTCCCACCCGATCGGATAATTCGTATCGTTCCTGTAAAATCGGATCGCGGTCTGCAGGATCGTCCTTTTCAATGTGTCGTCTTTCGTGCGGAGAGCATAGTCCCAGGCCAGCCGGAGGGAGAAGGCCAGGTTAGTATGCTCCCCTACCCGGACCGGATAGTTCATTTTGGGGAGATAGGCATCGAAAAGCCTGGCGATCTGGTGCGCCAGGGGCGCAACATTGGCGCTAAGCTCACGGCCAAGGGGGTCGCTCCAGGTGAGCAGCTCGGTTTCCAGCTGCAGCAGCCAGGCCCATCCATAGGTTCGTTCGAAACTTTCGTTGCCTTTGCTCGCGAAAATGCGCATTTCGCCGCGGATATTTTCCGCTGACAGGTTCTCCTTCAATTTTTGACGGATCCCTGTAGCGCGGGGAAGGCCGGGGAACAGTTTGAGCAATCGCACCAACATCCAATGGCCGTGGACGCTGGAGTGCCAGTCATAGCAACCATAGAACGCCGGGTGATAGATCCGTGGCTTCACTGCCAGCGTACTGTCCGTAAAAGAAATGCCTGTCTTGTACGGGAACTCACGCTGCATGCAGCGGAGCGGCAGTTCGGCGAAATGCTCGGCGCCGGCCAGGGTGAGGCGGGCTTGGCCGTCGGCCACTTGATATTGCAGGTTGGCATCGGTCTGGGACGTCGCTGCGAGTGGGCGGACCAGCGGCAGCATTGCGGCCAGTACCTGGAGGAAACGGAGGATGGAATGGCGGAGGCCAGGCATATTCAGCATTTTTCGATGTGTGAAGTGTCGGCAAGCTACAGTAAATGTCGGAATCCCGCGCTGACCGGCCCGATCGGTTTAAAAATAATGGTCTACCATTGAAATGAGCGGAAGATTTTCCGCGCTGCGGCGCATATTTATAGCGGATCAACATCGAATTACCATGCGACATCTCATCAGCCTCCTGACCTTGTGCTGTTCCGCGTTCTCCGCCGGCGCAATGACTTCCACCGCCGCCGCCCTTGCTGGACCGCGTGCCGGCGATACCCTCCGCGTCAAAGCTTCGGATCTCGACATCGGGGGGTTGCAAACCGGCAATTACAACTACCTGATCGTTTTTCAGCATGCGCTGGACAGCCCTGCCAAATCGATGACCTTTGTCCGGATGACGGTAGAAAAAGGGGACTTCCGCAAACGGCCTGCCATCATCGTCCGGCAGCAATGGGACAGGGATTCCATCATCCATCGGGCGTATACCGTATTTGACGCGACGAGCTTTGCCACCCGGCTCCATGACACTTACTGGAGCAGGATAGGATATTCGATGATCTTTGATTTCGATACAAAGACATTCGATTCGAAACCTGTTCTGCGCCCCATCCCCGATTCGACACGGGCAAAATGCGAAAAGGAACTGGCCGGGTCCTTAGATGCATATAACCTCAACTGGCATGACGACCTCGTCATTTATTCTATGCTGCCGTACAAAGCAGGGCGTACATTTCTCATTAACTATTATGACCCGGGCTTCGGCGCGCCGCAGGAAGTCGCGTACACCGTGACGGGCAGCGACTGGCTGGTCAACCGCGGCGGAGACAGGCTAGCGTGCTGGGTTCTCGAGCACAACGAGGATGCCGCCACCGAAAAATACTGGATCTCGAAAAAGTCGCACGAAGTATTAAAGGAAGAGGACCATATCACCGCGAGCGGGCTTTATCGCTTCAAGTTCAAGCTTGGCGTCGCGGGCGGCGGACCGGAGTTGTAGGACATACCGGCGCGCCAAAGGCTGCAAGCACGTGCGGGAAGGATGGGATGGCCGGGAATATCCCGATTTTGTGGTACATTCCGGCATGGCAAAGATTAAACCCGGTTGCATCGCTGTCTGGATGATGATGATGGGGCTCCCGGCGCATGCGCAGCCGCACTTCATAAAACATGTGATCACGCCGGACTTTATATCCGAGGGCGTGGCTGTAGGGGATGTGAACCGGGACGGGAAGCCCGACATCCTGGCAGGCGCCTATTGGTTCGAGGGCCCCGGTTGGGTGAAGCATCCTATCGACACCCCAGGACACTACGACCCCGCAACGCAGTTCAGCAATTCCTTTCTCGATTTTGCCATGGATGTCGACCAGGACGGCTGGGTAGACCTGATCCGCGTAAGCCTTCCGGGGGAAGAGGTCGTGTGGTACGAGAACCCTCGCGGCCGGCTGGGTTATTGGCGGCGGCACCGGATCCTCGCGCATGCGGGAAATGAGTCGCCGGCACTGGTGGATGTCGACGGAGATGGCAGACCTGACCTTCTTTGTAACGACTGGATCGCCAAAGAAGTGATCTGGATGAAATCGCCGTCAAAGAAGGGCGATACTGGCTGGGTCCGGTACATCATATCCGGCGGTGAGGTTGGAACGGACCGATACACTCACGGGCTGGGTTTTTTTGACATGAACGGCGACGGGCGGCCCGATGTCGTGATCCCAAAGGGATGGTGGGAGCAGCCGGCAGACGTGCGACAGGAGGGCTGGGTCTTTCATCCTGCCGACCTCGGGGAAGACTGCGCGCAAATGTGTCCGCTCGCTGTCCGGGGCGGCGGTGTCAAAGACATTATCACCTCGTCGGCGCACCGCTATGGGATCTGGTGGCATGAACCGACAGGTGATCCGCGCGTTTGGATTCATCACCTGATCGACAGCAGCGTCTCGGAAACACATTCGCTGGCCATGGCGGACCTTAACGGGGATGGTCACCCGGACCTGGTAACCGGCAAGAGGTGGTATGCGCACAATGGCGAAGATCCCGGAGGGCACGACCCGGCGATATTGAATTGGTACGAGTTCCGGCCCGGAACCAAACCCGCCTGGGTGCGGCATTTGATCGACGCCGACTCCGGGGTCGGAGAGCAGGTGCTGGTGAAGGACATGAATGGCGACGGGAAACCGGATCTGGTGATCGCGAATAAGAAGGGCCTGTTCTGGTTCGAACAAGAATGAGACGGGACTAATTCCGGATGATGCGGCGACCCTGGCTGTCGGCCGGACCGAGGACCTCGTCCAACTTTTTGGCAAAGTCGGCACGGCTGATTCTTTTGCCGGCGGGGAGGCGCAAGCTCTTTTTGTCCGGTGTATCGCCAAGATGAGTGGCGGTATAAACCATGCCGCCGCTGTCGACGTCGAGTTTAAGGATGGCGCCGGGAAGACCGCCATACCGCTCGGGTCCCAGGGGTTCGGCGATATCTTCGCAATACCACGCGACAATGCTTTTGTTCCTCGGGGAGATAGCAGTCGCCTTTTTGCAACGGTGACCCAGGACAGCGAGCGTATCCGCGGACAATTTCCAGGGAAGGCGCCCAATGCTGTCTTCAATCACATATTGAATGTCTGCAAGCGTGGTTTGTTCCAGCAACCTGCCGCTCGAAAAATTCCGGTAAAGTACGCCGCCGTCGCCGGGACCGGTAAAATGCATCACGATATGGGTCCCGCCGGCCGTTGGATTGTCGAAGGGATCGGGCGCCTGATCCTCGGGTGCGGAGCCGTATACGCAAACACTGTCCAGGTAGGTCAGTTGGTATTGGGCCGTTTGAAATTGCGGCACCATTGCTTTCATTTGATCGTCCTGCATGTGGCGATAGACATCGATCTTTCGTTCGTAAGATATCGTGCCTTTGCGCTGTTGAGCAAAAAGACAGGAGCAGGCGGCCATAGCGGGGAGGAGCAGGAGCAAACGGGTCGTCATGGGAATTCTTTTTACGAAACTATACCGCCGCCACGTTAATCAACACTGGCATAACGTTAATTAAGGTTAAAGCGGGGTTTCCCGCCGCCGAGGCCTGTATATTTGCCCTATGCCAAACCGCTTTCGCATCGAGTTTCCGCCTTCTGTTCCGCTGATGATCCTCGCGATCCTCGGAATTGCCTGCTTCCAGGGGTATTGGCTGCGGACCGGGTATACGGAAAAATGGAAAGAGCTGCAAAGGGAGTCCGATATCGCCTTCCGCGATGCGGTGTATAAATTGCAGATGCAGGAACTGAAGAAGGACACTTTTTTCAACAGGCACGACCTTCCGCCGAACCTTTTCCTTTTTAATCTCGTGGATAGTCTGCGGTCGCGGTTTGGTGATTCCGCCGGCAGACCCAGCTGGGCGCCTGCCGATCACAACATAACCATCTCCATTCAAACGAATAGTATTGACAGTCCCGGCGGTTTCGTCCGGGGTAACCTGTTCGCGAAAGACAGCGGCGGACCACAGGTCCTGAGATATTATTCCACCCGGCGCAAACTCGACCCGCCATTGTCGCTGGTCCTGATCGATTCAGCGTACCGGGCGG
Source organism: Puia sp. (assembly GCA_035572015.1). Classification (GTDB taxonomy): domain Bacteria; phylum Bacteroidota; class Bacteroidia; order Chitinophagales; family Chitinophagaceae; genus Puia. The sequence goes on along the minus strand of DATNBP010000124.1, from coordinate 37,892 downwards.
AACTCGCCAGGAATCATATTACCGTCCCGTTCCGCATCGAACGGATCGACGCTAAAAAGGCCGACCGGGAACGGTCCCCGTCCCCGGATAAATTGGAGACGAATTTCGTCTACCTGGGGCTATCAAACGGATACGTATACCGGGCCAGCCTCGCCAACCCGGCAGTATTTCTGCTTGGAAGGATGTTGTGGCAGATCGTCCTGGGGCTCTTGCTGCTGACCCTCACTGCAACGACCTTTTTGATCGCCTATCGGAACATGCAGTTCCAGCGGCGACTGGCACAGCTAAAGAACAACTTTATCAGCAATATGACGCATGAATTGAAGACGCCGATCTCGACCATAAAGGTCGCGGTTGAAGCGCTGCGGCACTTCGACGCGCTGAAAGATCCGGAAAAAACGCGTGAGTATCTGGACATCTCGGCGCTGGAACTGTACCGGTTATCCAGTCTGGTGGATAAAGTGCTGCGTTTATCTCAGTTCGACAACCGCGAGATCGAATTCCATATGTCCGTCATCGATCTCCGGGAAATGGCTGCCACCGTCATCGCCGGTATGCGGCTGCCCTTTGAATCGGCGGGAGCGGTAGTGCAATTAAGCGCAGGCGCGGGCGCCGGCTGCCCGGGCCCCGCATCAGACCCCACGCATGAACACTCCGGGCAGCCCGTGGGCCGGGGAAGCATGGTGGATGGCGGATTCTCCGTGCGGGGGGATAGAACGCACCTGAGCGGCGTGCTCTCCAATTTGCTGGACAACGCTTTGAAGTACAGTAAGGACAAACCGGTGATCACGGTGGACCTGTGGCGAGAGGATGGGCTGATAGGACTGTCTGTCACGGACAATGGCATTGGTATTCCGCCGGCCTATGTCACCAGGATATTTGACAAGTTTTTTCGCGTTCCCTCGGGAGATCATCACAATATCAAAGGATATGGGCTCGGATTGAGTTATGTGCAGGAGGTCGTCCATGTCCACAGGGGCACGATCTCCGTAGACAGCAAGGAAGGTAAGGGTACTACGTTCACCATCAAATTGCCTGCCGCATGAACAGGATCAGGGTGCTTTATGCCGAAGACGAAGTCTTCCTGGGCAAGATCGTCAAAGAGACGCTGGATAGTCGAGGCTTCGATGTCGTGATGGTAACCAACGGCGCGGCGGTTCTGCCGGCTTACCGCGAGCAGCGTCCTGACGTCTGTGTGCTGGATGTGATGATGCCCGACAGGGACGGATTCGAGGTAGCGGCCGATATCCGGGCCGTCGATGAGGACATTCCGATCATTTTCCTCACCGCGAAGACACAGACGGATGACCTCGTGCAGGGATTCCGGATCGGCGCCAACGATTATATCCGGAAGCCCTTCAGCATGGAGGAGCTCATCGTCAGGATCGGGAACATCCTTCGGATCACCAGGGGAAATGGCGGCATTGCCGCGCAAGGCGCCGGGGAAACCATCGCACTCGGGTCATTTTCCTTCCATCCCTATCGGCAATTGCTGGTGGGTGGCGGGGAAGAACGGAAACTCTCGTACAGGGAAAACGAACTGTTGCGGCAGCTTTGGCTCGGGAAAGACCGGGTGATACCTCGGGAGGAAGTGCTTCAGGCAATCTGGGGCAACGACTCCTTTCTGAACAGCCGCAACCTCGATGTATATGTAACAAAACTGCGCGGTTATCTTCGGGGCGACGAAAGAGTGGAGATCCTGACGATTAAAGGGATTGGATACCGGTTCGTATTGCCCTGATGTCCCATTTATTAACGAACGTTAACGGTAGACATGCATTGATTAACGCATCCCCGCAGGCAGGAGGATATTTTTGGGCAAACATCCCTTATGCCAAAATTTCTCCTGCTCGGAATAGTACTCTGTCTGCTGCAGACCGCCGACGGCCAGCGGGTTTCACTCAAAGGCACGGTCATCGACTCGGCAACCGGCAAAAGTCTTGCTTCCGCCACGGTTTCGCTCGCGACGTTGGCCGATACGTCATTACTGACATTTGGGCTCGCGGATTCGACAGGAAGCTTCCGCATCGTCATGGGCGGCGGCGGCCCGTTCCTCCTATCCATATCCTATGCCGGGTACGAACCGGTTTGGCGAACGCTTCGCCAGCTGCCCACAGTCGGAGAATTTGAATTGGGCAGGATCGCGTTGGTACCTTATGGGTTGCTTCCCGCAGCCCGGGTCAGCGGCCGGCGGCCACCCGTCGAGATCAGCAATGACACCATCGAGTTCAATGCGGAGAATTTCAAAACGCAACCCAACGCCGTCGTCGAGGACATGCTGCGCAAGATTCCCGGCGTAACGGTAGAGTCCGACGGCACGGTAAAAGTCAACGGTCAAACGGTCAGGCGGGTCCTGGTGAACGGGAAAGAATTCTTTACCGGCGATGTAAAGATGGCCACGAAGAACCTGAATGCGGACGCTGTGGATAAACTGCAAGTGTTCGACCGGAAGAGCGACCAGGCTCAGTTCACAGGGGTGGATGACGGCAACAGCGAAAAGACGATCAATATCCAGTTGAAGAAAGACAGGAATTTTGCCACCTTTGGCAAGGTCGCGGCCGGGGGAGGAACCGATACCCGGTATGACGCCCAGTGCAACCTGAACCGGTTCCGGGGAGACGAGCAGCTTTCCTTCCTGGGGATGGCCAATAACACCAACCGCCAGGGCTTTTCGCTGATGGATGCGCTCAACTTCAGCGGGGCACTGGCGCGGGGCATGCGAAACGGCGGCGGCGGTATCAGTATCAGGACGGGCGACGCCGGCGACAACAACGGTCTGCCGGTAACAGGCCTCGGCCAGAGCCAGCAGGGCATCGCCCGGACCATCGCAGGCGGGGTGAATGTCAATAACACGTGGGATAAAGGTCGCACCTCGCTCAACGGCCATTTTACGACCAGCGATATCCGGCTGGTCACCGACAGGCAGTCGCTGATCCAGAACCTGGGCGACAGCGTCTACACTACATTCGATACCGCGCGAAGCACTACCCGGATCAGCCAGCAAAGGCTTGGGATGACGCTCGACAGGGCGTTCGATTCCAGCTTCTCCCTCAGACTCACGCCTACCCTTACCTGGCAGCAGAACCGGATAGCGCAAACCGGGGGATACAGCAGTGTGACAGGGGCCGGTTCCCCGTTGAATGCCGGCAACAACCGGACAGGAGCGGCGCCGGGCGCCTTCAACCTCGTGAGCGACTTGCTGCTGCGGAAGCGGTTGGCGCGAAAAGGGCGGACGCTTTCGCTTGACCTGAACATGAACTACAACCACAGCGGCGACGAAGGAGACCAGGTTTCCGACAATACGTTCTCCGTGATCAATCAACGCTATTCGCGGGACGCGGTAATGCGTAGCGCAGGAGGCAACCTGACGTATACGGAGCCGGTCGGGCGGCGTTCGCTGATCGCGCTGAGCGGGTATTACAATATCAATACAGGCAACACCGATAAGTCCGCGAGCGACTTCAATGTTGTTTCGGGAAAATATGACCTGCCAGATACGGTGCTGAGCAATCACTTCGCCAGCGATTACCGGTACGGAGGCGGCGGGGTCAGCTTCAGGAGCAACCTGAACAAGCTCAGCCTGACGGCGGGTGGAAGCGTCCAGGCGGCAAGCCTGGCGGCGATCAACCTGAGCGACGGCACTAAGGTGCGGCAGGATTTTACGGACTTGCTGCCGAACGCACTACTTGAACTGAAACTGTCCCCGACAAGGAACATCCGCCTGGAATATACTACCTACACCAGCCAGCCTTCGGCAGCACAGTTGCAGCCGGTCCGCGACCTGTCCAACCCGCTCGATGTCTCCACGGGCAATCCTGCACTGAAACGGACATACAATCGAAGTCTCACGCTTACTTACCTCGCCGCGCAATTCCAGCGACGCCGGAACCTGATGATGATGCTGGGCGCCACTGATGAAAGCAATGCTATCGTCCAAAGCGACTCTGTTACGGCGATGGGCACACGTATAACCATGCCTGTCAATGCGAACGGTGTGGGCAACGTGTTGGGCAACCTGGCCTACGGGTTTCCTTTCGCCCATGGCCGGCTCGATGCGGAGGCAACACTTGTATACAGTGCAAATGTGAACTATATCAACCGGATACGGAACAATATCAGCAGCACCAGCGTCCGCCCTTCGCTGTCCTATACCTGGAACAAGGGAGACAAGCTGGATCTCGAACTTACTGCCGCCATTTCCCTCATTTCCGGGAGGTACTCCCTGCAACCATCGCTGAACGCCAACTATGTCCGGCAACACTACGGATTGAATGCGACCAACTACCTGCCGGTGGGCCTTTCGGTCCACAATGAGCTGGACTTAATTTTCAATACCGGCCGGTCGCCTGGCTACAATGCAAGCACACCGCTTTGGAACCTGTCGGTTGCCAAATCGTTGTTCAGCCGGGACCGGGGCGAGATCAAGCTCTCCGTCATGGACATACTCGGGCAGAACACAGGCATCACGCGAAATATCGGGCAGGGAAGCATCCAGGATGAAAGATACAATGTGCTGCAGCGGTACTTCCTGTTGAGCTTTACCTATAGTCTTAACAAGTCGGGCCTTAGGACTAAAGGCGGACCACAGATCCGGGTGCGGACCCTGAATACCGATTAGAGGAATGAACCCCACCGCCGGGGCAGGCGCTAGACCGCGTGGCGGGGAAAGCAGATGGCAAATCCGGCCATGATCAGATAGGGAATGGCCATGACAGCCAGCGATAGCCCGAGATGCCAGTTGCGTTTCGGGTTGCCGCCGCTTTGCTGCTCATACCGGTCCACGATCTTTTGATCGCGGTCCTTAACGATAAAAATGTAATGAAACAACATCGCGGTCAACCCATAGATCGCCGCGGCGAAAAAAATCGACTCGAGCCGGTTGGAGAAGCGGTTATGCTTGAAGAAATGGAGGTAGATCGATTCCAAAAGCAGGAGCCAGCCGCCTGAGCCCAGGGAGAACAGATACATCGCCTGTATCCGCGTGGTGAAAGTTTGCCTGTACTGGCTTAATCGATAGCAATAGCTATAGATATTAAAGTAGAGGTAGTCTATGTGTTTCATAGAGTCTTCAGATTAGGGTACTGGGTTGCCGGCGTACGGGGCCGGTTGATCTTACTATAAACGCCTGCGAGGGAATAATCGTACGGGAAGGCCGAATTAAATAATCAAATATTTTACTGTCAATTAGTTATGAAATTATTTATTTTCTAATAGTATCGCGGAAATGGGGAGTTTCTCCTCCCGTTTGCCGGTTCCACCACTCGTCGGCCGGGTCGCCTGCAGATTAGGCTAATTTGAGTAGATTAGTGCCTATGCTAACGACGGGAAATGTTCGCTCCTATTTATTCCTTACGCTTATTCCGGCAATTGCCTCGGTATTTTCCGTAGCCGCTCAACCGCCACAAAGGTCGCGAACCCGGGCGGAATCCTTCCGGGTCCTCGTGGTGGCTTCCCGGGCGAAGGACCACCAAAGGATGATCGCTGCCGCCCGGCCGTTCTTCGCGCGCATGGCGGCGGACAACCATTTCCAGCTTGATTTTACGGATGATACGAGTCAGATCAACAGCGTCAACCTGCGGCGGTACAAGGTGTTCATTCCGCTCCAACTCGCGCCGTTCGATATGTCGGCGAACCAACAGCAGGCGATACAGCGATTTGTCGAAGAAGGAAATGGCTGGGTTGGCATCCACGCGGCAGGACTTACCGGGAGCGAATTTCTGGCGCCCGGGACGGAATACTGGGAATGGTTCGAGGATTTCATGGGCGGGGTTTTGTATAGCCCCCATCCCGCGTTGCAGCGGGCGACGGTTCATGTAGACGACCACTATCATCCGCTGATGGCGCACCTGCCGGAGACGATGAACTGGCCGGATGAGTGGTATGAGTGGACGCCCAATCCAAGGGGCCGTGTCCATGTGCTGGCCACAGTCGACGAATCTACCTATCACCAGAATAAGCCCATGGGAGACCACCCGGTCATTTGGACCAATCAACGATTTCGCAGGATGGTCTATATAGGACCGGGCCACGATCCGGCGTTGCTGCAGGATTCCAACTACGCCAGGTTGCTTCTGGACGCGATCCTGTGGGCCGCGAGCGGCGACATCCTGCCGCCGATCACGATGAAGAACGGGGTCATCGACTATGAGCAAGGCTACGACCTGCCCGGTGCGCCTGCCGTCGGGGAGGGTTACAGGCGCGTGAAAGCCGTCATCGACCACTCGATCAACCGGACGAAGTTGCCGCTGCGCGTAACGATGGCCGACCGCGATTCGATCGGCGGGATCGGAAAGCTGACCGTCGCCGGAACGCGGTGGTCGGGCCGGTTCCTGGTGAAATTCGACTGGACGGTATCGGTTACCGCCGGACAATACCGAATGCATACCCGCCACTATTTTGAGGAACCGCTCGGGCCGGGCGTCAGTCATGCCTGGTCGAAAATGGAATACCGCTGGGGAGATTATCGGGCGGGCCATCCCTGGTCGTCCGGTGACAAACTGTTCTTTCACGCCGTCGATAGCGCGACGCGGGCGATCATGGCCACGCTCAGCAGCAACCTCGGGGCGCACCCGTCACCTCGATTCCGGGTGCTCGCGCTATACGAAAATGGCGGCCACCATGTCGCGTATTCGGCGCAGGCGCGACGCTGGTTGGCAACGCTGGCCGCGGACAGCAATTTTGCCATCGACTATCTCACCCATCCGGACAGCATCGACGATGCCCTGCTGGCGAGGTACCAACTCATCCTTCAGTTGGACTACGAGCCATATGGCTGGAAGCCGGCGGCAATGGCGGCATTCGAAAGATATGTGCGGAATGGAAAGGGTGGATGGGTGGGAATTCATCACGCCTCGCTGTTGGGTGACTTCGACGGCTATCCGGTATGGCCCTGGTTCGGGGAATTCATGGGCGGTATTCGCTGGAAGGACTATATCGCTCGTTTTGCCAGTGGGGTGGTGCACGTCGAAGACAAGACGCACCCGGTCATGCGGGGAATCCCCGACTCTTTCCTGGTGCGACAGGAGGAGTGGTATACCTATGACAAAAGCCCGAGACCAAAAGTTCATGTACTCGCACACGTTGACGAGTCGTCCTATCAACCCGATACGTCGGTCAAAATGGGCGACCACCCCGTGATCTGGACAAATGAACGGGTGAAGGCGAGGAACGTCTACATTTTCATGGGCCATTCTCCGGCGCTGTTTGACGACTGGGTGTACCGGCGCCTGATCCGGAACGCCATTTTTTGGGCAGCAGCTACTCCGCCGCCACCGGCCTTCAAGGTCCTGGCGTTTTACAGCCATACGGTAGAGCCCGACCACGTCGCGTTTGCCGACGACGCAACCCGCTTCTATTCCTCGCTGGCGGCGAGGCAACATTTCAGTTTCGACACCACATCCGACTGGGCAGGAATGAGTTCCCATCTCGGCGAATACCAGGTAATCGTCTGGCTCAATGATTTTCCTCACACGGAAGCGGAGCGGTCGGCATTTCAGCGCTACATGGAAAGCGGTGGCGCGTGGCTGGGCTGCCACGTCTCAGCCTACAACGACCGGGACACGCATTGGCCCTGGCTGGTCGGCTTTCTCGGGGGAGCGGTCTTTCACAACAATAGCTGGCCGCCGCTTCCGGCTGATCTGATCGTGGAGGACCGGCAGCACCCTGCGACAATGCGCCTGCCGGCAAGATACGTGGCCCCGCTCAACGAATGGTACGGATGGTTGCCGGACCCACGCAAGGACCCGGCGGTCAAAGTCCTGGTATCGCTCGACCCCGCGAACTACCCGCTGGGAAAAAAAGACATCCTTCGGACCGGCGATATCCCCGTCGTATGGACGAATACCAAATACAGGATGCTCTATCTCAATATGGGCCACGGAGACCAGGTGCTCAGTTCGCCCGTGCAGAACCAACTCTTCGAAGACGGGCTGCTATGGCTGGGGGCGGGGGCGGCCATCACTGAATCGGGTAATGGCGGAATTCGAAATCACCCTGATCGCGTGGCCAGGCCATGACCGTATCCGTGAGCATTTTTGCGCGCACATTGGGTACGCGGACGTCATAGATGTAGGTATACCCACGGATGCCTTGCCGCTTGAGCTGCGGAAGAAGTCTTTGCAGGCTGGCATTGTCGGGCGCAAGAAAAAAATATTTATCATCGAAGAGATAGCCCAGTTCCATCGCGATGTATGGAAAAGACACGACGACAACATCCCCGGGTTGCCGCTCGATATAATTCATGGATGGGCTGATACGGTAGTGGTTCTCCCACACCAGGGTCTTCCAGCCGCCGGTATACGTATTCCGGTGGAAAGAATAGGCTGCCATCAGAAAGATAAGGACGGTTAGCCAGATCCGGTATCTCAATTTCCATTCCTTTTCGATCAGGAGCAACGCCACGAGCGTAACCGTAATCACCGGCAGAAAATACCGGGCGCCCCATTGACGCCCGCCATCATTAGGTACCATAAAGGGGGTCAGCGCGCAATAGGCCAGCACGATGAGGATCAGGAGCCGGGTCCGGAGCGCCAACTGCCGCTTATACCGTATCCAGACAAATGTGGCCGGAAGGATCAGGAGGATGAACAGGAAATGCCGGACATTAATGAAGTTATTGGTAACGAGGTTACGGAACGGGTTTACTTCGACTCCTCCTTCCACGCTGTCCTGCAACACCTGGCGACTGTGGATGCCGAAAAACGAATCGAATTCCAGCTTATTGAAGAGCAAAAAGCTGCCGACGCCGACCGCAATCCCAATGAGGAACAAGATCGAATTCCGCCGCCGTTCGCGAAAAAAAAGATAGAGCATCGCGAGGACATAGAGGACATTCATCATCATGGCCTCCGGCCTGAACCAGGCGGCAAGGCCGCTCAACAGGCCCATGATTAGGGCCACAGCGACGCGCCGGGAGGGTTGGACAAGGTACGACAAGCCACAGAACAACAGTAGGATCGCGGTCATGTGTTCCCAGTACGTGGCGCCATAGATCGTCAGGGGACTGCAAAATACCAGGATCAGAAGGCCGATCGCGATCCGGTTGGGGGACACGCTGCTGCGTTTCAGCAGCAGGACGAAACCCAGCCAAAGCAAAATTGTCGACAGGATCGGGATGATATACAATCCGGCGTTGCCGAAATGTTCGTAAAAAAAGGCGCTGATCAGTTGGAAAGCAGGTGGGAAGACAAAAAGATAGCCCTGTGGAGAGGGGTAGAGAAAGGGCGGACGGAAGGGGAAAAACCCATGTTCCCAGATCTGTTGTACCCATTGGGGTTGAGGCAGGTACATATATTTAAATCCGTGACCTGCCGCAACCTGTTTCACGACCATGAATTTGACGCCGCCGTCGCTGGAAAAAAAGACACCTGGTTGTGCTGAGGAGACAAGGAAAGCGAGATAGATCAGGGAAAGGAGCGCAACAAGATATACATACCGGTAATTGTTGGCAGATCCTTGCAACATCTGACGAAATTACGAGGTTTTGCCGAGAGTTTTGCGCCGTTTACCGTGTTTTTAGCTCCGTTTGCAGCATTCAACTGGACGGATTCGAAGGGGCGGGGTAGCTTTGTGCATCTAAATTTACCATTGTGAGACAAATTTTGACAACGCTATTCTGCCTTTTCCTGTTGAGTCTTGCCGTACAGGCGCAAACACCCCCCGCCAAAGGCGGCGGCCAAAAACAAGGCCCTCCGCCGGCAATCGGCCGCGCGTTTGGGAAAGTCACAGACTCTGCCGGCCAACCGCTGGCCCAGGCGTCTGTAATCGTTCTGAAATCAACTGTCGATCCGACCACTAAAAAGAAAAGACTGGTTTTGCAAAAAGGCATGGAGACGAAGGCAAGCGGCGAATTCGATTTCGAAGACCTGCCGATCGTCACGCCGCTGGTGATCCGGGTCTCCGGAACCGGCTATAAGTCTATCGATATTCCCGTCACGATCGTCCCCAAGGCTGTCGGCGCGGCCCCTGCTCCCCAGGGACAAAGTAACGGCTCGCCTTTCGGAGCCATGCCATCCTTCGAGAAGGACCTCGGAGAGATCAAACTCGCCGAGGACGTGAAGACCCTCAGTGCCGCCACTGTCGTTGCAGCTCCGCCGACGATGAAACTGGAGCTGGATAAAAAGGTGTTCAACGTGGAGAAAAATATTGTCAGCGCAGGCGGAACAGGGCTGGATGTGATGCGGAACGTCCCTTCCGTTAATGTGGATATCGACGGAAATGTTACGCTAAGGGGCCAGACGCCGACCATTTTTGTCGATGGGCGGCCGACGACCCTGACCCTGGATGAAATTCCGGCCGATGCCATCGAAAGTGTGGAGGTCATCACGAACCCGTCGGCGAAATACGATGCATCGGGCGGCGGAGCGGGTATTCTGAATATCATACTGAAAAAGAACCGCAAGCAGGGATACAACGGAAGCCTCTCCGCTGGGATCGACTCGCACGGCGCACCCAACGGGCTCGCCAGCTTCAACGTGCGGCAGGGTAAGATCAATGTGACATTCAATGGTCTCTATATCGGGATGAACGGGAAGACGACCGGCAATACCAACCGGTATACAGCCCTGCAGGACACGACGACCCTCCAACAGCAGGATTTGCAGCGGAATAAGGGACATATTATGTTCGGCCAGGCGGGGATCGACTATTTTATCAGCAATAAAACCACCGTTTCCGGCTCCTATATCAAAGTGCATGGCGAACTCAAACCGACGGATCAGTCCAACATCCTCACCGGGACGTTGAAGGGATTGAACGCCTATGACACTTTCTCGACCCGTAATTCGATCTCCGACCGCGTCTTCGACGTGCAGGGCGGTCAATTTGGGATGAAGCACAATTTTGCAAAGGATGGCGAGAACCTGACCGCCGACGCGTCGATCTTTGACGTGAAGGCCCACAGCACAGCGCTTAACACTACAAATGTCTTTGATGGCGTCGCCGGATCCCCGCTGGACTACACGGCGCAACAACAGACCCTCGGAGAAGCGACGCCCTTGTTCTATACCATCCAGACCGACTACACCGACCCCCTCGGTAAGAGCTCCAAACTGGAGGCCGGACTTCGTGCTTCGGTCCAGCACCTGGGCAACGACAACAATACCTATAACACGGATGAAACCGGGAAGTTCCAATTCGATTCCCTGGCGGTCAGCAACTACAAAAGCACGAGCGCGGTCTATGCCGGTTATGTGAATTATACCAGCACGATCGGGAAAAACTTCAGCTACGCGCTCGGACTGCGCGCGGAAAGCTCGAACTACAAAGGCACGCTCATTAGCGCCAACCAGACTTTCAAAAACACGTATCCCCTGAGCCTCTTCCCTTCGATATTCCTCAGCAGGAAGTTCGCGCACGACCAGGAGGTGCAACTCAGCGCCACGCGGAAGGTCACGAGGCCGACCTTCTTCCAGCTGATCCCATACACCGACTATTCCGATTCACTGAATATCACCAGGGGTAATCCCGGGCTTGTACCGCAATTCACCGAGTCGTTCGAATTGACCTATATGAAGACGCTGGCGCATAACAACACGCTGTTGTTCTCTGCCTACTACAAGTATACTTCGAACCTGATCGCGCCTTACCAGGACAGCGGTATGAATCCGATCGGGAAGCCGGTACTGATCAACTCATATGCCAATGCGAACAGCTCCTATAATGTCGGCTTCGAGGGCACGATCACTTACAATATCGCGCACTGGTGGGATGCCTCGCTGAACGTCAACGTTTACAACTCGCATATCAACACGGATAACCTGAAACAACCTTCCTTGGAGGCGATGTGGAGTTCGTTTGGAAAGTTTAACAGCAATTTCAAATTGCCCGCCGGGTTCACGATCCAGCTGACGGGAACCTATCAATCGAAGACACAGGTGCCGATCAACCTCAACCAGAACCAGTTCGGACCGCCCAATTCGCAAACACAGGCGTCGGCACAGGGTTATATCAAATCGGCCTATGGCGTCGACCTGGCCGTGAAGTATAGCTTCCTGAAGCAAAACGCGGCATCGGTCACCTTGTCGATGAGCGATATCTTCCGCACCAGATGGTCGGACCAATATAGCCAAAGCGCCTTTTTCCACCAGGAATTTGACCGGTTGAAAGACCCGCAGTTGTTTAGAGTGGTGTTTGCTTACCGTTTCGGTAAAATGGACCTCAATCTATTCAAGAGAAAGGATATGAATTCGCAAGGCATGGGAGATGCGGGTCAAGCCTTATAATCGGTGTTTTGAATGGTAGTGAGGCCCCGCTTTCTTAGCGGGGCCTCCGCTTTTCAATAATCGTCGCCGAGGGCGAAATCGTTTTTGCGGTACATCCAATTGCCATGGGTAAAGTCGGGAAAGGGCATCGGTTGAAAGCCAGCCTCGATCGACGCCTCGCTGAGCGGCGTAATGACGCTCCAGGCAGCCGCATCATAGACATCCTGAGGCGTGGGCACGCCGCGTTTTGCCGACTCGACAAAGGCGTTCAGCACAAAAAAGTCCATCCCGCCGTGGCCGGCGCCTTCGGCATTCTTGCTGTAGCGCTGCCATAAAGGATGATCGTATTTGGCAAACCAGGTCTGGGCGGGATCCCATTCGTCGGACTTGCTCGCGCCTTCGATATAGACGCTGTTGGCCACGTCCATCCAGAGACCATTCGTGCCCTGGACCCGGAATCCCAGGGAATACGGCCGGGGGTTGAAGGTATCGTGCTGCAGCAGGACGGTTTCTCCGTTGGCGCAATGCAGCTGGGTCGTGACGACGTCGCCCATGCGAAAACGGACCGCCGCGTTGGGGTGGTTTTCACCGCCGTTCTTTACGATGTAGTTGTGCAGGCCGCGTGTCTTGGAGGAAAATGAAGAAAGACTCAGGAAGCGATTACCGCGATTGATATCGATCATCATCGCCAGGGGGCCGATGCCGTGGGTCGGGTAAAGATCCCCGTTGCGATGGACGGAATGATCAGTGCGCCAGCGGGCTTCCGAAAAAGCCTTCGGTCCGAAGTCGACGCCTTTATCATATGGCGGCTTGCCGTCGTTGAAAAGGACCCCGCGAAGGTCGTGCTGGTAGCCGCCCTGCAGGTGAAGCAATTCGCCGAAAATACCCTTCCGGACCATATTCAGCGCAGCCATGACGTCCCGGCGATAACAAACGTTCTCCAGCATCATGACATTGGCCTTGGCCCTTTCAGCCGCGTTGACCACGTCCCAGTGATCCTGCAGGGTAATACCCAGCACAACTTCCGTGGCGACATATTTGATACCGGCCGCGATCGCGTCCAGCACCATCGGCGTGTGCCATTCCCAGGGCGTCGCGATGATCACTGCATCGAGCCCGTTGGTAGCGAGAAGGTCCCGATAGGCATGCGGGTCTCCGGTAAACACCTTTGGCATCGGCTTACCCGCTTTTTGGAAGATATCGCTTGTGCGCCGGAGCATCTCAGCATCGACGTCGCAGAGCGCGACGATCTCCACATCCGGGCGGCGCAGGGCCAGGGAAATATGACTTTCGCCCCGGAAGCCGGTACCGATGACCCCAAGCCTGATACGGTCTTTGGCGGCAAGGGCGGTGGTGGCGGGTAACTTGTTGGCAAAAGCCATCGGGGAAACCATGGCGGGCGACGCCAGGAGGCCGGCGGAGGCAAGCGAGACGTTGCGGACGAAATCGCGGCGGGAGGTAGTCATAGTAGAAGTTTTATGGGCTAAATATCGGAACTTATGTGTATAAAAAATCAGGATGCCCGAAGCGCCCGGGAAGTAGGAGGCATGCTGGAGGATAGCATGCGATTTGCATAAATTGCACTATATTTAGGTGAAACCAAATCAGTGCGATATGAGAAAAGCGATGCTAATGGCTGCGTCGATCCTTGTCGGGTCGGCGTTCCCGGCCTCGAGGGCCCATGCGCAGGGCGCTCCCTATGACAGGCAGGTCATCGAAATGCAAGCCAGGATCGGCGAAGACAGCGCAAAGCTCGCCAGGTATAAGGCCATGGTCGACCAATTCGAGAAGAACAAGAAGTCGGCGGCAGACCAGGCCCAGCAATCGGCGGATGAGAATAAGCGGGCGGCGGAGAAACTTGCGAACGACCCGCAGGATAAGAAGCTGGCCCGGAAAGCGAATAGGGCGGCCAGTGACGCAAAGAGCGATGCAAAAAAGGCGCGCGAGGCTTCCGACAAGTTGGATGACCTCAACAAAGACATTAAGAAACTGACGAAACAGATCGAAAAGGAGCAGGCGAAGCTGGAGAAATACCAGTCAACCGCCGCCGCCGCTCCAAAGGATAGTACCGGGCAAAAATGATGGGGTAAATTTTCCCTACTTTTAGCGAGTGAATTCCCGGCTCAAGTCGCTTTTGAAAGCGCTGCGGCTATATTATCCGCTGCAGGGCGCTTACCGCGCCACGATCTTTTCGGTTACGAAAATGCGATGGATGCGACAGTATGCGCCCTATCGGGGAAGGGGCTTCTGCTGCAATTTCTGCGGCGCACTTTATGAGCGGTTCGTTCCGGAATATCCCCCGCCGGCTATTGCGTCCGGGCTGCGGACCAATCACGTGATCGCAGGCTATGGCGAAAATGCCTATTGCCCGCGATGCGGCAGCAAGAACAGGGAACGGTTGGTCAGGGCGGTGATCGAAGACCGCCTGGACTTCCGGGACAGAAGGATCCTGCATTTATCCCCGGAGCGACAACTGTACCGATGGCTGGCAACCAGGGCTGACGTCACGACCGCCGATCTCGAACCCGGCCTTTACCGGACCGTCGACCGGTCCGTGCGGCAGGCGGATGCGACCAGGCTGGGTTTTGCCGATGCCAGTTTCGATATCGTCATAGCCAATCATGTGCTCGAGCATATTCCCGACGATGCGGCGGCCATGAAGGAATTCCGCCGCGTATTGAGGCCCCGCGGCGCGGCGATCCTCCAGGTACCTTTTTCCCCCACCCTTCCGGCGACCCTGGAAGATTCCCGGGTGACCGATCCCCTGGAGCGCGAGAGCATGTTCGGTCAGCGGGACCACGTCCGGGTCTATGCGCTGACCGACTACGTCAAAAGACTTTCGGCTGCGGGCTTCCGGGTCCAGGTGCTGACGCCTGGCGAACTGGCCGTCTACCGCGACTTTGCCATCCAGGAAGACGAAGTGGTCTTCCTGGCGTGGAAGCCATGAATCATTGGGCCGCGGCTACCGGCGGAGCGGTAGACTTTCTCCATTTCAGATTATTGATCGAGCCGGCGCGGCCTTCACAGGGGTCTTCGATGAGGACTGTCGTCATGACATCTTCGGAAAAAGTCGTTTTGTATTTCCCTGTCATGCCGGTGCAGGCGTATTGACCGTCATAATCCGAAAGCATCAGCGTGTCGCCGGACATCTTGAACACCGAGCGGACGACGACGTCACCATTGCTGGTCGACACATAGGACGAGTCGGTGCCGATGTGGAGCGTGATCGAATCGTTCAATTGCTCTATGAACGCCTTCCAGTTGGTGTTCTTCATTGACGATGGTTCAGCCTGCGCGAGTGCGCGGGTCGAAAAGAAGCCGAATAGCGCGAGGAGCATGACTACAATGGTGCCTTTTTTCATGATTTTTATTTTGGTGGTGATTAAACTTAACAAATGACCGGGGGTAGGTTGGCATGTTCGAACGGGGCGTTTTTGGGTCTCCCGTCAGGCCGGGGGTTTCGCGCGCGGATGCTGAATACCGGCTCGAAGACCAACTGGTCGGACGGCATTTCGAACGCAAGCAGGCCTGCGATCTCGTCGTCGGTGAGTCCGGGCCGCAGCCACTCCAGTTCCTCTTGCCGGGGAAGGAAAAGGGGCATCCGGAATGCGTTGTCTCCGCTGTTGTGGATTTGGCGCATCACAGGGTTCGCCGCGCGGGTAATAAGCGTGAACGTGCCGCGGATCTCGCCGGTCTCCGGATCTGATGGCTGCTTCATGTTAAAATGATATAGCCCCGGTATGCAGAACATCTTCCGGTCCTTCAGCCGGATATGGTAAGGCACCTTATTCTTCCATCCTGGAATTTCGCGGTGCTCATAAATACCGGTGACGGGGATAAGGCAGCGCTTCCCCCGGATGCGGTTCCAAAAGGAGCGGCGGTCCTCAAGGATCTTCTCGCTGCGGGCATTGACCATGGATTTCCGCATGGCTTTGATCTTCTCGGGTGTGTCCATGTATTCAGCAATGATGCCCCACTCGAAATACTTCCGGTGATACCGTTCGCCCTCGAAGACGATGACCGGGTACCGGTTATGCCCGAGCGCCATGAAATGCATGCCCTTGCCCAGGTCGAATTCTATCTCGCCGTCGTGTGTCAGGTTGGGAAAATAATCGTCTATCAGCTGCAGCGCGGAATAGAAGGAAATGTCCAGGCACATATCAATATTTTTCGATCAGGTCAAATGGAATCGTTTCGTGCTCGTCTTCGCAGCTAAATTTAAGGAAAAGTTCGCCAAATTCTTCATAGAGGCCGATCTCGATCTGATCTCCGCCCCGGCTGCCCCGCCAGGCCGGATGGTGCAGGCGGATATAGGCCCGGACCTTTTCCCGGTAAGCCTCCGGCGGGTTCCAATCGACGCCTTTTTTTGCGGCATAGTAGACCTTGTAGCCAAACGGCTGTGTCGCGGCTGTCTTGAGACGGACAAGATGGTCCTGGATGCTGGCGTCGTAAAGGAACGCATAGGGATCGGAATGACGGATGCTGCCTGTGCCCGCGACCGGCCGCGGACCTGCGGTCAGGTGGGCCAGGTGCTGTTCCGCGACGGTTTTGTCTTCGGCTTCATAGGAGCGGAGAAGGAAAGCGGCTTTGATCCGGGCTTCGTAGCCGCGCGGAAAGTTCTGGCGAACGAAATACCGCTTGCCTTTCGCGACCTGGTCCCGGAGAAGACCAGGCGTGAGCAGGGGAAATGGGTTGTACACGGGTGTAAAGTACCGAATTTCAGGGTCCGTCGTTGTTGTCCGTTGCCGCCGCGGGACCAGCCTGCCGCTGTTATCGCCTGCGCTTCACCGGGGCCGGGGCCGCGGCACGGTCGGCAACCCGGCCGCTCGCATGACGAGGGTCTCGCCGAACCGCCGCCGGATGGAGTCGATGGACTGGTAGAGCCGAATGGATTCCTGGCTGTCCTCATACAGGCGGATCTGGTAGTTTCCGGGAACGAGGCGCGTAAGACGGACGCCGAGGAGCCGGATAAGGAGGCGCCGGTCGTAGAGCTTGTCGAAGAGGTCCTGGGCCGTGGCCAGGAAGACGTGATCGGCGCTGGTGAGATCGATCGTCTTTTGCCGGACCACGGTGTCGAAATTCGAATAGCGAAGCTTGACCGTGATGCACCCCGCCAGGCGGTCCTGTGCCCGAAGCTGGTAGCCCACGGACTCGGTCATGCGCACGAGCTCGGCATGGAGGAAGGAAAGGCTGGTGGTGTCGGTTTCGAAAGTGTGTTCCGTGCTGATCGATTTTTGTTCGCGCCATGGGACGACGGGGGAATCATCGAGGCCGTTTGCCTTGCGCCAAAGGTCGACGCCGGTGGCACCGAGCATGCTCTCCAGCATTTCGACCGGGATCTCGCTGAGCGTCCGGATCGTCTCGACACCACGGCGGACCAGCTTGTATGCCGTCTCCTTTCCGATGCCAGGCAGCTTGCCGATGGACAGCGGCGCCAGGAAGGACCGTTCGGAGCCGGAGGCGATCTCCAATTGGCCATCGGGCTTGATATGGTCGGTGGCGACCTTGCTGACCAGCTTATTGCTGGCAAGGCCATAGGAGACGACCAGCCCGCTTTCCTGCAGGACTTTCTGTTTCAGGTGCCGGGCAAAAAGACTGCACCCATAGAACTTGTCCAGGCCTGAAAGGTCGATGTAAAATTCGTCGATGGACGCCTTTTCAAAAAGGGGGACCGTGTCCTGCATGATCTCGGTCACAAGGCGGGAATATTTGCTGTAGGACTCCATGTCGCCGCGGATCACGATGGCTTCCGGGCAAAGCCGCCGGGCGAGGCGGACCGGCATGGCGCTATGGATGCCGAAACGGCGCGCTTCGTAGCTGCAGGCCGCGACGACGCCTCGGTCACCCGACCCGCCGACCAGGAGCGGTTTGCCTTTCAGCCGGTTATCCCTGAGGCATTCGACGGACACGAAAAAAGCGTCGAGATCGAAATGGGCGATCTGTCTCATGATTTTGGCCGGAAGGCGATTTTTTCGATGTGGGTAACTTCGATACTATATACGCCAAACTCCTCGAGGACCCTTCCGGTGATGCGATACAACCCGGCACGCGGAGGATAACGGAGATGTATATCCGGGAAGTGGACGGTATCGATCCAGTCCTTCGCGGCATCTAGAAACGTGCCGAAGCTCATCAACTCGTTCTTCACGGTCCGGACGGGCTTGTTCGTAATGTGATACCCCAGTACCGTGATGGTCCGGCCAGGGAAATTCCCGATATCCCTGGCGGCGACGTAACGGGCAGGGTCGTCATTGACGAGGGTAAAAGGGTCGTCGACGGGGAAGCCCAGCAACTCGATGTCGTCGAATGCGTCGTCCAGGGGATGGTCGGGAAGTGCGGGGAGAGTGAAGGCCGCGGGGGCCTGGTGGAACAAGGGCTCGGTGCAGGCGCTGCGGAAGCGGCTCTTTTTTTGAATGAAATCGCCTTCCCAAAGGAGTTGCTTCTTGCTTTTGCCCGTAAACCGGAGTGCGCCCGCCCGGATGAGCAGTTCGAGCTGCTCCGGACGGATCGCCGTGCGTTCGATAAAATCGGCAAGCGTGAGAAAGGGACCCCTTCGGCCACGATCCCTGAGGAGGTTGTCGGCGACCGCCTGTTCCAACCCCTTGATGTGGATAAAACCGACCCACGCGTCGATGCCCCTGAGATTGGTATAGTAGTCGCCCTGGTTGACGCAGGGGCGGTGCACCCGGGCGCCGGTGCGCATCAATTCATAAAAATAGAGTTCCCGGCTGTAGAAGCCGCCAAAATTGTTGATGACGGCTATCGCGAATTCCACCGGGAAATGGGTCTTCAGGTAAAGACTCTGATAGCTTTCCACGGCGTAGCTTGCCGAGTGAGCCTTGCAAAAGCTGAAATCCGCAAAGCTTTCGATCTGGCGCCATACCTCCGCCGTGATCGCGGCCGGATACCCGCTGGCGCTGCAATTCGAAAAGAACCGTTCCTTCAGTTTGGGGAGGAACGCCCGGCCGCGATACTTCGCGCTGGTGGCGCGGCGCAGCAGGTCGGCCTCCGCCATGTCCAGGCCCGCCCACTCATGCGCCACCTGGATCACCTGTTCCTGGTAGATCATCACGCCGTATGTACTGCCGAGTATCTCCCGGAGTTTCGGATGCGGGTAGTCGAAAGCGCCCGGATTATGGTGCCTGAAAATATACTGGTGCATCATCCCGCTGCGGCCCACGCCCGGCCGGATGATCGAGCTGGCGGCTACGAGGGTGCCGTAATTGTCGCAGTGCAGCTTTTTGATCAGCTGTCGCATGGCGGGGGACTCGATACAGAAACAGCCGATCGTATTGCCCTGCCGCAACTGGTCCCGGATGGCGGGGTCCCTTTTAAAGCGCTCCACGTCGTGGATATCGATATCGGTTCCGCGATTGGCTTTTACCAGCGCGATCGATTCCCGGATATGGCCGAGACCGCGCTGGCTCAGTACATCGAGTTTGTATAGCCCGATATTTTCCGCGACGGACATATCGATCTGTGCGGTGGGAAAACCTTTTGGCGGAAGATGCACGGCGCACCAGGAAGAAAGCGGCGCTTCCGAGATGAGAATGCCGCCGGGATGAATACTCAGCCCCGAAGGAAAGTCCCGCAACAGTTTGCCATATTGAAGAATGGCCCTGCCGATCTTGTCGTCGTTGCGGACGCCGCGTTCCGCGAGCCGGTCGATCTCTGCCTTCGGCAACCCGAAGACCTTCCCCAGTTCCCGGACGACTGCATGGTGCTGAAAGGTCGGGTACATGCCCAGCAGGGCGACATGGCGCCGGCCATACCGTTTCATGACGTAATCGATGATCTCGTCCCGGTCGCGATGGGAAAAATCAATGTCAAAATCCGGCGGGCTGCTGCGGTGCGGGTTCAGAAAGCGTTCGAAATACAGGTCGAGCTCGATCGGGTCCACATCGGTGATGCGAAGACAGTACGCGACGATCGAGTTGGCGCCACTTCCCCTGCCCACGTGGTAGAAACCGCGGCTTTGGGCGTAGCGGATCATGTCCCAGGTGATGAGATAATAAGCCGTGAAGCCCATCTTGTCGATGATCTCCAGTTCCCGTACCAGCTGGTCATGCGCCCGCCGGTTGTCGCCATACCGGAAGCGCAGGCCGTCGCGGGCCAGTTTGTCGAGAAGGACCCGGTCGTCCCCCCGGCTTGCACTGTAGAGCCGCTTGTTCTTGTCCTGGCCGAAGGCCATCTCGATGGAACACGCCTCGATAAGTTGATCCGTATTGGCGACGATCGAAGGATACCGTTGGAACGTCGACACGATGTCCGGGAGGGGGACAAAACATTCCCCCGGTGCAGCAAGGTCTTCGGGTTGCAGCCGGGAAAGCAGGGTGTTGCCGTCGACGGCCCGCAGCAGGCGATGGAGGTTGTAACAGACCCGGTCGCGAAAGCTGACGGGCTGCCGGACGACCCATTTCGCCGCCGTACCCGCAACATCGGCCCGGAAAAGCCGGTTGACTTCCCAGGGCAGCACACCGATCCGTTCATGGTCACCCAGGGCTTCCGGCGGCCGGGCGCCCAACGGATAGATAACGAAGCCATCCTGCGGCTGCTCAAAGACCCGGGTCGGGATATCGGGAAAGTCTTTTTTTTCCAGCAGGTGCTCCGAAAGAAAGGCGTTGATAGCCGCGAAGCCTGGGTTGCCGGCCGCCAAGAGGATATATAACAACTTATTGCCATTCCGGATCTCGGCCCCGAGGATGGGCTTCACGCCGGCCTCCCGGCAATATTGGACGAAATCCCAGGCGTCGCAGGTGCCGTTGATATTTGTCAAAGCAAGCGCGGTCGCGCCCGCCTCCCGTCCGGCGGCAACCAGGTCTTTTGTCGGCCAGGTCCCGTAGTTGAAGCTAAAATATGTTTTGCACAGGTACATTCGGGCAGTTTTGAGGGGGGATAAAAAAACTAATATTTTTAGTATCTGTAATGCTAAATTAATTAGTATTTTTGTACCGATTACTGCCCTGAAGGGAAAGAAACGGATCAGGAAACTAAATTTTACGGACTATGACAGGGCCCGGCTCTAACGCAACGAACAAAAATAAAATCGTTCATTTACCCATGATTAGACATAACAGGGATCATCGTTATGACCTGATCAAGCCTATGATCGAGAACGGCAAGATCATGTTCTTCAACGATATTTTCAAGTATATCCCAAAGACAGTAGTGGCAAAAGATCTTGGGAAAAAAGTCGACCGTTTCAACACCCTGATGAGCAGGGTCGAAGAATTCATGTTGCAGGATCTTTTTATCATCGCCGGTTTTTTCGGGATCGGCGAGGACGTGATCGTACGGCTGGTGATGAACGACTACCGGCGCAATAAAAGCGAGATCGCGTCGTCATACCAAAACCATTAGCTTACCCCTTTCCTGTTGGCGCCCCCTTGGATAAGGGAGCGTTTTTTTCGGGCTGCCGGCCCCCGTCGCTAAGGCTTTCCCGGGCAATGAAAAAGGGCTAAATTTGGCCAATGTTTCAGAACTTCCTGAAGATAGCCTTGCGAAATCTGGGACGGCGGAAAGGATATGCCGCGCTCAACATCGCTGGCCTGGCCATCGGGATCGCATGCTGCCTGCTCATCTTTGAGTACGTGGCATACGAGCGGAGCTATGACCGGTTCGAGCCGAATGCGGACCGGCTGTACCGGGTTCAGGACGAAGACTACCAGGCTGGCCGGATGGTGCTGCCCTGTGCCGCGGCCATGCCCGGCCTGGCGGGCGGCATGATGCGGGAGTTCCCGGAAGTGGAGACCGCCGGCAGGCTGTATCGCGGAAGCGTGATCCTGGCGAACGAAAACAGGAGCGTAAGACTTAGGGAACCAACGATTTACTATGCAGATCCCGCCGTGCTGCAGCTGCTTGGCGTCAAAATGCTGGCCGGTGACCCCGCGACCGCACTGAACGGTCCCGGAAAGGTCGTATTGGATGCAACCGAGGCGCGCAAGTTCTTTGGAGACGAGAACCCGGTCGGGAGGGTCCTTCAGCTGGTCAGCGGCGCCGGGCCGAAGCCAATGTCGCTGGAGGTGACCGGGGTGTTCTCGGACTGTCCTCCGAACACGCACCTCAAATTCCCGGCACTGATCTCCTACACTTCCCTGAGCGTCATGTGGGGTACCCACGGAAAACCGGATGACCTGTTCGAAAACAGCTATAGCTGGACCGACTTTTACACCTACGTGCTCCTGCGAAAGGGCGCGAGTGCCGCGCGGCTGGCCGCAAAGCTGCCGGGCTTTATCAACAGGCACTACAACGATCTGCCGCAGGCCAAAACATCTGGGGACAGCCTTTCCCTTTCGCTGATGCCGGTCCCGGACATCCATTTGTACTCGCACTACACGGAAGAAGCTGAACCGGACGGTGACGGCCAATCAGTATCCTTTGTCTTCCTGATTGCCTTTCTGATCATCGGCATCGCGTGGATCAATTATATCAATCTGGCGACAGCACGTTCGCTCGAGCGGGCGCGCGAAGTGGGTGTGCGCAAAGTCCTGGGGGCGCAGCACGGCGAACTGGTTCGGCAGTTCCTGATGGAAAGCCTCGTCATGAATCTGCTTGCGCTGCTGGTTGCGCTCTCGCTGACCTTTGCGGTCAATCCTTTTTTCGTCAGGCTGACAGGCCGCCCGATGTCATCCTGGTTCTCGCTGACGCCGGAATATTGGGAGATATTTCTCGGACTGTTCCTTGCGGGCACCCTGTTG
This sequence comes from Puia sp., assembly GCA_035572015.1. Classification (GTDB taxonomy): domain Bacteria; phylum Bacteroidota; class Bacteroidia; order Chitinophagales; family Chitinophagaceae; genus Puia. Next base: position 14,995 of record DATNBP010000124.1, on the reverse strand, counting down.
TCCGGGGTCTACCCTGCCCTGGTGCTGTCCCGATACCAGGCTGCGGCTGTCCTGAAGGGATCGTTCAAGAACGCGGGCAGCGGGCTTTGGCTGCGGCGCGGACTGATCGTCGGGCAGTTTGCCGCCTCGATCATCCTGATTGCCGGGACGATCGTGGTCTACCGCCAGGTCAATTTCATGCGCAACCAATCGCTCGGTGTAAATATCGACCAGACGCTCGTCCTGCGCGCGGCGGGAGGCGGGCTGACAGACTCGGCATACCGGGACACCTACCAGGCATTCAAAGGCGACATCCTGCGATTGTCCCATGTCCGCAGCATGACAGCTTCTTCCGAGGTGATGGGCAACGAGATCCTCTGGTCCACAGACTGGCACCGGCTGCACAGCCCGAGCCGCCAGGTCTCGAATATTTTTCACCTCGGTGTCGATAAGGACTTCATCCGGAGCTACGGCCTGAAAATTATCGCCGGCCGGAACTTCCTGCCTGACCTGGGAGCTGATAAGAAGGCAGTCATACTGAACGAAACCGCCGTGAGGACCCTTGGCCTGACGCCCCGGAAAGCGATCGGCGAGCTCCTGTCGGGGGGCCAGCAGGACATGGACTCCATGCAGGTGGTGGGAGTGATTGCAGACTATCACAATGAGGGGTTGCAAAAGGCCATTCAGCCATTGCTGCTTTTCCCGAACCGTAATACCCGGCATTTTTATTCGATCAAGATCCGGGGGAACGACGCGGCAGTGACGATCGCCGCCATTAAAAAGGTCTGGGACCGCCACTTCCCCGGTGACCCTTACGACTATTTCTTCCTCGATCAGAATTTCGACCGGCAGTATGCCGAGAATGAGCGGTTTGGTGAAGTCTTCGGACTTTTTGCGATGTTTGCGATCGGGATCGCCTGCTTTGGGCTGCTGGGCCTATCGGCTTACAACGTCCTGCAAAGGACCAAGGAGATCGGCATCCGCAAAGTGCTTGGCGCTTCCAACCGGAATTTGCTGCTGATCCTGTCCCGGGATTTCCTGCTGCTCGTCGCCGTCGCTTTTATCATTGCGGTGCCGGTCACCTGGTTGGCGATGGACAGTTGGCTGCAGAATTTTGCTTACCGGACCGGAATGAGCTGGTGGATCTTCGCCCTGTCGGGACTGGTTGCAGTAGCGGTCGCGTTTTTGACGGTGGGAGGCCATGCGATGAAGGCGGCGATGCAAAACCCAGTTAGGTCGCTCCGGACCGAATAAAGCTTCGCCGGATTAAAGAAAGCGTATGCGACATCTCGGAATATCTTTCGGACTTTTGTTGTCCTGCGGAGTGGCGGCCGCACAACCCGTATATCGGGAACAATGGCGCCCGCAGTTCCATTTTTCCCCCAGGGCGCATTGGATGAACGACCCCAATGGCATGGTCTACTATCGCGGCATCTATCACCTCTTCTTTCAATATTACCCTGACAGCAGCGTCTGGGGCCCGATGCATTGGGGCCACGCCGAAAGCAGGGACCTGGTCCACTGGGAGGAAGAGCCCATCGCGCTGTACCCCGACAAACTCGGCTATATTTTTTCGGGGAGTGCGGTCGTCGACCGGAAAAACAGCTCCGGCTTTGGCCAGCCCGACGATGTGCCGCTCGTCGCCATCTTTACCCAGCACGATCCCGTGGGGGCCGGACAGAACCGGAACGACTTTCAGAACCAGAGCATCGCGTACAGTCTGGACGGTGGGCAGAACTGGCTGAAATATCCGCACAACCCTGTCCTGCGCAACCCCGGGATCACGGATTTCCGCGACCCCAAGGTATTCTGGTACCAGCCGGGACGGCAATGGATCATGGTGCTGGCGGTCAAAGACAGGGTCGCGTTTTATTCCTCACCGAACCTGAAGGACTGGCAAAAGGCGGGCGAGTTCGGGCAGCAGGCCGGCGCGCATGGCGGCGTTTGGGAATGCCCCGATCTGTTCCCGATCGATGACGGCCATGGCCACACGCAATGGGTATTGATCGTCAATATCAACCCGGGAGGGCCGAACGGCGGCTCTGCAACCCAGTACTTTCTGGGCCAGTTCGACGGCCGGAATTTTACTCCCTCGACGGCAGGCACGCGGTGGCTGGACTATGGGCCCGATGAGTATGCCGGCGTGACGTGGTCCAACACGGGTTCCCGCCGGATCTTCCTGGGCTGGATGAGCAACTGGCTTTACGGTCAGCGCGTACCCACCAGCCCATGGCGAAGCGCAAACACGCTGCCCCGCCGGCTGGGATGGGAGAAGGTCGGCGATTCCGTCTATGTGACTTCGGTACCGGTGAAGGAGGTTGACGGCTTGGAGGAGCGCGCCACCAGGCCCGCGTTGCCGGCGGCGCTCCCCGCCTTGTCGGTCCTGCGGGTAAAGACAAAAGTGGCAGGCTCGTTCGCATTGGTCTATTCGAATGCCGGCGGCGACAGCACCGTCATCGGCTTCGATTCGGCGCGGCAGCAATACTTCATCGACCGGCGTCATGCCGGCCCGCCCCTGGGTCCGGATTTCGACCGGTTGTATTCGGCGCCCCGCATCTCCCATGCGCAGACCATCGGGTTGACGATATACGCAGACGCCTCTTCGTTCGAAGTATTTGCCGACGAGGGCTTGACGGTGATGACCGCGCTGGTATTCCCATCCAGCCCCTATGACCGGTTGCACTGGCAGTCTGCGGAAAATAGCCCGGCGGTGATTACGCTGTCCGCGATGAAGAGCATTCATAAATGAACAACGACTGTATCGTTTACGGACAATTCCGGGTCGGCGATGACCGATGGGCGGCTGATTACTAAGACATTGGGCAATTGGCACCGGTTCTGATCCGAATCGATTGCCTAAAGCGCAGCCATGCTGAAAAATTATTTTAAGACCGCCTTCCGCAGCCTTTGGCGTCAAAAAGGCTATTCCGCCATTAACATTATCGGGCTTGCCGTCGGGATGGCTGCTTTTTTCCTGATCTTTCAATACGTCCGCTTCGAGTACAGTTATGATGACTTCGTGACGAAACGGGACCGGATCTACCGCCTGGTGACGGATATCAGGTCGGATGGCGGGATCCAGCATAGCTGCACTTCTTCGATGCCGATGGCGATCAACCTGAAAAAGGAAATCCCCGGGATCGCGGACGTGGTTCGGTTAAGTGCGCAATCTACCTTGATCAGACGTGGTGATGTCTTTTTCCAGGAGCGCAGGACGATCTTTGCGGACTCCTCGTTGTTCGACATTTTCAATTTTCCGCTGCTGGAGGGCGATCCGGCGACAGCTTTACAAGCACCCTTTAGCGTTGTACTGTCCCAGTCGACGGCAAAAAAGTATTTCGGGTCTGCGGATCCTCTCGGTCAGACCGTGCTTTTCTCTGACAGCGGATTCAATGCCAAAGTCACCGGCGTAATGAGGGACCTGCCGCAAAACTCGACGATCAAAGCCGACCTGTTCGTTTCGATGGCGACGACCAAACGATTTGAGGACAGCGCCGACACGCATTGGGGCAGGCAAAACGCAACATCATTTCTGCTGCTCAAGCCGGGGGTGAGCCCCTCGGCGCTGGAGCCGCAGTTCAAGCCGTTCATAGACCGGCACATGGAAATGGAGCTCAAACTGTCGCACCAGGAAGAAACGATATCCCTGGAAAAGCTGAAGGACACCTACTGGTCGTCCCGCGGCGGCTGGGTGACCGGCAATCGAACAAACGTCTACGTCTTCTCGCTCATTGGTGTATTCATTTTGCTGATTGCCTCTATCAATTTTGTCAACCTGACGACGGCCCGCTCCGCGGAACGCGCCAGGGAAGTGGGCATCCGGAAAGTGATCGGCGCTGTGCGCTTTCAACTGACCCGGCAATTCCTGAGCGAGTCGGTGTTGCTATGCCTTATCGCGTTCGTCCTGGCAGCGGCACTGTGCGAGGCCATGTTGCCTCAGTTCAATCAATTGGCCGGGAAGCAGGTGTGCACAAGGGTGCTTAGCCGGCCGGTAGAATTATTGGAGCTGATGGGGATCGCCCTGGTGATCGGGTTGCTCGCAGGGGCTTACCCGGCGCTTGTCTTGTCGGGCTTCCGGCCGATCGAATCCCTGAAGGGCCGGTTCAGTTCAGGCCATCGCGGACTGTTGCTTCGACGGGGGCTGGTGATATTCCAGTTTGCGATCTCGATCTTTCTGATGATCGGGACGGCAGTGGTGTTTCTGCAGCTGAACTACATGCGGACGAGCGACCTTGGATTCGACCGGCAGCAGGAACTGGTGATCGACGAACACAACGATGTTCACAAGCTTGCTTTCCGTCAGGAGGTAGCCAGGCTTCCCAACGTGCTGTCCGCCGCGTTATCGGGAAGCGTTCCCGGCGAAGGGGATTATACGGCGACCTCCGAACTCGAAAATAGCCGGGAGCAGATGCAGTCCGTCATTGTGGACCTGACCTACGTCGATTTCGGTTACCTGGAGCAATACAAAATGAAACTGCTGGCAGGCCGCTTCTTTGATCCCCGCATTGCGACGGATACCATGCAGGCGATGATCATCAACGAGAAAGCATTGGAATTCCTCGGGTACTCCGAGCCCGGGCAGGCAATAGGCCGCCGGTTCGAGCAATGGGGAAAGAAAGGAACGATCATCGGAGTGATAAGGGACTATCATTTCGAGGGGTTGAAACAGGAGATCCGGCCCCTGACCATTTGCGTCAACCTCGATGATTGCAATTATTTGTCGGCAAAAGTCTCGACCCGGGACCTGCCGGCGACCATATCGGCGATCAGAAAGATCTGGGAAGGAATGGCTAACAGGACGTTTGACTACTTCTTTCTGGATGAGCAGTTCGACCAGCAATATCGGACCGAGACCCGCTTCGGACGGCTGTTCATGAACTTTGCGGTGCTGGCGATCTTCATATCCTGTCTTGGCTTGTTCGGACTTGCCTCCTACAGTACGCTGCAGCGGACCAGGGAGGTGGGCGTGCGACGGGTTCTGGGCGCGTCCGTTGCAGGCATCGTGCGGATGCTCTCGATGGACTTTCTGGCCCTGGTGGGGATTGCTTTTTTGATCGCAACCCCGGTGGGATGGTACTTTGCACACCGCTGGATGGAAGATTTCGCTTACAAAGCGTCGCTGGAATGGTGGCTATTTGCGGGCGCGGGGCTGTTGGCTGTCACCGTTGCGATCGGAACGATCGGTTATCAGGCGATCCGGGCGGCGGTGATGAATCCTGTGAAGAGTTTGCGATCCGAATAAGTAGGAATACCTAGAATAATAACCAATGCACGAACATGCAGAAGAGTACGCCGCAAAGGAAGGCGGCGAGAAGGCCGGTGCCGGTGGGCATCGCTTCCTCTTCCGGTTCTGTCATGGTCCCGCCGGTGATGCGGGCATAGAGACGTTTCATTTTTTTTTGCATGTCATCGATACTTGGCAAGCCATATGCCGGGCGTATATAATTGACTGTTAAGCGTATTCGGAAAAGGTCGCGTCCCAAAACGGGAGCGTCCCACGTTTTTGGGAAGATGCGCGCCCTCCAGCCATCCTCCAGCCCGGTCGGCAGCCGTTGTCCCGCCCGGTCCGCAGCCATCACCCTCCGGAATGAGGCCTGTCCCCGGGCGCAGCCCCGAAGGCCGGGTTTGGCCGGTCTCCCATATAAAGCGTGAGGGTATCGCCAGCCTTGATATCGCGGTAGCTTATCCAGGATCTTGTCCAGGGCTTTCCGTTCAGGGCGGCACGCTGGATGTAGATATTTTTTGGGCCGAAATTACTGGTCTGCATAGTGAAGAACCGATGCTGCCCGACGGCAAGAACTGCCTTGCGCACGAGGGGCGTGCCAAAAACGAAGATGCCGTTTGCAGGATTGACCGGGTAGAAGCCAAGCGAGGACATAACATACCAGGCGCTCATCTGTCCGCAGTCGTCGTTACCGCAAAGACCGTCGCTTTTGGCGGTATACATTTCCCGGCAGATACGAGAGACTTTTTCCGCCGCTTTCCAGGGATAGCCGGCAAAGTCATACAAATAGGGGATGTGGTGGTTCGGCTCGTTGCCTTGCGCGTACATCCCGATCAGCCCGGAAATGTCGGGAGAGGCGGCCGCACCAAGGGAACCTGTGACGACGAAGAGGCTGTCGAGCTTGTCGGCAAAGGCCTTGTCGCCCCCCATCAGTTCGATCAGTTTTTCCACGTCCTGCGGGACCAGCCAGGAATACTGCCAGGCATTCCCCTCCGTGTAGTCGCCCCATTCATGAATGGACTGGAAGGGGCTGAAGGGCGTGCGGAAGCTGCCGTCGGCGAGGACGGGCCGCATGAATTTGGTGGCCGGGTCGAAATAACGGATAAAATACGCCGCCCGTTTAGAGTAATAGGCTTCATCCGCGGTTCGGCCAAGTTTCGCGGCGACCCGGGAAATGCACCAATCGTCAATGGCATATTCGAGCGCCTTCGAAACCGATTCGCGCTCCTTGTCGGCGGGGATGTAGCCAAGCTGTTTGAGGTATTCCATGCCGTAGTCGTTCCGGGTGGAAGAAGCTTTCATTGCTTCGAGCGCAAGGTTGGGATCGAACCCGTCATACCCGTTCAACAGCGCGTCGGCGATCACCGGTACCGCGCTGTATCCCACCATGCAGTCCGTTTCCCGGCCGTCGAGGTGCCAGATCGGTAGCTTTCCCTGCTGCTGGTAGATGGCAAGCATGCTGTTGACGATATCGTTGACGCGCCGCGGTTCGATCAGTGTCATCAGCGGGTTCAGCGTACGGTAAGTATCCCAAAGCGAAAAGATCGTATAGTTATCAAACGATGCGTGCACGTAAACCTTCCCGTCAGTCCCGCGATAACTGCTGTCATGGTCGTTGTACAGCGCCGGCGCGATCATGGTATGATAGAATGCGGTATAAAAGATCTTCTTCCGGGTGCCGTCAGCGGGTTCTACCGTGATCCTTTTCAAGGCCGATTCCCACTTCCTGTTGCCTTCACGCACCACGGCGTCAAAGTCCCAGCCGGGAATTTCGGCTTCGAGATTCGCCAGCGCGGCCTCGCTGCTGACATTGGACACGGCGATCTTGAGCAGCAAGGTCTCCGGCGATTTTTCGAAGGAGATCAGGCCTTTCACGCTATCCGCCTGCAATTCATCGGCGATGACAGGCCGCTCCCCGTTCAGGAGCTGGAATCCTGTAAGCGGTACACTGCTCCGGATCGCAAAATAGATCCGGCGGTTCTGCGCCCATTGCGACGAATTCCGCCAGCCCAGGAGGGTACTGTCATCGAGCCGCCGGAGCCAGGCGAATACCTTGGGGCGTTGCCAGCCGGCATCGAAATTTCCTTGCAGCAGGTCGATGATGATATGGCCGGGCCGGTCGGGCGGAAATTGGTAACGGTGAAAGGCCACGCGCTCGGTAGCCGTGAGCTCGACACGAACATGGTGATCCTTCAGGTAAACGGAATAATAGTCAGGCCGGGCGATCTCGTGCAGGTGATCGTAGTGCGATGCGTAGCCATCCTCAGGGTGGGCCTGGGTGCCGGGCTCGGTGCGGACGGCGCCGGTAAAAGGCATGATCAGGATGTCGCCGAGATCGGGGATGCCGGTCCCGCTGAGATGGTTCTGCGCAAAACCCTTTACAACGCTGTCGGAATAGTTGTACCCGGAGCACCAGTCCCAACCTTTGTTGATATTGCTGGGCCCGACCTGGACCGCGCCATAGGGGACGCTGGCCCCAAGGAATGTGTGGCCGTGGGCGCCGGTGCCGATATAGGGGTCCACGGCGGAAAGCAACGGGCCTTCGGGAAAATGGGGAGACTGCGCTGACGCCGATGACAAGGTAAGAAGGACGAATGCGGCGGGAAGAAATTTCATCGCATAAAGGTAAGGCTTTGGACTAAGGGTTTTTTTTAGGACCTCGATCCAAAAATTGCTACTAGTTTAGCAGCCCTTTTAAAATGAAGTGCGATGTGGAGATGGATAAATGTGGTGCTGGGAAGCATATATATTTTCTTTTCGGTGGGGCTACAGATCGTCCTGCTGGTCGTCTGCGGCGGTCGATTGTCCAATGCATTCCGGTGGGAACTGCTGGTCGGTTGGGCCGGCGTTTGCCTGGGTAAGATCTGGCTGGCGGAAAATTTGTACCGGTTGATGCCGGGCCGGCTCCCGGTCCTGGCGGAGGAAGAGCGGCTGGAGACCGCCATGCGGGAAGTGTCGGTCCGCGCCGGATCGACGCTTAGGGTCAGGATATTGATCGGGAAAGAACCGGAACAGCGCGACGGCTCCGTGGGATACCACACCATCGTCGTACCAAGCGCCGCGTTGCAGTGGGCGTCGGAAGGCGAGCTTCGCGCTTTCCTCGCGCATGAGCTGGGGCATATCCGCGACGGAGACCGGGCGCTCCGGGAAGTGTTCCACATGACACAGCCTGCGACGACCGGCTTTCGCCTTGGTCGTGGACTCATCCGGCGGCTGTTCAGGTTCTGGTCGCCGGGCGCCATGGTCCTGACCCTGTTTCTCCTTCCGTTGGGCTTCCTGCTGTTGCCTTCCTTCCTCTGGGAGCGATCATTCGGCCTATTGCTGACCGGCCTGCGCCGCTGGGATGACTTCCGGCAGGATGCCTTTGCGTTTCGCGCCGGCTATGGCGAAGGATTGCGCGCCTGGCTGGAAAGATCGGGGCTGGGCGAGCATGCGGGGCGGATCCGTCGTCTGGAAAGAATGGCGGGGGTGAGGGGCTGAAGCCCGGGAGGGACCTTACATCATCTGTGGAGTGGGGAGCTGCCCGACGCCCGAATATCGGCGGGATGGAGTAGCTTGCGGCCTAAATTTCTACTACCGCCATGCTAAGACCAGCAGTTTTATTCAGCGCCATGTTCATGTGCTGCGGCCTCGTTCGGGCGCAGTGGGTCGCCAGGATCACCGATCCCGTGGATTATGTCAATCCGTTGATGGGCACCCAATCGACAGTGGACCTCTCCAGTGGTAATACCTACCCGACGATTGCGCTCCCCTGGGGAATGAATTTCTGGACGCCCCAGACCGGAAGGATGGGCGACGGCTGGCAGTACACCTATACGGCGGATAAGATCAGGGGCTTCAAACAAACCCATCAGCCCTCTCCCTGGATGAACGACTACGGCGAATTCAGCATCATGCCGGAGACGAGCCTCCACCTGACGGAAGAAAGCAGGGCTTCCTGGTTTTCGCATAAAGCAGAGATCGTCAAACCCTATTACTACAGTGTCTACCTGGCCGATTACGATCTCACGACGGAATTCGCGCCGACGGACCGGGCGGCCATCTTTCGCTTTACATTTCCCCGGACGGACAGCGCCTATGTACTGGTCGATGCGTATAACCACGGATCGTATATCCGGGTCATACCGGGTGAAAATAAGATCGTCGGGTATTCCACGCGAAACAGCGGCGGTGTGTCGAAGAATTTCAGGAATTATTTCGTCGTCGTGTTCGACCGGCCATTCAGCAGCGTCCGAACCTGGAAGGATAGCACGCTGACCGACTCAGCGGAATTGACGGACCGGCATGTCGGCGCGGTCGCGGGCTTTACCGGACTCCGGCGGGGCGAAGTGGTCACCGCCAGGGTGGCCTCTTCGTTTATCAGCATTGAGCAGGCCGAACAAAACCTGAAGGAAATCGGCAGCGACAATTTTGAGACTGTCGTCCGCAAGGGTCGTGCCGTCTGGAATGCAACTCTCGGCCGCGTGATGGTGGGAGGCGGGACGATCGACCAGGTGCGCACTTTCTATTCCTGCCTGTACCGGATGCTCTTCTTCCCGCTGTCCCTGTATGAAAAGACCGCCGACGGGCGGATCGTCCACTATAGTCCTTACAACGGTCAGGTAGAGCCGGGTTATCTGTTCGGCGGCACGGGGTTCTGGGACACCTTCCGGGCCTTGTACCCCTTCCTGAACCTGGTGTATCCCGATATCGACCGCAAGATGCAGGAAGGATTGGTCAACGATTACAAGGAGGGTGGCTGGCTGCCGGAGTGGTCCGCTCCGGGATACCGGAACGTGATGGTCGGTAACAATTCCGCCTCGGTAGTGGCGGACGCGTATCTGAAAGGGATCCGGGGATATGATATCCGCAGCCTGTATGACGCCTTGCTCAAGGACGCCAATCATGCGGGCCCGATCTCCGCGGTCGGCCGGGACGGCGTCGATTATTACAACCGCCTCGGCTATGTCCCCTATGATGCCGGTATCAACGAGAACGCGGCCCGGACGCTGGAATATGCCTACGACGACTTTTCGATCTACCAATTGGGAAAGGCGCTGGGACGGCCCGCGGACGAGCTCCGGGTGTATGCGGAACGCGCGATGAACTACAGGCATCTTTTCGACCCTCAGCACCGGCTGATGCGCGGGAAGAACAAGGATGGCAGTTGGGAATCGCCCTTCAATCCCTTCAAATGGGGGGATGCGTTCACCGAAGGCAACAGCTGGCACTATACCTGGGGTGTCTTCCATGACATCCGTGGTCTCATCGACCTGATGGGTGGCAGAAAGGCCTTTGTCTCCATGCTCGACTCGGTCTTTGTGATGCCGCCGGTCTTCGACGACAGTTACTATGGCGAAGTGATCCACGAGATCCGCGAAATGCAGATCGCGGGTATGGGACAATATGCGCACGGGAACCAGCCGATCCAGCATATGCTCTATTTGTACGACTATGCGGGCGAACCGTGGAAGACGCAATACTGGGTGCGCGAAACCATGGACAAATTGTATCGCGCAACGCCGGATGGGTATTGCGGCGACGAAGACAACGGGCAGACCTCCGCATGGTATGTCTTTTCGGCGCTTGGCTGGTATCCGGTCTGTCCGGTCAGCGACCAGTATGCACTGGGCGCGCCCTTGTTCCGGAAACTGACATTGAACCTCCCGAACGGGAAGCGATTCGTCGTCTCTGCCCCGGCCAATGATTCGGCGCATAAGTATGTGGCGGCGGTGACGCTTAACGGAAGTGTTTGGGATCGGAATTGGGTCTCTCATGCTGCAGTCGCGAAAGGCGGTGAGATTGACTTTATCATGAGCGCGACGCCGAACCGGCGCCGGGGGACGCGCGAGTCCGCTGCACCGTATTCGTTCTCGACGGATAAAGAAAATCCGTTGAAAAAGCCGTAATTTGACCGGGATGTTAACCGGCCAGCTATCGCGTCGCCAATGCCTTGCCAATGCGGTGAGGTGTATTCAATCCTATTCGGAGTCGATCGTCTGGACCGCCGCTTTAGTCCTTTTGTACTTTCAGCCGGCAAGCGACGGCGGCAGATCGTTCTGCTTCTTTAAATGGCTCGGATTTCACCGATGCATCGGCTGCGGGATCGGTCATTCCATCCGCTACGCCCTCCATCTCGAATTTCAAAAATCGCTCCAGGCGCACCTGATGGGCATCCCTGCCGTCTTCATACTGGGAGCCAGGATCATTTCGGACCTTTTCCATAAACAAACCGCCTTTTTTACACCTTCAAAATAACCCCGACATGGAACCCCAATTTTTAATGATGCTCCCCAATGCCTCCGCGGAAGAAATAATCTTCATCAAGAACCTGACCAGGGAAATGAGCCCGGAAGAGCAAATGCAATTTGTCTCCCTCTATCAGGGAAGAAGAAAGGATCAGCAGACCATCATCATCCTTACCTGCCTGGGCTTTTTGGGCGTGTCAGGCATCCAAAGATTCATTCTTGGGCAGGTCGGCATGGGAATCCTCTTCCTTTTTACAGGCGGACTTTGCATGATCGGAACGATCATAGACCTTGTCAATGCCCAAAAATTAGCAAACGAATACAACCAAAAGCAGGCATTTGAAGTCACCAATCTCATGCGGACAATTCGTTAAACGCCAAAAATGTCCTACCTTTGCCCTCCCATTGCCCAATAGTATAATGGTAGTACAGAAGATTCTGGATCTTTTAGTCTTGGTTCGAATCCAGGTTGGGCAACTTCAAGGCTTTTTCAACAAAACCCAACAAGCCACAACGAAACAGAAAACCCGCGCTAGCACTCGCTTTCGGCGGGTTTTTTCTTTTTTTCGATTCCGGGTGATTTCGTTGAATTTCTAAGATTTTTTTACACCCTGTTTTACACTTCGATTTACTCAAATTTCTTAAATTCAGTATATGAATTTGCCTACATACAGGCCTGTGTGGAATTGGAGGAATAAGAGGAACGAGAACGGCCAGTATCCCATTCACATCCGCATTTGCCTTAACCGATCGACCAGATATTATCGCGTAGAAGTGCCGAGTAAGGTCCGCAAATAGGAATGGACCGGTAAGCCGAATTCCTGGGTCAAGAATACCCATCGCTTTGCTTTTGAGATCTATGGAGCCATTAAGGAGATTACCGACGTCCTTGACGGGCTTGTCCGGCGGTCTTATGTTGCCAAGAAGAGCCTCACCTTCCCGATTACTTACCGGGAGCTGCTGAAGAACAATAATACCAACTTGTTCAATGCCTACTTCGAAGACTTTATCAAAGATCCGCCGGAGACGTTCGATCCCGAGACACTGAAGAGGTATCGGGCTTGCCTCAAGCATTTGAATCGTTTCAACAATAGTCGTTATTTCCGCTATATCTGCCGCTGGCACCCGGAATTTGTGCTCCTGCTTCAACTTGGCGAGATCCCCTTTGTTTTACAGACGGTTCCCGGTTGCCTCTGCTATTCGGCAAGCCTCACCGGTTCCAATAAATGAAGGAGCAAAAGGGCCGGTCAAAGGTCAACACGTTACACGCCGCACGCATGGGCATTAGTATCCCGTTTCCTTCCTGAACTTCTCCAATAATTCCTCCATCCCCTTCATCAACTCGTCGAACGGCAACGGTCTTCCGTATATCATTTGCTCTTGCATGACCAGGTAATCTTGCCTGTACATCTCCCTCAGTTCAGCAGGCGGTAAAAAGGATATGGCACCCCTTTCCAATGTCTCATATTGTACATGCTTCAATCTACTGTAATTCTTTCGATGTTCAATAATTGCTGCATACAGCACCTCATCGATTAATGCCGCATCTGCTATCCCAGCCTGCGCCAATCTATATAAGTCAAACAAATGCCTGGACATCCTCCCCGTCCTGATCCTTCCCAAATCAGGCTTCAGGAACTCCTCATGCAATAGAAATGCCTTCTCGAGGAAAGTCTTCTTAGGGTCCACAACCGGGATCTCGAACGGGGTTTCCAAGTATACATCATTTGGGAAATGGGTGGACAATATAGACTGGACGGGCCGAAAACCGTATGGGTCCTTCAATGAACGAACGCCAACTTCTACCTTCACCTCATCCTTAAAATAGTGATTGACCTCGTAGAGGGACAGATATCCTACCAACAATACCTGAGGGTCTTTATCCGGCATTTTTTCACTTACCGTTTCAGCAGTGACCGTTACGATACCTGTCGGCACACCCATTCGAGCTAATTGCGTTTCAAGAGCTTCTCTAAGTTCTTTACTAATAAAGGCACATCCTTGTCGCTTTAGCCTTTCAATATCTCCTTTGGTAGGCATTGATTTATATCGCATGCCGAAGGCTTTTGGGTCCAGGGCAATGTCAATATCCTCCGAAAATCGCTCGATCAAATTCCAGCACTTGCTAAGGGACGTCCCTCCTTTAAAAACCATAAACGAGGCCCATGGTCCCTCAAATAGCGCCCTTAGTACCAGCGTCACCCACCAGTCTTTTTCTATCGCCTTGGGGCTGATCCCGCTTATCCGGGCCGCCTGTCGCAGGGTCTCTCTCCTTTGGTCTTCGGTAAGCGACAACCAACCGATCATGTCTTATGTGCATTTAAGAGTTTAACAATATAATCGTGCACCCGAACCGGCGCCAAACCGAGATCGTGCCTTAGTTTTTTGGGATCCTCCTTTAACAACAAGCTCTTTATCTTAGCCTCAGTATCCGGGTCAATATGTCTCACGTCCAGTTCATCCAATGCCTGGATGACCAAAGCACTGATTTCTCCCACCGTCGCCAGTTTTTTGTGAGATGTAGCCTTAAATCTCACTTCTTGTTTCCCGATCTTCAACCTTCGGGGAGGCCCATCGGTGATATACACCAAGCGTGTAGGCACCTGTGTACTCAACCCCAATTTATTGAGTGCATAGGCTCCGGCGGGGCGGATACGCACTCTTTCCTTTTTCGCCAGCATCATGGCCACCTCCTCCGCGCCTGGATATAATTCTCCCAAGAGCGGGTCTATTTTCGGAATATAATAAATCCCATGTGCTAAACGCTTCACTTCGCCCGTTTGGACCATTCTCGATAGAGCTTTCTTTATCGCCGCCTCGGTCCCCATGCCTCTAAAATCAGAAGGGAACATTAAATCTCCTTTCTTCTTCCTTGAGATTAGGCCTTTTACGTTATTTTGCACGTTTTCCATGTCACTAATTTACGCAAATTGGTGACAATGTATCACATCATACGTCACCTTTTTTCAAAAAAAAGTGACTACATGAATTACCTCCACCTCGCATATTCAGCACAAAAGATTAAAATGAATCAGCAAAGGGAAAAGAATGATTGGAGGAAACAGAATAGCCAAATTTAGTGCTATTTCTCTTCACAAAATCAATTTTATGAGTTTAGGCCAATTTATTTGGGGTTTCTGAACCCTGTGGAGTTAATTGCAAGGTTTTTTGCAAATTTCCTTACAATTTTGTGACCTCTAAATCACCCCATGACCAAGCAAGAATTCTGGAATGCTTTTGAATTACTCAGACCGGGACTGGAAAAGCTCCTTTCAGGCGAAGCCAAAGACTACACTGATTATAATAGCCGGATGAGCTGATTTGGCCAATGCAAATGAGGAGTTGATACTACTCATTAGCGAGTCCATATGCCGAATTCAGGCGGTCAAGCAAATCCGTCTCCAATTTGAGCAGACGCGCCAGGTGGCCTATTTCTCCGATGAAGCTGGATTTTCTCTGGTGCAGGTAGTAGATCAATTCGTTTATTTTTTCTCTGTCCCGGCTGATCAATTGGGGGTTACCCTGGGGCTTCTCCAATAAATTGACCGACTGTCCTGCATATTCC
>DATNBP010000123.1:0-13086 GCA_035572015.1 Puia sp. | reverse complement strand
TCGCCCTGTTGCTGCTGGCGATTTGTATCTATCCCGGGCAGGGCTTGCTCGCCCACCTGCTTCCCGGTGTTGCGGGCCGTCTCACCGTCGATCCCCGCCTGACCATTGCCGGCGCTTCTCTTCACCCGCCGATCCCCATTGACCTCATCCTCGTACCCGCCCTTTTCCTTATCCTGTTCGCAACCGTCATCTTCATCCACGCCAGGCGATCCGATCTCCCCGCGGGCGCCTGTCTCCTTCAACGCTTCAGCGCCATTCTTACCGGCCTCGTCGCGATCGTTTTCCTTGTCGCCGTCGGCGCCCTCCTTTCCTGGATGCTCCGCGATTCCCTTCCCGCCCGTGGCCGCGAAGCGCTGGACGCACTGACTGTCAATGCGACGTTTCGCTTTTCTTACACCGGCTATTCTTTTCTTGTTTTAAACGGCGATGCGCCCCCCTCGCTTGGTCTGCTGGCCGGCATCGTCACCGGCATCGTCAAATTGAGCCGGCGGCCCCGCCTGCGCCGACGGTTCGCCCTTACGCGCGAGCAGCGGATGACGCCTTATCAACGCATGCTCCGGGAGCGCCTGACCGTCCGGTCCCACCGCTACGAGCCCGCGCACGGGTTGTGCCGCACCGGGCCGATCCGGGCCCTCCTGCCCGAAGCCGATTCCGAATTCAAAAAAGGCAGCCTGCGCAACGGCGGCTTCCTCAACCGCGATCTCATCGGCGTCGGGATCAGCGATTGCAATATTGCGGGTTTGACCATCAACGGGTTTTCTGTCGCCGAACTCCTGATGCGAAAATGGAGTTGGGCCGGGCCCCCACGCGGCGGCCGCCCCTGTATCGCCAACGCACGACACCTGTATCGAAACCGGACATCTCCTCCGCGCGGACAACCTAACTCTTTAACACTCAATCGCATTCTAACCCGGCACCGCATTTGCCGCGCACAATCGCGCCCAAAACGCGGCTAAACATGCTCAAGTCCTTCCTCCACATCGCGCTCCGCAACTTCACGAAGCGGAGGGGGTATTCCATTCTCAACCTACTCGGCCTCACGATCGGCATCACCTGTTGTCTGCTGATCTTCGAGTATGTCGCCTACGAACGTTCCTACGACGGGTACAATAAAAACGCGTCGGACATTTTTCGCGTCCAGGAAAAAGACTACCATGCCGGTCAGTTGGAATCCACCTGGGCGACAACCTCGCCTGCCGTCGGCCCGGCACTGCAAAAGGACTATCCGGAGATCCAATCTTTTTGCCGCGTCTACCAGGAGGGTTTAACCCTTGCCAACCTGGTGAACAACTCGCGCTTTCACGAAGAGAAGTCCTATGCCGCCGATGCCTCGGCCCTCGCCATCCTGGCCTTCAAACTATCGAAAGGCAACCCCGCCACCGCTCTTGCCGGACCCGGCAAAGTCATCCTCAGCGAGACGTCGGCGAAAAGATTCTTCGGCAACGAAGACCCGGTCGGAAAGACCCTCTATAACGAGGAAGGCGGATGGCGCCGCCCGCTCGAAGTCACCGGCGTTTTCGCCGACCTGCCCGCCAACACCCACCTGAGGCCGGAGATCCTGATTTCCTACCCGACGCTCAGGACATGGATGTCCTTCGGCAACAACGAAGATGCGACCCAGACGGCCTGGTCCTGGAACGATTACTATACCTATATCCAGCTGAAACCCGGCGCCGACTGGCATGTCCTCCAGTCCCGGCTGGGCGATTTCATGAACCGGCACTACAATTCCCGGCCCGAACACAAGGCGAACAACGATTTTAACCTTCTTCAACTGTTCCCGCTCACCGATATCCATTTATACTCGCACTACGGCGAAGAGGCGGAGGCAAACGGCGACGGCAGCTCCGTCTCCTTCCTCTTTATGATCGCTTTTTTTATCGCTGCCATCGCCTGGATCAACTATATCAACCTCGCCACGGCCCGGTCCCTCGAGCGCGCCCGGGAAGTGGGCGTCCGCAAAGTCCTCGGCGCCCTCCGCAGGGATCTCATCCGCCAGTTCATGGTCGAAAGCCTGTTGCTCAACGCCCTGGCCCTCGCGCTAGCGGTCGCGATCACGTGGACGCTCAACCCGGCGTTCGATGAATTGACCGGCAGGACGATCCATTCGCTTCCGCTGACCTATTGTGAAATATTTGCCGGTTTATTCCTCGGCGGCACCCTCCTGAGCGGCATCTATCCGGCGTTTGTGCTATCGCGGTATCATCCCGTGACGGTGCTGAAAGGATTGTTCAAGAATTCCGTCGGCGGCCATTTCCTCCGGAAGGGGCTTATCGTCGGCCAGTTCGCCGCGTCCATCTTGCTGATAGCGGGAACCATCATCGTCTATAACCAGGTCCACTTTATGCGGAGCCGCCCGCTGGGTGTCAATATCAACCAGACGCTCGTCATCAATGGGGTCAATACGATTTCCGATTCGGCCTATACCGCGAGCTTCCCGGCATTCCGCCAGGACATCCTCCGTTTGAAAGATGTCGGCGGTATCACAGGCACGACGGACATTCCGGGGGCGGAGATCACCTGGGCGACCGACTGGCAGCGGCTGCGCCATGACCCGAAGAAGAACTACTTGCTCCGCCATTTGGGCGTCGACTACGATTATTTTAAGTTTTATGGTCTGAAGATCGTCGCCGGCCGGGGCTTCTCCAAAGACTTCCCGACCGACAGAAAGGGCGTGGTCCTGAATGAGACGGCTGCGAAGGAAATGGGTTACGCGAGACCTGAAGACGCCATCGGCGAACTGCTGCACGCCGACCAGGGTTCGATCGATTCGGTCCACGTCATCGGGGTCGCAGCCGATTTTCACCAGGAAGGGCTGCAAAAAGCGATCGCCCCCCTCGCCATCGTCATGCGCCTGCCGGAACCGAGCTTTTACTCGATCCGGGTCAACACCGGCAACCTGCCCGGGACGATCGCCGCGATAAAGACCGTCTGGCAGCGATACTTCCCAACCGATGCCTTCCGGTATTTCTTTCTCGATGACTTCTTCAATAAGCAGTACACCGAGAACGAACGTTTCGGCACGGTCTTCGGCCTCTTCGCCGGCCTCGCGATCATAATCGCGTGCCTCGGGTTGCTGGGCCTTTCCGCGTACAACGTCATCCAGCGAACAAAGGAGATCGGCATCCGGAAGGTCCTTGGCGCTTCCGCCCAACACCTGCTCTTCATCCTTTCGCGGGACTTCCTGTTGCTCGTTGCCGTCGCTTTCCTGATCGCGGTGCCGGTGACCTGGTGGGCGATGAACTCCTGGTTGCAGGAATTTGCCTATCGCATCCATATCGGCTGGTGGACCTTTGCCATTGCCGGCATGCTGGCCTTTGGCATCGCGCTGCTGACCGTCGGGCTCCAGGCCCTGAAAGCCACCCTGGCCAGTCCGGTAAAAAGTCTCAGATCGGAATAAAACACCTGAACACGATAACATAACCTCCGATGTTCCGACTCAACTTCCTCACCGCCTGCCGCAATATCCGCCGAAACGGCGTGTACTCGCTGCTAAATATCGCCGGCCTCGCTATCGGTCTGGCCGTGGGCATCCTCATTCTGCTCTGGGTGCGCGATGAATTGAGCTATGACGGTTTCCACAAGCAGTCGGCCAATATCTACAAGATCAATTCTCATATTGGAAGCGGCGCAGCGGCCAGCATCTGGAATGGGTCGCCCTCGCCCCTGGCGGTGTTTGCCCGTCAATCCGTACCCGAAGTGGATAAAGCGGTCCGGCTTCTGAGAAACAACAGTCAGCACCTCACAAGTGTCGGGTCCCGGACATTTCTTGAATCCAGCGCCGCCTACGTCGACCCGGATTTTTTCACCATATTCAGCTTTCCGCTCCTCGAAGGCGATCCCCTCAAACCGTTCATCGACGACAATTCTATCATTATTACCAAAACCCTCGCGAAAAAGTATTTTGGCGGCGCGGATCCCGTCGGCAAGACTCTGGTCATGGACCAAAAGGACAACTTCACCGTCACCGGCGTCATTGCCGACTTCCCTGAAAATTCCTCCGTCAGCTTCGATATGCTCTGGCCCATGAGCCGCTATGCCCATCATTTTCGCGGCAACGGTGACTGGAAAACGATCGACGAGGACCTCGGCAATTTTTACTACACTATCTATCTGCAACTGAAACCGACCGCGTCGCCCCGCGCAGTCGAAAGGAAACTCACCGCGATCTATCAGAACAAAAAAGGGCCGGACAGCAAGACCGATTTCTTCACCCTGCAACCGCTCAGGACCCTGCACCTCGTTACGCCGCAGGGGGACGCCAGCGCCAGGTCGATCGTCCGCATCTTCACGGCGGTCGCCGTCCTTATACTGATGATCGCGGGGATCAACTATGTCAACCTGTCCACGGCGCGGGCGATACTGCGATCAAAAGAGGTCAGCGTCCGCAAGATCATCGGCGCCGGCCGGCCGCAACTGTTCTTCCTGTTCGTCACCGAATCCGCCGTCCTGTTCCTGCTGGCCTCACTCCTGGCCTTTCTGTTGGTCATGCTCCTGTTGCCACTATATAACAACCTCGCTGCAAAACAACTCGTTTTCAGCCTTTCAGATCCTGGCGTATGGCTGGTCGTAGGTGGCACGGTAGTCGGCACACTCGCCGCCGCTTGCATTTACCCGGCTCTTTTGTTATCCGCCTTTCGCCCTATCGAAGCGCTGCGGGGAAAGGTCGCTGCGATTGGCGTCAGCAAAGCCAATTTCAGGCGGATCCTCGTCGTCGCGCAATTCACATTTTCCGTTGGGTTAATCATTTCCACTATAGTTATCCGTGATCAGTTGAGGTATATCAGAGAAAAAAACCTGGGATTCGACCAATCCCAGGTCTTCTCTGTAAATATGCGTCAAGGCATGCAGGCCCATTACAAGGCGATCATCACCGAGCTGAGACGTTTGCCCTCGGTCATCGACGTCGGGACGGCGGATGGCAGGCTTGCGGGGGGGAATGGCGAAACCGGCGACACCTGGTGGGAGGGAAAGGATCAGTCGAGAATGTTCCTGATCAACTCAAATTACATCGACGACCGTTTCATCCCGACGCTAAAGATGCAGCTGGTGGCGGGGTCAAATTTTACCGGCACTCCCGCGGATAGCGGCCATTACATCCTGAACGAAACCGCCGTCCGCGAAATGGGCATGAAGGACCCGGTCGGGAAGATTTTCAGCCTCCACGATACCAAGGGAACGATCATCGGCGTCGTCAAGGATTTCAATTTTCAATCCCTAAAGGAGAAGGTGGCGCCGCTCATCTTCAGTTATGACAGCAGCGCCTCGACCCTGTATATCCGCACCCGGCCCGACCAGGCCGCCGACGCGATCGCAGCTACCCGTCGTTTTTGGCAGGAATACGACGGGGCCTATCCCTTTAGTTATTCTTTCCTGAGTGAAGATTTCGACAAGATGTACCGGTCCGATGAGCGGATCGGTACGCTGTTCAATGTTTTTGCGCTGGTCGCCATCATCATTTCTTGTCTGGGCCTTTTCGGACTCGCCACCTACGCCGCGCAGGTGCGGGTCAAGGAAATCGGCGTCCGCCGCGTCCTTGGCGCCTCCGTCACCCAGGTGACCGCGCTCCTCGCCCGGGATTTTGTAATGCTGATCGCCCTGGCCTTCCTGATCGCCGCCCCCATCGCGGGTTGGCTCATGAACGGCTGGCTGCACAATTACGCCTATCAAACCAAACTCTCCGCCTGGATCTTCGCCGGCACTGCCGGCTTTATCCTGACGCTTGCGCTGCTGACAATCTGCAGCCAGGCGATCCGCGCGGCGCTGACCGATCCCGTGAAGAGCCTCAGATCCGAATAATCCCGTGCCCTCCGATCGCGATTGTCAACACGAGTATCAAATCTTACTGCAATGTTCCGAAACAACATCCTTACCGCCTGGCGCAATATCCGCCGCAACGGCTTCTACTCGCTCCTCAACATCACCGGTCTCGCGATCGGCCTTGCCGTGGGCATCCTTATCCTGCTCTGGGTCAGGGACGAGCTGAGTTATGACAGCTTTCACAAGAACGCCGCCTCCATCTACAAGATTGACTCGCATCTCGGTGGCGGCGCCTCTGCCCAGGTTTGGGAAGGCGCCCCCGGCCCCGTGGCAGTCTTTTCCCGCAGCTCCATTCCCGAGGTAGCTCAGGCCGTCCGCATCCTGCCGCGCTGGCAGCAGCTATTGACCACCTGCGGGTCCTCGACCTTCATCGAAACATCGTCCGCCTTTGTCGACCCGGACTTCTTCACCATGTTCGATTTCCCGCTCCTTGAAGGCAGCCGCAATCATCCCTTCGGTGGTGAAAGTTCCGTTGTGATCACCCGGTCGACGGCAAAAAAATATTTTGGCGACACCGACCCACTTGGCAAGACGCTCGTCATTGACCAAAAGAATGACTTTACGGTGACCGGCGTTTTAGCCGACTTCCCCGGGAATTCCTCTTTCAATTACAATATGCTATTCCCTATGAACTACTTCGCACATCATCTGCCCGACGACGGCTGGAAAGCGCCAGACGAAGACCTCGGCAATTTCCCATACATGATCTACCTGCGGCTCCAGCCGGAGGCATCTCCGGCAATTGTGCAGCAGAAGGTCACCGCCGTCTACCAGGATAGATCGGGGGCGAAGTCGAAATCGGATTTTTTCACGCTCCGGCCGCTCCGCGACGTACACCTGATCAGCAAGGACGGTACCCGTAACGCACTCTCGATCGTCCATATCTTCGCCGCCGTCGCCATTCTCATTCTCCTGATTGCCGGGATCAATTACGTCAACCTATCCACTGCCCGCTCCATGCTCCGCTCGAAGGAAGTCAGCGTCCGTAAGATGGTTGGCGCCGGCCGGCCGCAACTCTTCCTCCAATTTGTCACCGAATCGGCCATGATTTTCATGATGTCTTCGGTCCTTGCCTTCGTCCTGATCCCGCTCCTGCTCCCGCTGTATAATAACCTCGCCGCAAAACAGCTTGTCTTTAGTGTTTCCGATCCGGGCGTCTGGATCGTCATTGGCTGTAGCATCATCGCATCCCTCGCAGCGGGCAGCATCTATCCAGCGATTCTCCTGTCGGCCTTCCGGCCAATAGAGGCGCTGAGAGGAACGATCAGCGCCGTCGGCGTCAGCAACGCCACGTTTCGCAAGATCCTGGTCGTGGCTCAATTCACCTTCTCGGTCGGGCTGATCTTATCCACCGTGGTAATCCGCGATCAGTTGAAATATATCAGGGAAAGGAACCTTGGGTTCGACCAATCGCAGGTCTTCTCTGTTCAAATGCGCGAGGGTATGCACGCCCGGTACAAAACGGTCATCAACGAGCTGAATCGCCTCCCGTCGGTCGAAAGCGTTGCAGTTTCCAACAATAGCATTGCCGGCAGGTTTAACTCGACCGGCGCCGTCCGATGGGAGGGCAAGGACCCTTCCAGTTCCTTCCTGATGGATTTCGGCTTTATTAACGAGCGCTTTATCCCAACCATGAAATTACAGCTCGTCGCGGGCAGGAATTTTGCCGGCACGGCCGCCGACAGCGGCCATTATATCCTGAACGAGACGGCCATCCGAAAAATGGAGATGAAAAACCCGATCGGAAAGATGTTTAGTTTCCATGGCGTCAAAGGTACCATCATCGGCGTCGTGAAAGACTTCAATTTCAAATCGCTCAGGGAGAGCATCGCGCCACTCGTCTTCAGTTATGATAGCGCTGCCTCGACGCTGTATGTAAGGACCCGTCCCCGTCAGGCTGCCGACGCGATAGCCGCCGTTCAACATTTCTGGCAACAATATGATGGCGCCTATCCTTTTTCTTATTCTTTCCTGAGCGATGATTTCAACCGGATGTACCGGTCCGATGAGCGTATCGGGACGCTGTTTGACGTGTTTGCGCTCGTGGCCATCGTCATTTCCTGTCTGGGGCTTTTTGGACTCACCACCTATTCGGCCCAGGTCCGGATCAAGGAGATCGGCGTCCGCCGCGTGCTCGGCGCCTCGGTTCCCCAGGTCGCGGGCTTGCTGGCGAAAGATTTCCTGCTGCTCATCGGTCTCGCGTTCCTGATCGCAGCGCCCGTTGCGGGCTGGCTGATGAACGGCTGGCTGCACAACTACGCTTACCGGACCGACCTGTCGGCCTGGGTGTTCGCCGGCACCGGTGGGTTTACCCTGGCGCTTGCGCTGCTGACAATCTGCAGCCAGGCGATCCGCGCGGCGCTGACCGATCCCGTGAAGAGCCTTCGGAGCGAATAGATTCGGGCGCCGGCATGGTGGTGTCCGGTGTGTTGGCGCGCTTCTCGCTGACAGCCCCGCAGCCGCGATCACGCGCCTATCGCCCCGCGTCGTTCCTGTACACCACCCCTTCCTTCATCACAAACCTGACCTGCCCCATCGCGTGGATGTCCTGCACCGGATCGCCTTCCACCGCGACGACATCGGCCCATTTGCCGGGTTCGAGCGTACCGGCCTTGTCGCTAATGCCGATTAGTTCCGCCGCATTTACCGTCGCGCATTTGATGGCCTCCAACGGCGGCATTCCCGCTTCCGTCATGTAGACGAACTCCAACCAGTTCTTCCCGTGCGCATAGACCCCCGCATCCGTGCCGAACGCGATCTTAACGCCCGCCTTATAGGCCCTCGCGAACGTCCCCTGGATGATCGGGCCCACCATCAACGCTTTCTGCGTGATGACCGGGGGAAAATATCCCGGTTTCTTCGCCGAATCCATCACCGACCGGCCGGCAATGATCGTCGGCACATACCAGGTCCCGTATTTTTTGAACATCGCGATCGCCTCATCGTCCATAAAGGTCCCGTGCTCGATCGATGTCACGCCCGCGCGGATTGCGCGCCGGATGGCCTCCGCCCCGTGGGCGTGCGCCGCGACGCGCATCCCGTAGTCCTTTGCCGTCTCCACGATCGCCTTCAGTTCTTCATCGTTGAATTGAGCGCCGAGGCCGTCTTTTTCGAGGCTGAGCACCCCGCCGCTGGCAGTGATCTTGATCAGATCGGCGCCCTCCTTATACATTTGCCGGACAGCCTTGATACAGGCATCCTTCCCGTCCACCACCGTTTCGGTAAAGGATGGCTCCGTATAGAGCCCATCCCGATACCCATTCGTCGGATCCGCGTGCCCGCCCGTCGAAGCGATCAGCTTTCCGGCAGTATATACATGCGGCCCGATCACGATGCCCCTGTTGATCGCATTGCGGAGCGAAATATTGACGCCGGACCCGCCGACATCCCGTACGGTTGTAAAACCCGCCATCAGCGTAGTCTTCGCATAGACCGTCGATTGAAAAGCGATGTCCGCGGGGTTGGTGGTGAACCGCTTCAACTGCTGGTTCGCGCTCTGCTGATCCTCCAGGTGAACATGCGAATCGATCAGGCCCGGCATGACGGTGCGGCCCTTCAGGTCGATCACTTTGTCTCCGGCGTTGGCCGTCGCATATCCCTTCTCCACTCCCGTCACCGTATTCCCGGTAACGATAACGGTCATTTCCGCCAATACCTGACCCGCCTTCGGGTCGATCAGCTTACCGCAATACAATAAGGTACGCTGCGCCATCAGCAGTAATGGCGCCAGCGCGAGGGTTAAAAGGAGTCCTTTTTTCATAAACGAGTTTTTGGGTCCCGGAAATTAAGGAATCGGGGCCAGAAGCGAACGTTTTCCCCTGGTCGCGCCTTCAATGGCGTCCGGTACCCGCCCAATTTAACCTACTTTTGTACACATGACGCGCTGTCTCCGGTACATCCCGTTCGTCCTCCTGGCAATAACCGCCGCGGCGGCCACCGGCCACGCGCAAAACCCCGGTCTCTCCCAAACCGGCGTGCCTTCTCAAAACCCCGGCCTCGCCCAAACCCCCGAAACTCAAAAGGCGATCGCGGCTGCAACCGGTTTCATGAATGCCCTTATCCGCGACAGCAGCATCGACAATCTCCTGCCGCTGTGCAGCCTTCCTTTTTGCCATGACGACAGCGTCATCATCACCACCCATGCCGAATTACAGCGCTCACTCAACCAATTGATTGCGGCGGCGGCAAAAGACCGCTCCCGGACCCATCCCCGGGTCGACAGCGCTTATGTCCTGAATATTCGCAAGGGAGCGATGTTCGGAATGGTTCCGATGAACATCTACTTTACGGTCGTTCAGCTCAGGTTCACCGTCCGCGGCCAGCAAGCTTCGCGATTATTCATACTTGCTGTGCAGCTCACCGACGAGGCGAAAGTGGTTGGCATAGAAGAATAATTCAAAGCGTAACCCCAACAATTAGTGGCGATTTCGCCCCAGTTTCCACGGCATTCACGTGTGCAGTCGCCCCATTTTCCCCACCAGCCGCGTTCGTCGTCGCCCCAATCCCGTGTCAGACGCGTCAAAACGCGTATTTTTCCGATCCGCGTACGCGCGAATACTGTGCACAACTTTGGCCGGCTTTTTGCAATTTACACTTTGAAATTTCGCGGCTATTCGTACCTTTGCAACAACTCACCTCCTAATCTCCTTGATACCGTTATACCTCTAATCTCCTACGTTACCGTAAAATACATTCCACGCTAATTCTACGAAAGCCTCTTTCGAGTCATTTGTTTTGTCGTCATTACAATTGATCAAATAATTATTACTCTCATGAAAAAGGTAACGCGCTTACTCATTCTGACCGCCTTCGTATTCCCTTTACTTTGTATGACCAGGGCATACGCTGGCATCCCCGGGCCGGGCCAAAGGATGTCCAACTCCTTTGAAAGGCAAAGATTAGGTCTTGATCCCGTTGGGGTGGTTCGTGACAACCCCTATGGTTCCAGCCTCCAGAATTTCGATCCGTTCCATTCTAACAGCCAGCAAGACGCCAATGGCGTCACCGGTTGGCGGCCGGTCCAAATGGACAACAATCCGCTCCATCTGGATGATCCGATCGGCCAATCCGGGCCGGACATCAACCGGAACAATTTGTTCAATCGGTCGATCGTCGCCGGTCATGATCGTTTCCCCGGCGCTGGCCGTCCCGCATGGGACCCGGCCAACAATGGAGGTGGAACGGCCCCTATCGACGGCGGAATTAGCCTTCTGCTTGCTGCAGGCATTGGCTTGGGCATAAAACGGGCTAAAGCAAGGAAGCAATCGGTATGATTCGATCCGCAAGGCTCAAACAGATTCCTAAGCCTGTCAAACAATTTCTTCTTAAGGCCACAGTGTTATTTGTGGTTTGGAAAGCGGTTTATCTATTATTCCTGCTGCCAGGCAGGGTTTTGGATAGACCGCTTACCTATTTGATCGGCAAGGGCACCGCCGCGACACTCAATCTTATCCATCCCTCCGGCCATTTCAACGCGATCCCCGCCATGCATCCGAAAGGCTTTGGCAACGAAGGCCTGGAGCCGATCATGGCCATCCGGTCGGACCAGACTGTTCTCCTGTCGATTGCCGACGTCTGCAACGGCCTCGAGCTCCTCGTGCTGTACGCCGGTTTGATCTTGTGCCTGCCCGCATCGCGGCGGCGAAAGACCAGGTATATCGTCGGCGGGATCGCCCTGATCGAGATCATCAACGTCCTTCGCTGCGCCGGACTGGTCCTCGTTTATCTTCATAAACCCGAATATCTCGACTTTTCTCACCATTATCTCTTTACCTTCGTGGTATACGCGTTCATCTTCTGGTTGTGGTATCTTTTCTCGCGTGACCCGGAGTTCGCGAAAAAGCTGCAATTACAGGCAAGCCCCGCGTTAGAATCACATGCAAACCCGTGATAAGATCCGCCTCTATTTTTTTCTGGGGCTTTTAGGTACAGCCATCCTCTATTCGGCCTACAATCTTTATATCCTCGACCCCTTCGTCTATGAAAGGATGTCCCGCGGCAGACGCCACATCTACAAATTCGGGGCGGTGGTGATCTCCTGGTTGATCGGTTACCTCGTGTACCGCAAGATCGCCGCCGGCTGGCTACTCCTGATCTGGCACCTTGTCTTCGGTGTCGGCATTCTGATCCTGATCCTGCTGGCCGGTTATGATGCCGCCATCCACGAGCTCTCACCGTCGCTTCGCCAGCCCGTCAGCACTTTTCACGAGTTCCTCATTTCCCCCATTCCCTACGTCTTTATCGGCATCATCTCCCGCGCCATTGCTCGCCGAACCCATACCGAAGGCGACCTTCGGTCGCCGAAGCTTTAGCGAAGGCGACCCTCGCTCGCCGAAGCTTTAGCGAAGGAGACCTTCGGTCGCCGAAGCTTTAGCGAAGGCGACCCTCAAAAAAAAACGGGCGAGCCCGACTGCGGCCCGCCCATATCAGAACCATTTTCAATTACTACTACTACTGCGCTGCACCTACTACTAATTGGTGGGCTGCGGAGTATATCTCAGGTACGGTTTAACGACCTTGACGCCCTTCGGAAATCTCTTCTGCGCATCTTCCGTCGAAATTGTGCCCGCTACGATAACATCCTCCCCTTGCTTCCAATCAGCCGGCGTCGAGACACTGTGATTGGACGTCAGCTGCAGCGAATCCACTACCCGCAACACTTCCTGGAAATTCCGGCCCGTGGATGCCGGATACGTAATGATCAGCTTCACCAGTTTGTCCGGCCCGATGATCACGAGGCTGCGAACCGTCGCGGTTGCACTGGCGTTCGGGTGGATAAATTCATACAAGGTGCTCACCTTCCGGTCTTCATCGCCGATGATCGGAAAGTCCACATTCACCTTTTGCGTTTCATTGATATCTTTGATCCAGCCAAGATGCCGGTCGACCGGGTCTACGCTCAGGGCGAGCACTTTTACTCCGCGTTTCGCAAATTCATCCTTCAACGCGGCGGTCATCCCCAGTTCCGTGGTACAAACCGGCGTATAGTCGGCAGGATGAGAAAACAGGATACCCCAGTTATTACCCAGGTATTCGTAAAAATCGATTTCACCAATCGTTGTCTTTGCTTTGAAATTGGGAGCCTTGTCCCCGAGACGTAAACTCATATGCTTAAAATTTGGACCGTAAAGATATCAATTCCCTATCAAAACAGTAGACTTATTTGTTAATTTTTTCGCACAGCAGCCTAACCCTCTGAGAATCACTCCGCCCCGCCCCAGCCTCACCCCACCCCGCCGCGCCGCATACCGCGGCTCCCCAACACCC
>DATNBP010000122.1:0-17718 GCA_035572015.1 Puia sp. | reverse complement strand
CCAGCGGTGGGTATCTTTTTTTATCCGGTTCCCGGCGCTGAGCTTTGCCATTATCGCGGGCCTCGTCATTGCGGTGATACTCGTTTACCCGCGTTTGAAAACCGGCTTCCTGCCCGAGATGGACGAGGGAAGCATCGTTCTCGACTATAGCTCGCCGCCCGGCACGTCGCTGGACGAGACGGACCGGATGTTGCGGGAAGTCGAAAAGATCATTATCGCGGACCCGGAAGTGGATGCCTATTCGCGCAGGACCGGGACCGAAATGGGTTTTTTCATAACGGAGCCCAACAGGGGCGACTACCTGATCCAGTTGAAGAAGCACCGTCGCAAGACCACCGACGAGGTGATCGAAGACCTGCGCAAACGGATCGAGGCGACACAGCCCGCCCTGAGGATCGATTTCGGGCAGGTCATCGGGGATATGCTCGGCGATCTGATGACATCGGTCCAGCCGATCGAGATCAAGGTATTCGGCAACGACCAGGAGAAGCTGCACGAGCTTTCCAAACAGGTCGCCGGTATCGTATCGGATGTGAACGGCACCGCCGACGTTTTTGACGGGATTGTCATCGCAGGGCCCTCGGTCACCATCGAGCCCAATTATGCGCGGCTCGCCCAGTTCGGCCTTACACCCGCGCAACTGCAGTTCCAGTTGCAGAACTCCCTGGAGGGTAATGTCGTGGGGACCCTTCCGGAAAAGGAGCAACTGACCAATATCCGCATGGTCTACCCGGGCAACCGGACGCTGAGCATAGCCGATATCAGCCGCCTTCCGATCTTCCTGCCGGGCGGGGAACTGAAACCGATCACCGAGCTGGCTACCGTTTCAGTGAAAGCAGGGGACGCGGAGATCCAGCGCGAGAATCTCCAGTCCATGGGCGTCGTGACGGCGCGGCTGGATAGTTCGGACCTGGGCAGCGCCATCCGCGCCATCCGTCAAAAGATCCAAAGCCGGCTTGTCCTGCCGCAAGGGTATCATATCGAATATGGCGGCGCCTATGCCGACCAGCAAAAGTCATTTCAGGAATTACTGATCATTCTCATTACCGCAAGCCTGCTGGTGTTTGGCGTGATCCTGTTCCTGTACCGCCAGGTTGCCGTGGCGCTGGTGATCCTGCTGATCGCCGTACTTGGCATTTCCGGGAGTTATCTGGCCTTGTACCTCACCGGAACTCCGCTGAATGTTGGAAGTTATACAGGCCTGATTATGATCGTGGGTATCATCGGTGAGAACGCGATCTTCACCTTCCTGCAGTTCCGCGATTCCCTCGCGACCCAGTCGGTGGACGACGCGGTCATCTATGCGATCTCGACCCGGCTGCGGCCGAAACTGATGACGGCGCTTGGCGCGATCATCGCCCTGCTGCCGCTCGCGCTTGGCATCGGCACGGGGGCCCAGTTGCACCAGCCCCTTGCGATCGCGGTCATCGGGGGCTTCATCATCGCGCTGCCACTACTCCTGATTGTCCTGCCAACCCTCCTGCGGCTGCTGTACAGGAGAAAAAGTCCCCCCGTAATTGCGTAGCTTGCAACGGATGGAACCAGCAACGATCCGGGTCAGCATAGCGGGCACCGCGGACGCGGCGACGATCGCGGACCTTAGCCGCCGCACCTTTGTCGATACCTTTGGCCCGCATAACAGCGCCGGCAACATGGAACAGTTCCTTCGGCTGCAATTTTCGCGCGACACACTGATTCGGCAGGTGGGCGCGCCGGGCAATACTTTCCTGCTGGCGCGGCTGGAGGAGCGGATTGCCGGGTATGCGCGATTGTACGAAAGCCCGGCCTTGCCGGGGGACCTGGCGGGGACGTCGGCGATCGAAGTGTCGAGGATCTATGCCGAACAGTTCGCCCTGGGCAAAGGAGTAGGTAAGTCCCTCATGGAAGCCTGCATTCATCTGGCGCGGGAGTCGGGCAAGGAGTGGATCTGGCTGGGGGTCTGGGAGCATAACCACCGCGCGATGGCTTTTTATGAGAAGATGGGTTTTGAGATCTTCGGTCGGCATATTTTCCTGCTGGGGCAGGATGTCCAGCATGACTGGTTGATGAAACGAAAATTATGAAGCGCGGTCTGCCAATTCCTGTAACCGGCGTCGCTTTCCGGGCCATTCTTCCCGGAGGATGCTGAAGAAGACGGTATCCGCCGGTGTTCCGTCATTGCGGAGGCTGTACCTTCTCAGCACGCCCTCTTTAACGCCGCCGATCCTTTCCACGGCCCGCTGCGAACGGAGGTTTTGCCCGGCGACCTTGAAGTCGGTCCGTTCGAAACCAAGCGTGTCGAAAATGTACTGCAGCAGCAGCAGTTTGCATTCCATATTGTGGCCCCTTCCCCAAACCTCGGGGATAAACCAGGTATGACCGATCGTGATCTTCTTCACGCGACGATCGATGTCATAGGCCCGGGTCATTCCGACCGGCCGGTCGCTGCTGTTTTCGATGATCGCAAAAGCCTGATCCCCGCGCGATGAAAACGCAAGCGCGTCATTGAAGTAAGTATCGAATTGCTGGTCGTATGTCCCGTTGATCAGCAGGGTCTTCGTGAATTCCCACAACCGCTCGTCCTTCGCCAGCGGCCGCAACAGCTCGCGGTGCGCTTCGGTCAGGAATTGTAGATGGACGTGGCGGCCCCTCAGCCGGTGGAGCTCGTTTTCAGGAATGAACATGCCTCAAATATAACTTTTCCGCCGGAATCCTGACCGCGGCATTATCTTTTTATCAGCCTGGAATTCACGATCTTCTCCATGATCTCCTCCTTCAGGTACTTGCTGATGGGGACCTGGTACTGATCGATGTGCAGGATATTCCCTTCTATTGATTTAATCTTGTCGATCGCTGCGACGTAGGACTTATGCGGTTGGACAAATGCCGGTTCGCGGAGTTTCTCCAGCAGCATTTTCAGCGTCAGGTGCGTGATAACCTTCTTTTCCCGCGTATAGATGGCCACGTAGTTTTCAAGCGCCTCGGCAAACAGGATATCGGCAAAGAGGATCTTTTCCAGCTTGCTGTCGCATTTTACGAACATATAGTCCTCGACCGGGCTCGCCGATTGCTGTCCCCGGAAAAAGTCATAGGCCTTGTTGGCAGCGCGGAGGAAGCGCTCAAAGGGGATTGGCTTCAACAGATAGTCCAGTACTTCCAGCTCGAACCCCTGGAGGGCATATCGCTCGTATGCCGTGGTGAAAATGACTTTGGGGGCACCGGGAAAGTGGCGAAGGAACTCTACTCCGCTGACCTGGGGCATTTCGATGTCAAGAAACAGCAAATCCACCGGCTCCCGCTTCAGAACGGAATTCAGCTCGACCGCATTTTCGCAAACGCCCCTTACGTCGAGGAAGTCGATCTGGGCTGCATAACCCTGTAATCCCTTGCGGGCAAAAGGCTCGTCGTCGGTAATGATGCATTTGATCTTTCCGTTCATGATGGTTGATATTGTATAGCGAGTACTGCTTTGAAAAGACCCTCTTCCCGGCGCGCCGTAAGGCTGTGTCGCCCGGGATAGAGTAACTCCAGCCTTCTTTTCAGGTTCTCCAGGCCGATGCCCCCCGCTTGCCTGAGGGGCAATTCCCCGGGAACGCCGTTCGTCACCTCGAACCGGATGAAGGGCGATTCCAGGAAGGCCGCGATCCGGAGCTGATAGTCGCCTCCCACGTGTTTGAAGGCATTTTCCACGAGCGGAAGGAAGAGGAGAGGGTAAACCTGTTGCCCGCTCAGTGCCGCATCGAACGATACCTCTAACCGCAGCCTTTCGGAACTGCGGGTCTGCTGCAACCGGATAAAATTGCTGAGGTACCTGATCTCCTGGCTGACCGCGACGGTCTGTTGCTGGTCATATAACTGGTACCGCAACAACTCGGAGAATTTCTCCACGCTCTGTTTCGCCGCGGCGACATCCTCGTCCATTTGAAAATAGATCGTGTTCAGCGCGTTGAACAAAAAATGGGGATGGTACTGCGCCTTCAGGAATTTCAGTTCGGTCAGGAGGTGATCGTTCCTGGTCTTTTCCACCAGCAGCTTCTGCTCGACATAGGCTTTGATAAAACCGTTTCCCCGCAGGATCGCATAATGCAGCAGCATGAACAGCGAGACCAGTACGTTGGCGATCACGAGGTCGTCGATGCCGATCGGATAGTCGTTCGCGGCCACATGGATGACGCAACTGGCCGCAGTGGCCACCAGGATCGCGACCGCGAGCACCTGGCCGAATTCCCTGAAAATATCGCTCGGCGTTTGCCCGGCTCGCCTGCTGAACCGGCGTACAAACCGGGCCGGTATCCCGGTGAGCAGGTAGGAAAACAGGATGACGCCCGCGATTTCGGCGGCATTCTCGCGGAACGGACGCCGCCAGAATTCGTCCCTGTTGGTCAGATCGGAGACCAGCCGCACGATGGTGTAAAAGAACAAGCCATACAGCGGCGGAAAGCAATATTTCCAAAAGAATTTCATCGGGGGAAAGTTACAGCATCTGATTGGCCGAATTTACCCCCGCTTGCCCGGCCGGGCAATTTTCTTTGACGTCAGGACAATTTCCGATGGTCAGCGGGCAATTTTCTTTGGGCTGGCCAACAGCCCGTAAAACTGTGGATTTTATTCCACACTTTTTGGGCTCATGAAGATTTATTTTTCAACCGGGGACGGTTCTTCATACAACCAAAGTTTCACGATGGCATCGGTTATTTCGACCAATTCCCCGAAACTATCCGGCTTTCTCAGAAAACAGGCTGCCCCCAATTCGTAAGACGCCCTGCGATCCTGATGAAGGGTCGAAGTAGTAAGCACGATGATCGGGATCTGGCTGAATTTGCGATTGTTCCGGATCTCTTTCAACGCCTGAAGCCCGAGCATACCCGGCATATTAAGGTCGAGCAGGATCAGCGCCGGGAATTCCGATTCCTCAGAATACAAGCACTGGAGCAGGGTTTCAGCGTTTTCGATAAAGACATAGTCGATTTGTGGGTTCTTTTCGAGGAAGGCGTCCAGGATGATCTGACGGTCATCCGGGTCATCGTCCACAATGAAGATAAGCCGCGAATTACTTTTCATATGTTGTGGTTATTCTGGACGTTGATAAGGCCCTGCTATCGCGTCTTTTTGACAAAAAATGATCATTGTAACTCAAAATCCTTACATTCATCCAGCCCATTCCGGGCAGAAACCAAGCTGACAAATTTCTGCTCCCTGAGTCTATACTAAGACCTTGCCAAATATATGGAACGGGACTTGTGCTATAACCGCCCGGACCAAACTGATTGATGAGAAATTGCTACATAATCAAACCAATATTTTATTTTAATAAAGAAAAAGTTCACTATGGGACTTTCAAAAGAGGCCAAAAAAAAACTAACCGTAACCGCCAAGGATGGTCATCCCGTTAAAAGCACCGTAAACCGCAAGAAAAGCTTCCCCAACGGACATTCCGGCAACGGGTTTGAACGGTACGATTACGAAGATTCCTCCTTATTGGATGATAAGGACCTTCTCCGGGTCTTGCTCCAGGTCCGGAACGGGAATTTCGCCGTTCGGGTACCGGTCGGCGAGGTCGGCGTCAAAGGCCGCATTTACGATACGCTCAACGAGATCATCTCCCTCAACGAGGAAATGATGCGGGAATTTACGAAGGCCGGCAATACGATCGGCAAGCAGGGTAAACTGACCCAGCGGATCGAAGTGCCGAATGCAAAGGGCGCCTGGGCGGCAGGCGTCGGCTCGCTGAATTCCCTGATCTCGGACCTGGTGCATCCCACCATCGAGATCGCGCATGTGATCAGTTCCGTTGCCAAGGGAAACCTGTCGCAGAACATGCCTCTCGAGATCGGCGGCCATACCTTGCAGGGAGAGTTCTCCCGGATCGCCCGGGAGGTGAACGACATGGTGAAGCAGTTGAACCTGTTCTCCATGGAAGTGACCCGGGTGGCCCGCGAAGTGGGTTCCGAGGGGAAGCTGGGAGGCCAGGCCAAGGTAAAGGGTGTTGCCGGTGTATGGAAGGACCTGACCGATTCGGTGAACCTGATGGCCGGGAACCTGACGGCGCAGGTGCGCAATATCGCCGACGTAACGACGGCAATTGCCAAGGGCGACCTCTCCAAGAAGATCACGGTGGACGTCAAAGGCGAGATCCTCGAACTTAAGAATACGATCAATACGCTGGTGGACCAGCTGAACTCCTTCTCGTCGGAAGTGACCCGGGTGGCGCTTGAAGTGGGGACGGAAGGGAAATTGGGCGGCCAGGCGCACGTTCGCGGAGTCGGCGGAACCTGGAAGGACCTTACCGACTCGGTAAACGCCATGGCCTCCAACCTGACCGGCCAGGTGCGGAACATCGCGGAAGTGACAACGGCGGTGGCCAAAGGCGACCTGTCGCGGAAGATCACTGTGGACGTAAAGGGAGAGATTCTTGAGTTGAAAAATACCATCAACACGATGGTCGACCAGCTGAACTCTTTCTCCTCTGAAGTAACGCGGGTGGCCCGGGAAGTAGGTTCCGAAGGAAAACTGGGCGGCCAGGCGGACGTGCCTGGCGTCGGCGGTACCTGGAAGGACCTGACGGACTCGGTCAATATCATGGCCGGGAACCTGACGGCCCAGGTCCGGAACATCGCCGAAGTGACCACCGCCGTGGCGACGGGTGACCTTTCCCGAAAGATCGACGTGGCGGTCAGGGGCGAGATCCTGGAATTGAAGAATACGATCAATACGATGGTGGACCAGCTCAACTCCTTCTCTGCCGAAGTAACCCGGGTCGCCCGGGAAGTTGGCTCCGAGGGAAAGCTTGGCGGCCAGGCCGCGGTGGAAGGCGTCGGCGGGGTCTGGAAGGACCTGACGGACTCGGTGAACGGGATGGCCTCCAACCTGACCGGGCAGGTGCGGAACATTGCCGAAGTGACCACGGCGGTGGCCAAAGGCGACCTGTCGCGGAAGATCACGGTGGACGTAAAGGGCGAGATCCTTGAATTGAAGAACACGATCAACACGATGGTGGATCAGCTGAACTCCTTTGGATCGGAAGTAACCCGGGTGGCCCGGGAAGTGGGATCTGAAGGAAAACTCGGCGGACAGGCGGACGTGCCCGGCGTAGGGGGTACCTGGAAAGACCTCACCGATTCGGTGAACAAGATGGCGGGCAACCTGACGGCCCAGGTACGGAATATCGCCGAAGTGACGACTGCGGTGGCCAATGGCGACCTGTCCCGGAAGATCACGGTGGACGTGCAGGGTGAGATCCTGGAGTTGAAGAATACGATCAATACGATGGTGGACCAGTTGCGGGGTTTTGCTTCGGAAGTGACCCGGGTGGCGCGGGAGGTCGGGACCGACGGTAAACTCGGAGGCCAGGCTTTTGTGCCTGGTGTCGCCGGAACGTGGAAGGACCTTACGGACTCGGTGAACGGGATGGCCTCCAATCTGACGGGCCAGGTGCGGAATATCGCCGAGGTTGCCATCGCGGTGGCGAACGGCGACATGTCCAAAAAAATCACGGTCGACGTCCGCGGAGAGATCCTGCAGTTGAAAGAGACCCTCAATACGATGGTGGACCAGTTGCGCGCCTTTGCCTCGGAGGTCACCCGGGTGGCCCGGGAAGTCGGTACGGACGGCAAACTGGGCGGCCAGGCCTTTGTGCCAGGCGTCGCCGGTACCTGGAAGGACCTGACGGACTCCGTGAACCAAATGACGGGGAACCTGACGGCCCAGGTGCGGAATATCGCTGAAGTGACTAAGGCAGTGGCGAGCGGTGACCTTTCCAAGACGGTGGCGATCGACGTAAAGGGCGAGATCCTCGATCTGAAGAATACGATCAACGTCATGGTGGAACAGCTGAACTCGTTTGCCTATGAGGTGACCCGCGTGGCGCGTGAGGTGGGCACGGAAGGAAAACTGGGCGGCCAGGCGGAGGTGCGCGGCGTGGCAGGTACCTGGAAGGACCTGACCGACTCGGTGAACATGATGGCGTCGAACCTGACCAACCAGGTGCGGGGGATTGCCAAGGTCGTGACCGCCGTGGCAACAGGTAACCTGAAGCAGAAACTGTCTATCGTGTCCCGCGGCGAGGTGGCCCAGTTGACCGATACGATCAATGAGATGATCGATACGCTGGCCCTTTTTGCCGACCAGGTAACGACGGTGGCCCGGGAAGTGGGTGTCGAAGGGCGGTTGGGCGGCCAGGCGAGCGTGCCGGGTGCATCCGGGATCTGGAAGAACCTGACGGAAAACGTAAACCAGCTGGCCCAAAACCTTACCACGCAGGTGCGGTCGATCTCGGAAGTGGCTTCGGCAGTGACGAAGGGGGACCTTACCCGGACGATCCGCGTCGAAGCGAAAGGGGAGGTGGAAGCGCTCAAGGATACCATCAACCAGATGATCGCCAACCTGAAGGAAACGACGCTGCGGAACCAGGAGCAGGACTGGTTGAAGTCGAACCTCGCGAAGTTTACGCAGATGCTGCAGGGACAAAAAGACCTCAACACCGTTACCCAGCGGATATTGTCGGAACTGGCGCAGGTGGTCACGGCGCACTATGGCGCATTCTATATCCTCAAACAGGATGAAGACACCCGCGAAGACCGGCTACGGTTGTTCGCGGCTTATGGCTATAAATCAGACAGGAATATCCCCACCGAGTTTTCTATCGGCGAAGGCCTTGTCGGGCAGGTGGCCTTTGAAAAGGAGCGGATCATCCTTTCCAACGTACCGGGTAATTATATTAAGATCAGCTCGGGTCTTGGGCGCGCAAAGCCGGCCAACCTCA
Source organism: Puia sp. (assembly GCA_035572015.1). Taxonomy (GTDB): domain Bacteria; phylum Bacteroidota; class Bacteroidia; order Chitinophagales; family Chitinophagaceae; genus Puia. Next base: position 8,978 of record DATNBP010000122.1, on the reverse strand, counting down.
TTATCCTGCCGGTCTTGTTCGAGAACAAGGTAAAGGCTGTCATCGAGCTGGCCTCCCTTGATATTTTTAGCGAGACGCACCTGGACTTCCTCAGTCAGTTGACGGAATCGATCGGGATCGTGCTGAATACGATCGAATCCAATACGCGTACGGAGGAACTGCTGGCACAGTCGCAATCCCTGGCGGGCGAATTGAAGATCCAGCAGGAGGAACTGAGAAGGACCAACGACGAACTGCAGGACAAGGCGCTGCTGTTGGTCAAGCAAAAGAACGAAGTGGAAGACAAGAACCGGGAAGTGGAAGACGCCCGCCGCTCTCTCGAAGAAAAGGCGGAGCAGCTGACCCTTACCTCGAAGTACAAATCGGAATTCCTCGCCAATATGTCGCATGAGCTCCGGACGCCGCTCAACAGTCTCCTCATCCTTGCCCAGCAGCTCTATGAAAATGCGGAAGGCAACCTGAGCGACAAGCAGATCCGGTATGCAAAGACGATCCACTCCTGCGGCGACGACCTGATCCAGCTGATCAACGACATCCTCGACCTGTCGAAGATCGAATCGGGTTTCATCTCGGCGAATATTTCGCCGGTCCGGTTCAGCGAGATCGCGGCCTTTGTGGAGACGACCTTCAAACCCATTTCCGAGGCGCGTCACCTGCGCTTTACGATCGAGACCGACAGTCGCTTGCCTCAAAACATTGAGACGGACCTCCAGCGACTGAACCAGATCCTCAAGAACCTGCTGTCCAACAGCTTTAAGTTTACCGAAAAAGGAGAGGTGAAACTGCGCATCTACGAAGCCAACCACAACTGGAAGCCGGGCACACCGACCCTGGACAGCGCCCGCCAGGTGGTAGCCTTCGCCATCAGCGACACCGGCATCGGCATCCCGCAGGAAAAACAGAACATCATCTTCGAAGCCTTCCAGCAGGCGGAAGGATCCACCAGCCGGAAATACGGTGGAACCGGTCTGGGCCTTTCGATCAGCCGTGGGCTTGCCGAATTGCTGGGTGGCACCATCGAGCTGGAAAGCACGCAGGGCCGGGGAAGCACCTTTACGCTTTTTGTGCCCATCGAAAGCACGGGGGTCATTTCCAAAGAGGCCTCGGATAGCCTGAATAACGCCTACCAGCGATTGCAGTTGGGCGCCAGCAGCGGAGAGATAGACACCCTGCTGAGTTCGCTCCGGGTAACAGCGGATCCCGGCGATCCGGGCAAAATGAACATCGTCAGCGAGATGATCAACGATGCCGGCGACGATCGCAACAGCATCCAACAAGGCGACAAGATCGTCCTGATCGTCGAGGACGACCTGAGATTCGGGAAGATCATCATCGAAAAGGCCCATGAGCATGACCTGAAGGCTGTCGTCGCCACGAACTATATCGAGGTCTTCGATTTTGTCAACCGGTTCACGCCGATTGCCATTACCCTGGACGTCAAGCTTCCCGATACGAGCGGCTGGAAGGTGTTGGACCTGCTGCGTAACGATCTGAACTACAGGCATATTCCGATCCATCTGATCTCCGGCGAAGAGAACCGTGCGCTCGCGCTGAAACGGGGCGCCCGCAGCTTCCTGCTGAAACCGCTGGAAAATGAGGCGCTCGACGAGCTTTTCGACGACATTCTCTCTTTCCATAAAAAGGAAATGCGGCGGATCCTGCTGGTCGAAGACAACGAACTCGATTCGTCCCAGATCAGCAAGATGCTGCGGAGCGAAAATATCGAAGTCACGATCGCTTCCAATGGCAAAGCGGCGTTGCAGGAGAACAACGTGAAGGAGTTCGATTGCATTATCCTCGACTATACTTTGCCGGACATCTCCGGTATCGAGCTGGTCAGACAGGTCGGTGAGAGCAAGCGAAAGCTCACGCCGGTGATCGTCTATTCGGCAAAGGATTTTGACAAAAAGGAACTGAATCATTTGAATCGCACGTCGAATACCATTTTGCTGAAGGGCGTGAACTCGCTCGAGCACCTGCTCGAGGAAACGGTCCTGCACCTGCATATCAACCACCGCGAGCTCGCCCCGGAAAAGCGCAGGGTCATCGAGAATATCCGCCTGAAGGACGACATCCTCACCGGCAAGAATGTGCTGGTCGTAGACGACGACGTCCGGAACCTTTTTGCGCTGACAACAGTGTTCGAACGGTATAATATCAATGTCGTGACGGCGGAAAGCGGAAAAGAGGCGATCCAGATCATCAATGACGAGAAGCAAAAGGTCGACATGGTGCTGATGGATATCATGATGCCGGAAATGGACGGATATGAAACGACCCAGAAGATCCGGCGGGAACACAAGAACAACACCCTGCCGATCATTGCGGTCACCGCCAAGGCCATGAAAGGCGACCGGCAGAAATGCATTGAGGCCGGCGCCTCGGATTATATTACAAAACCTCTGAAAATAGATCAGCTGTTGTCCCTGATGCGAGTGTGGTTTTATAAATAGTTGAATGCATGCAACCAAAGATCATGTTAGTGGACGACCGGGAAGATAACCTGCTGTCCATCGAAACAGTGCTCGAACAGGATGGATACCGGTTCGCCAAAGCGACTTCCGGGCGACAGGTGCTGAAACTGCTGTTGTCGGACTTCGACTATGCGTTGATATTGATGGATGTCCAGATGCCCAACCTGAACGGATTCGAGACGGCCTCCCTCATTTACGAGCGGGACCGCCTCCGGCATATCCCCATCATCTTTATCACGGCCAACAATTATGGGGACGAGAATCTCTTCAAGGGCTACAGGGCGGGTGCGGTTGATTATATCTACAAGCCCGTCAACCCGGACCTGCTTCGAGCCAAAGTGAGCGTCTTTGTCGAATTGTACCGCAAGAACCAGCGGCTTCTGGCCCAGGAACAGAAACTGGTGGCTATTAACAGGAACCTCGAACTGGAGATCGCCGAACGGATCGCGTCCGAGCAGAAGGTGACGGAGCTAAATACCCGATTGCTGGAGAACATCGCGCGCCTGGAGTCCGCCAACAAGGATCTCGACCTTTTTGCGTTCATGGCTTCTCACGACCTCCAGGCGCCGCTTCGCAAGATCCGGATGTTCAGCGACCGGCTTCTGGCGAGCGCGGCCACAGGAATGAGCGGGGAATCGAAGCTGTACCTTAGCAGGATCCAGGAGGTTTCTAGGCGCATGCAGGACCTCATCAACGATATCCTTCGATTTTCAAAGATTTCGGCGGAAAAGCAATCTTTCGAGGAGGTAGACATGAACGCGGTCATTCGCGACGTCCTTTCCGAAATGGAAGGAACGATCCGGGAAAAGGGCGCGGAGGTTTCCGTCGAGACGCTTCCCCTCTTGCCGGCCAGTACGGTGCTGATGGGGCCGCTATTTTCCAACCTGATCAGCAACGCGCTGAAATATACCCGCAAGAATGAGACGCCCCGCGTCCGGATCCGCTACGAGGAGGCCGAAGCCATCAGCCTGACGCCGGGCAAAGAGCCTGAAACCCGGTACGGCCGGATCTATATCGAGGATAATGGCATCGGGTTTGATCAGAAGTATGCCGAACAGATATTCGACATGTTCCGGCGGCTGCATTCCAATGCCGAGTACGAAGGGACCGGCATCGGGCTCGCTCTTTGCAAAAAGATCGTAGATATGCACCGGGGCTTTATCTCGGCGATCGGAAAGCCGGGAGAGGGCGCGGTGTTCATCGTGTCGCTTCCCTTGCAGTCGCAGGCAGCCGAAACGGCTGCGAAGGAATCTGACCGAGGGAAGGCCCCGAGCGAAGTCAAAGCGTTACCGGTCGATAGTCAATCATAAAAAGCAAATCTGTATTTTAGCCGTATGACCCGCCAATCGCCCACCAAGATCCTGATCATAGAGGACGACCAGGATGACTTTCTGATCATAGATGCCTGTATCAAGGATATCCCTGATAAGGAATTTCTGATAGATTGGTGTTATGACTATGACGAGGCGCTGGACCGGATAGCCCACGCGGGTTATCATCTGTATTTTGTCGACTATCTCCTCGGAGAAAAGACGGGCCTGGAACTGCTCCACGAGGCCAAAGCCATGGGTTGCGAGGAGCCCCTCGTCCTGTTGACCGGCATCGGGAACCGCGATGTCGATATCCGCGCGATGGCCAGCGGGGCTACCGATTTCCTCGTCAAGTCCGAGATCAACACCGAAAAGCTTGAACGTTGCATCCGTTATGCGATGGAAAGGAGCGCCCATATCAAGGCGCTGAAGGCGAACGAACGGAAATACCGGAACATGTTCGAACGGTCGAAAGATTCCGTATTCGTAACAGGCGAGGACCTTGTTTTCCGGGATGTCAACGGGGCGACGTGCGAACTTTTCAAGTATAATAAGGACGAGATACTCCGGCTCAGCCTTTTTAACCTCCTTGCGCGGAAAGAAGCTGCTGCACAGTTGAGGGACACGCTCGTGGCAGCGGGCGGAGTGGAAGATCTCGAGGTGGAGCTGCTCACACGGAACAAGGAGCGGAAGAATTGCATCCTGTCGATGTCGCGCGAGAGTTATCCCTCGGGCGAACATTATTTTCAGGGTATTATCCACGATATCACCAATCTCAAGCGCATTGAGCGGGCGACGTTCCAGATCGAGAAGCTGCGGTCCACGGCGACGCTTCTCCGTACGCTTGCCCATGAGGTCAGGAACCCGCTTACGAACATCAATCTTTCCGTCGAGCAACTCAAACCGGAGCTGAACAGCGAAGACGCGAATATTTTTCTGGACATTATCGCCAGGAATTGCGCCCGGATCGACAGCCTCATCTCCGAATTGCTGGATCTTTCCAGACCTGCCGAGATATCTCTCCAGCGGGCGGGGCTGCAGGATATTATCCAGTCCACGCTCGCCGCGGCGTCGGATCGGATATCGTTGAAGAGTATCAAACTGGACCTCGCCTTTCCTGACCAGACGGCATTCGTTATGGCCGACCGCGAAAAACTCAAGATCGCCTTGCTGAACATCCTCATCAACGCCGTCGAGGCGGTCCCCGCCCAATCCGGCGTCATCACGATTTCGATCCGGAAAGACGACGGGCACTACCGGATGTACATCAACGACAACGGCGGCGGCATTCCTGAAGAAAATATTTCCCGCATTTTTGAGCCTTATTTCACTTCCAAGGCCAATGGCTTCGGACTTGGTCTCGCCGCTACCTGGAATATTCTGCAATCGCACCGCGCCGGCATCGACGTCAGCTCGCAGGTGGGAGAGGGGACGAGTTTCATGCTGACATTCGAAGAAGCCTGAGGCAGCAGCCTCCCGCTCGGGGACGCTTTGAAGCAACGCCCCCCGCGATCCCGCTCGGGGACGGCCCTGATGCCTACGGGTACGCGATCGGATCCAGATCAAGTATCTGATGCAGGTGATGCAACAGGTGATTGCAATAGTCGGCCGCAACCCATTCCAGCGTCTGCGGCTGTCCTCCCATCCTGCAAAGACGCTGCGCCGCCTCAGGGCTCGTGGCCTTCAGCACGATGACGATATGCCGGTTGAGGAGCTCCCACAATGTCAAAAGGTCCTCCAGCGGATAGTCCGGGTAATTCGCGAACGCCACCCAACTGTCCTGTGCATATTGGATGACCGGGTTATCTTCATACTGCGCGACGATAAACCGGCGAATGTTATTCTGCGCCGAGTCAACCAGGTGCCCAAGGATTTCCTGCTTGCTCCATTTTTCGGGTCGCGGCTTTTCCGCATACCGTTCCGGCGGCAACGCTGCCAGGCGACGGTAATAATTCAGAATGATCATGTCAAGGTTCTGTATGATAGGCTTCATGGTACTGCGGAATGGAGATCAATGGATCATCGCTTCGACATCCCGGGGGCATTGCTTCGAAACCCTGGGATCATTGTTTCGGAAAACCTGGCGTAGCCATCACTTCTTCGATCTGCAACGTATGGCGTGCGCAATGTGCGGCGAGGAAGATGAGGCCTTCATAACAGTCCGCCGTTCCGAAAGGCGCCATGATGAAGTGGTCCTTGAGTTCGTCCTGCGTCGTCCTGATGTAGTCGATGGTCGAATCGCGGCGGGAGACAAATGCGGCCAGCGCGGCCTGCTCATCCTCGAACTGCTTTGCCGGGACCAGGTCTGCGGGGGCATGGAATTTATGGGACCGGTCGGTCAGCATGGCGACCAATTGATCTGGTGTTACTTTGACCTGGGCGCGTTTTTCCGGCGTGGCCGGCCCCTGATTCTGATTCTGGACATAGTGCCAGAGCATGGTCTCCGCGAGGGCGATATGTTCGGTACATTGATAGACCGACCAGCGGGAACTGTCCGCCTTCCAGTTGAGCTGCTCTTCACTCAGGCCTTTGACATCCTGCAGGAGTCTTGCCTTTGTCTTTTCAAAGTAGTCGATGGCATATTTTCGTTCGTCGGGGGTCAGCGTTCCCGGAGCCACGCGGAGGGCGGTGCTGCTCAGAACGGTCAGCAGGAGAGCGGGCAACAACAACTTTTTCATGATTTGGTGTTTTGGTGTCGCCGAAGTTATATATAAAATATTAATAAATTGTAACCCAGATATTAATTCTTTGGGTGATAGGATGAATTGGGATATTTTTGCGGCTCGAATTAAAACATTCAATATGAGAACTATCGCTTTCCGGGAAGCGCTCCGTGAGGCCATGAATGAAGAGATGCGGCGGGATGATCGGGTGTTTCTGATGGGGGAGGAAGTGGCTGAGTACAATGGGGCCTACAAGGTAAGCCAGGGGATGCTGGATGAGTTCGGTCCCAAGCGCGTGATCGACACGCCGATATCCGAGCTCGGCTTTACCGCGGTGGGTGTCGGGGCCGCACAAAACGGCCTCCGGCCAATCGTCGAATTCATGACCTGGAACTTTGCGGTCCTTGCGCTCGACCAGATTCTCAATACCGCCTCGAAAATGCTCGCCATGTCCGGCGGCCAGGTCGGATGCCCGATCGTATTCCGCGGACCCAACGGCTCGGCGGGTCAGTTGGGCGCACAACACTCCACCGCATTCGAAAGCTACTACGCGAATATCCCGGGTATCAAGGTCGTATCCCCGAGTAACGGGTATGATGCGAAGGGACTGTTGAAGCAGGCGATCCGCTATGAAGAGGACCCCGTCATTTTCATGGAGAGCGAGACCAGTTATGGCGACAAGAGCGAAGTGCCCGAAGAAGAATATTATATCGAGCTCGGCAAGGCCGACGTCAAAAAGCAGGGGGACAACGTGACCATCGTTTCCTATAACAAGATGATGAAGATCGCCCTGGGCGCGGCCGGAGAATTGGAAAAAGAGGGCATCAGCGCCGAGGTCATCGATCTGCGAACCATCCGGCCGCTCGATTGGATGACCGTTCTGGAGAGCGTGAAGAAGACCAACCGGCTCGTGATCGTGGAAGAACAATGGCCGTTCGCCTCCGTCTCATCGGAACTTAGCTATCGGATCCAGAAGGAAGGTTTCGATTACCTGGACGCTCCGATCCGGCGCATTACGTCGGCCGACGCTCCGCTTCATTATGCACCCAACCTGGTTGCGTTGGCGCTTCCGGACGTGACCCGGACAGTAAAGTTGGTTAAAGAGGTGATGTACCTTAACAAATAGCAAAAACCCGCCGGCGGCGGGTTTTTTTATCGATACATCAAGCAATTGTTCTACTGTATGGCCGCAAACGCCGTATTGAGCAGCACCAGGAACCCATACATACAGCCTAGCAGCAGACAACCCAAAAGCGTTAACCGGAATAATAACTTGCCCGCGGGGATGGGGCGAAGATCTATCTCTTGCTTTCTCATAGGGAACATTTTGGATAGTGATTAGATTTGTTTCACATCAATATTGGACACCACTAAGATAAGCAGCGCGACATGAATTTGCAAGCGGTTGCGCTATTTTCTCGACGTTCGTAACTCATTGGTTCTGAAGTCGTATTCTGGAGCTGCCACAACGCCCGTGGTCGAATCCACCCGACACCAGGGGCTGAGCCCGGAGTTTTCGCGCAGCGGCCGGTCCCAACGCTACCTTATGCCCCGCGGCCCAGGCGGTGAAGTTCAGCCGTGCGCCGGAGATTTTCCGGGAAAGGATGGCGCGCGGCAGGCTAATCCATAAAAAAGCTTTGTTTAACTGTGGCAATGGCGTTTCCCGTTCGGCGCACTATTTTTCTTAATTGGTGCGAATTCGCGGCAATTAATATTTCAAGCACCTCCCGATGGGATGTACGTTGTCCGGCGGCGACTTCCGCCGGCGCGCCGCCCGGACTGGATTTTTCCGTAAATTTGAAACTTATGTCGAACATCCTCATCATTGACGACGAAAAGGCGATCCGTAAGACACTGAGCGAAATTCTTTCCTACGAAGGCTACAAGATCGACGAGGCGGGCGACGGCGAAGACGGGCTCAAGAAGGTCAGGGAAAAGGAATACGACGTCATCCTTTGCGACATCAAAATGCCGAAGATCGACGGCATCGAATTCCTTGAAAAGGCGAAGGAGGCCGTACCCGATATTCCCATCATCATGATCTCCGGCCACGGTACGATCGAAACCGCGGTGGAAGCGGTCAAAAAGGGCGCGTATGATTACATTTCCAAACCGCCCGACCTGAACCGCCTGCTCATCACGATCCGGAATGCCATGGACAAGACCACGCTGGTGGCGGAAACCAAAGTTTTGAAGCGGAAATTCAGCAAAGTCCAGGAAATGGTCGGTGCATCCGCTCCCATCCATAAGATCAAGGAGACGATTGAAAAGGTGGCGCCTACAGAAGCGCGGATCCTCGTTACAGGTGAAAATGGGGTAGGGAAGGAGTTGGTTGCGCGCTGGGTGCATGAAAAGAGCAACAGGGCCGGCGGCCCGCTGATCGAAGTCAATTGCGCGGCCATCCCGAGCGAACTGATCGAGAGCGAGCTATTCGGTCACGAGAAGGGCAGTTTTACCTCCGCGGTAAAGCAGCGGATCGGCAAATTCGAACAGGCGAACAGCGGCACGCTTTTCCTGGACGAGATCGGAGA
>DATNBP010000121.1:0-6029 GCA_035572015.1 Puia sp. | reverse complement strand
AAGTACCGGCCGGAGAAGAAGCGGTAGCAGTACTGGAAGCGGTGGGAGCGGTCGTCAGGCTGGCCGCATTGTCGCCGTTGACAAAGCCGCTATAAGAAACGGTCAGCGCCGGTTCTGCGCCGCCGTAGGTCATGCTGGCATCGGCTGCGGTCACTGTCAGTACGGCCGGATCGACGGTTAGCGAATAGGGCTGGTCAGCCGAGTCAGGGCTTGGCGACGAGCTGTCCTGGGTCGTCACCGTAAACGAATAGGATCCCGCCGACGTTGGCGTTCCGGAGATGACGCCATTGCCCGACAGCGACATGCCCGGTGGCAGATTTCCGGCCGAGACGGTAAAAGTATACGGCGCGGTGCCGCCTGTCACCGTAAGGGTTTGACTGGCATAGGCTGCCCCGTATTGGGCGTCAGGAAGCGCAGAAGGTGAAAATGTAAGTGGTTGCCCGTATAGCAACGTGCACAACCCTGTCAATATCACTGTAAAGATGAAAGCCTTTTTTAGCATACTAAAAAGCGGTGATTCATGGATTGCAGGATCGACACGGCCAGGATGAGCCAGCACAATGTACCAAATTCTATGCCACCGGCAGGTTTGGGGTGGACTATAAATTACAAAAAAATCAATATCTTTTCCGGATAAAATAGTCATCGAAGCTTTGAATCTCATTTTATCCATAACCACTTTAATGGTCCTTGCCGGCGAGGCCTCCAGGTGCCAGGAAGCAAACGAGTTGAAGCTGAGCGCCTACCATCCCGTTTCGATCTACAAAGTTCCCGAGACGAAGGTAGAGAAGGCGAGATACCCCGCGATAGATCTCCATTCCCACGACTATGTCGGATCGGATGCCGATGATGTGGATCAGTGGGTCCGGATGATGGATTCCGCAGGGATCGAAAAGACGATGATACTGAGCTATTCAACGGGCAAAAGGTTTGATTCCATTGTTAAGAAATATGCGCGGTACAAAGACAGGTTTGCGATTTGGTGCGGCTTTGACTATTCCGGCTATGAAAAACCGGGTTGGCAAGCTCTTGCAGTCGCGGAATTGGAGCGGTGCCACCGGGAAGGGGCCGTCGGCGTCGGCGAACTCGGCGACAAAGGATTGGGAGAACTGTATTCCCGGCCGGTGCCGGGTTATGGCCTGCACATCGATGACCCCCGCATGAGGCCATTATTGGAAAAGTGTGCCGAATTGCATATGCCGGTGAGCATTCATGTCGCTGAAGATGCCTGGATGTATCTTCCGCCCGATTCGGCCAACGACGGATTGATGAATGCCGCCACCTGGAAGGTGGATATGTCGAAGAAAGGCGTCCTGGGTCATGACCAACTTATTTCCACCCTGGAGCATGCCGTCCGGGACAATCCCCGCACGATTTTCATTGCGTGTCACCTGGCCAACTGCTGCTCTGATCTGAGCGCACTTGGCAGACTGCTGGATGCATACCCGAACCTTTACGCCGACATTGCCGCGCGGTATGGTGAAATTGCCCCGGTGCCGCGCTACTCGAAGGCATTTATCGAAAAATATTCCGGAAGGTTAGTGTACGGCACTGATATGGGTCCTTCTCCGGAAATGTACCGGGCGACCTTCCGCATCCTGGAAACCAGCGATGAACATTTTTACGTCCGGTGGCTGCTCAACTATCACTGGCCACTGTACGGCCTGGACCTGTCGGAAGAGACGCTGCGGAAATTGTATCACGACAACGCGGTCAGGATAATGAGCCGGTAAACCCGCCACATTTCCGGACGGGGAATAATTTTTGCATAATTAGTTGTCCATCTGCTTTCCATTGCCACAACCCTTCCATATTGTCCTCCTTCAGGCTGTCGAGGATCCTGCGTCTATTCAGGCCGAAAGGATCAACCATCTATTCAACCATTTCAATATTGTCGCGGCACTGGTGCTGCTGCTGGTGATCGTGTTGGCGGCCTGGTTCTCGATCCGGTACCGGCGCCGGCATGGTGACAATAGCGAGGGCTCCCCCAAAAGCGGTAACCGGACGGTGGAAATTATGATGATCGGCGTCCCCACTTTGGTGCTGGCTTGGTTTTTTTATGAGGCGTTCACCGTCGGAAATGCGGTCATGCCGTCCTCCAACCCCACCCGTCCGCCGGATATCGTGATCACCGGGCATCAGTTCTGGTGGGAAGCGGACTATCCGGGAAGCCATGTGGTCGCCGCTAATGTGGTCCACCTGCCGGTAGGCAAGGAATTGCTGATGGAACTGCGAAGCGCGGACGTGGTGCACGATTGGTGGGTGCCGCAACTGGGAAACAAGATGGACCTGGTGCCGGGCAAGAAGAACTATCTCTGGTTGACGATCAACAAGCCGGGGGATTATATCGGAGCTTGCAGCGAATTCTGCGGCGAACAACACGCCTGGATGCGCATCCACGTTGTCGCCCAGAGTCCGGAAGACTTCTCCCGGTGGCTGGATTCCAATGCGGTTGACGCCTCGCCGCCGAAAGATGACCTGGCCCGGGCGGGGGAAATGCTGTTTCAAACCAGGTCCTGCGCCAACTGCCATCGTGTGGCGGGTACGCCTGCCGCGGGCGTCGCCGGACCGGACCTGACTCATGTCGGAAGCAGGCCGACCTTATTGACCGGCATGTTGAGCACCAATGAACGAAACCTGGCCGACTGGATCGACCATCCGCAAGAGATCAAGCACGGGGCCTATATGCCGGAATTCTTGTTTGCCAAAGACTCCGTTTTGGCGCTGGCGCATTACCTGGAACAATTGAAATAAGCCGCTTACCATGGGAGCAACTATCAAAATACCAGAACCTGCATCACCGTTTCCGGGACTCGGTGTGGAGACGGAACAGGGACTGCTGCAATGGATATGTGCGGTCGATCACAAGCTGATCGGCATCATGTACCTGGTCATGTCCCTGCTCTTTTTTGTCATCGGCGGCGCGCTTGCGCTGTTGATCCGGGTGCAACTGGCGGTTCCCCTGAATCATTTCTTACCGCCGGAGACCTTCAACCAGTTCTTCACCATGCACGGGACGACCATGATCTTTTTTGTGGCCATGCCCGCGATCTTTGGCTTTTCGGTATATTTCGTTCCCCTGATGATCGGCGCGAACGAAATGGCCTTCCCCCGGCTCAATGCGTTCGGATTCTGGATGACCCTGTTCGGCGGCCTGCTGCTGTACTTTAGCTTCCTGGCAGGCGGTGCGCCGGACGCCGGATGGTTCAATTATGCACCCTTGAATGAAAAGAACTATTCCTTTCACAAGGGGATCGACTACTTCTCCATGGGCTTGCTGATCTCCGGCATCGGCAGCGTGGCCACCTCGATCAATATCATCGTGACGGTGCTGCATTACCGCATCCCGGGAATGAAATTGAACCAGTTGCCATTATTCGTGTGGATGGTCTTCGTCAATTCCTTCCTCCTGCTGGCGGCCTTTCCCTCCCTGAATGCGGCGCTGGCGTTGCTGTTGCTGGACCGGGAACTCAACGCGCATTTTTTCAACACGGCGGCCGGCGGTTCTGCGCTGCTATGGCAGCACCTCTTCTGGATCTTCGGTCATCCGGAAGTATACATCGTCATCCTCCCGGCGTTCGGCATGCTGTCGGAGGTCTTTCAGGTATTTTCCCGAAAGCCGATATTCGGCTATGCCTTTGTCGCCGCTTCCAGCGTGGCGATTGCATTGTTGGCGTTCGGGGTCTGGGCCCACCACATGTTCGCGGTCGGGATGGGCAATGTCGCCAATTCATTCTTTTCAGCGGCCAGTATGCTGATCGGCATTCCCACCGGCGTAAAGATATTTAACTGGCTGGGCACGATCCATGGCGGGAAGATCCGGTTCACCACGTCCATGATGTTCGCCATCGCGTTCCTGATCGAGTTTACGATCGGAGGCGTGACGGGCATCGCTTTCGCCATTTTTCCCATCGACTGGCAGTTGACCGATACTTATTACGTGGTGGCACACCTGCACTACGTCTTTATCGGGGGGACTATTTCCGGCCTGCTGGCGGGACTGTTCTATTGGTTCCCGAAAATAACGGGTCGCCTGATCGACGAACGCGCCGGCAAGTGGTTCTTTTGGCTTTTTACGATCGGCTTCAACTTCACTTTTTTTGTCCAGCACATACTGGGAATGATCGGTTTGCCACGGAGAGTGTATACCTATCCGAATCTGCCCTGGTACGGCACCCTGAACTTCGTGTCGACGGCAGGTGCGATGCTGATGGGCGTTTCGGGACTGGTGCTCGTCTATATCATCTGGCGATACGGGCGATCCGGCAAACCGGCGGGGACCGATCCCTGGAATGCCTATACGCTGGAGTGGGCAACAAGGACCTCCCCTCCCCCGTTGAAAAATTTCGAAGAACTGCCGGCGGCCAGGGGCTACCGGGCGTGGTGGGAAATGAAACAATCCGGACTTGACGGCGGAGCGGCCGTCAGCCAAAAAGAAATCGAACCATGAGAAGATCCGAGAATACGAGCATGATCCATTTGGTGATCTATACCGAGGCATTTTTCTTTCTCTGTCTGATCATGAGTTTCATCTACATGGCCTATAACGCCGGCTTTGCGCCGCGGGAACTCAGCCGGTTGGACATCCGGTCCGCCGGGGTGTATACGGTCGTCCTGATCGCCAGCAGCTTTACGCTGCATTTTGCAGAAATGGGATATTCCCGGGGGAAGCCCGCCGCACTGAAAGCCTGGCTGATCGTCACGATCGTGCTGGGCGCCGTCTTCCTTGCCGGGCAGGGCACGGAATACGGCCGGCTGATCGGGGACAATATCACTATGAACGGGAGTGTGTTCGGGGCCAGTTTTTATACGCTGACCGGCTTTCACGGGCTGCACGTGGTGATTGGCCTGATCATCCTGCTGATCGTCCTTATCCTGGCCTTTTTGGGGGATTCGAGGAGCGCCATCCGAACGATCGCCCCGTACTGGCATTTCGTCGATGTGGTCTGGCTCTTCGTCTTTACGGTGGTCTATGTGCTACCGCAATTTTCAAGTATTTGAATTAAACTTCCTGTTATGCGTATGCTGTCCTTCATTCTTGGCTTTCTCATCCTCGCGGCCTGCGTGGCCGTCCCGCTACCGGCGCTGGATAGCCGTTTGCCATTCAGCGATCATATGTTACGCCATACAACGCTCCTGCTGCTGGCCGCGCCGCTGCTGGCGATGGCAATCCCGGCAAAAAATTTCCCCGGCAGCCGGCTTGCGGGCCTCTCGCGGCTGACCGCGCGCATGCCGGTCGTGGCCTGGCTTTCCGGGATCCTGGTGATGTGGTTGTGGCACATCCCCGCCTGGTATAATGCCACCGCAGGCCCGGGTACCGGCATCCTATCCTGCGCTCCGCTCGCCCCCGCTCTGTTTTTGCACGGCAACGCCACGGCTGCCTTAGCGGGGCCGTGGATATCCGTGTCCCGCGCGATTCCGTTGTTGCACGACGGAAGCCTGCTGGCGGCCGGATTCCTTTTCTGCTGGCCCGTGGTCACGCCCTACGCAAGCTACCGGCTCCCCCCGCTCCGCGGGGTCCTGTACCTGGCCTCGGCATGCATCTGTTGTTCCCTGCTTGGCCTCCTCATCACCTTTGCGCATCCGGGGACCTTCCGCGGCGTGTCGATGACGGATCAACAGACGGGGGGAATGATCATGTGGATACCTTGCTGTGTAGTCTACCTGACGGCCTCGATGGGCCTGTTACTCCAATGGTTGTCGCGAAAGGAAACCGTTGCCACCGTTTCAATATAAATTACTTTACATGACACCTGAACATCATTCCCTGCCGCAGCCCGAACGAACCGGGGCACTCCCTTCGTCGGAACCTGCGGGCGAATTGCCGCCGCCCGTCGAAAGATTTCCCGCAAAGCCCGCCCGGTTGCCGGAACCCACTTACTGGCCCTTCTTTATGGCTATCGGCCTGAGCTTTATTGGCTGGGGCCTTATCGCCACCTGGCTGATCGCTGCCGGCGGGGCGATCGTGTTTGTTATTTCGCTGATCGGCTGGATAAACGACTTACGCCATGAACAAGAATGAATCGGAA
>DATNBP010000120.1:0-13072 GCA_035572015.1 Puia sp. | reverse complement strand
CCACTTTAGGTGCTTCGAGTATAAATAACTCGATGCCCGGATCCGGTTCGAGAAGGCAAATTTTTTCTTCGAACAGTTTGAACAAATGGGCTGGATTGTTGGAACCTCGATTAGTGCCGATCTGAACGGAGACGACTTTTCCGTCGAGGCGATAGCCCTTGAAAAGGGCCAGGCGAAGACCCTTTCCCTGTTCCTGCAAGCGACTGCAAATCGTATCTAGCAAATTGCGCAGGGCGATTGCTATGCCCGCTGCTGTGCATATAGGTTCCAGACAGGGCAGTCGTTCCTGGAAGGGAAAGACTGGCACGACAGGTTGGAGCAGCTCGGTTTCGATCCCTGTCGCCTGATCGAGACGATGGAGCAATCCGGATCCGCAACGGCGCTCCAGCGCTCTTCTCGGCATGCCCGCGATTTGCCCGATCGTCCTGAGCCCAAGCCGTTCCAGTTTCCCCAACAGTTCGTTGTCTATGCGCAGCGCGGCAAGGGAATAGGGCAGAAGCGTCGTGGGATGTTCGCCGGGCGGAATGATACCTGCAGACCCGAACCTTGACACCGCCCAGGCGGCGCCAACGGTATCGGCAATCGCGCAACGCACGGTATATCCTTTGGCCTTCAGACGGCAGCGGATGTCCTGAAGATAAGGCCCTTCGCCACCCCACAAATGAGCACAACCGGTAATGTCGGCCAGCAAGCCGTCCGGCGCATCGATGGCGCTGACCGGTGTGTACCAGGTGGTCCAAATTGCGATGGAGCGAAGCAGTTTTGCCGCCTGTGCCGGCCGCTCATCGACAATTTCAAGGGTGGGGCATAGGACCCGGGCATCTGCGACAACCATACCATTTTGGATCCCTTCGAGCCGGGCGGCATGATTGGCCGCGGTGATCAATTTCTTTCCACGATCCGGGATAGTGAGCACCAAAGGCCTTTCACGCAACTCCGGTCGCGCGGCGGAAACCTGGTCGGTCAGCAGATCAGGAAACCATATGGAACAATATCGTTTCGCTCCATCCATGCCTTGGTTAGCCTGTCTGTCGTGCCCACCCTGGGCGCATAGTCTGGATCGCAGGAAATACCATTCTGAAGTGGCCTGCCTGCCACTCCAGTATCCAATTACCCGGTTGCCCGTTCCTGACCCTCAGTAATTCAACATTCCATCTGCAATGTCCTACTCCGGGGAGTTCACCAATTTCGCTCGCAGCCGGGGTTATCCGCCACCGGGCCACCGTGGCGATCGGGTTCCGGTTCCGCGGCGAATCTCGTAGCAAAAAGCCCGTAACGCGGCTTTGCTCGACGGCTAATTGCAATCTTCTCGAAGCGATGAGACCGACGTCCCGAATCTCGCCCACCACCGCGGATAATCCCTCCGATTTCAATGCTTCTTCCATGATCCACAATAACTCCTTATCACGCCGCGCCCGGATAAATATGACTTTGTCGGCGTCCACGCCAAATGCGGCAAGGCCTGGCGGGAAAATTGCCCGATCCCGCCCGATCCAAATACAGGCACCCCCTCTCACCATCAGGCGTCCTGTGAGGGTGGCGACAAAGGCGGCCGAAGCCGCTGCAGAACCGTCCCCATCGCTCACCAACTCATGAATGGCACCCGTTGGAAATATCCGCTGCGGAAATGCGTTTGCGACCAAACCCAACCCGACATCGATCTCGGCGGGCGTGGGCGGGCGAAACCCCTGCCGTAGCAGGATCTCCTGCTGCAACTGCTGCATGATTTCCTTCTGTAACCCTTCCATATCCTAAAAATACTAAATTATTTAGTAATGGAAAAATTATTTCAGTATTTTTGAGTATTCTTTATTAAGAAATCAGGCATCCATAAAGTATTCAGGAACTCATAAAGTATTCAAACATTCATACTGTATTCATATCCTCATAAAGCATTCAAACATTCATAAAGCATTCATTAACCCACCGGCGTTACGCGGCCCGTCGCGCCTTACGATGATACAAACCGTAAGAAACGAAAAGGAACGCCAAAGGCAGAAGCATGAACGTCGCCTGGGCGGCAGGATGGCCGGAAGCGATACTGCAATACGTGGCCCCCAGCAGGTCAAAGAAAAGCCCCGCATAAGCCCATTCTTTGAGTCGAGGGAATCCCGGGACGATGATGGCGATTGCTCCCAGCAATTTTGCCACACCCAGGAATGGAGAAAGGTAGGCCGGCAGTTCGAGGTCCTTGAAAACCTTCAGCGCGTCCGGGGTTGAAATCGCGTCGAAAAATCCCGACATAGCCATGAAGGCGGCAAAGATCGCGGTGACGATCCAGTAGGCAATTTTAATCTTTTGCATCGTAGAGGTTTTACCGAATATAGACAATTTACCTGTTCACCGGCTATACCTGAATGCCAGGCTGATCACCCGGCCGTCCAATGGGGCGTAGACCTCGCTGAAGACGGGGCGCTGCACGGTTCCCGCATACAATGGCCCGAACCTGCTCTGTCGCGTATCTCCGATGTTCTCGATATTCAACAGCAGCGCATATCTCCCCCAACCGCGCTGCACGCTGATATCGAAGGTCCAAAAGGGCCGGGTGACAATGCCGTTGTCAAGGGTATGAGTGCTGGTATAGAATCCCTCAGCCGCAAGCTTCCAGTGCGGACCGGGCTCATAGCCGAGTGTGCCGACAAACCGGTTGCGAGGAGTTAGTGGAAGCGGTGGTTTACCCGGAAGATAGACGCGCCGGGTATCGGAGAAGGTATAGCCCAGGTGCAGGGTAAGGGCATCGAGCGAGAACTGCGCCACAGTCTCGGATCCCTGCGAGACAACCGGGCCGGTTGCATTGACAAAATATACCCCTCCCGGAAGAAGGCTGTCCTCCTGTTCGACGAGGGCGCTGATCAGCCGGGTATAGTAGAAATTCTGATCAACAGTAAAACCGATATCGTCACCGATCGTGCCCTTGTAATTGAGGGAAAGATTCCCGCTTGCCGACCGCTCGGTCTTTACACCCGCGGCGATAGGGTAGACCTGTTGATAAGCCTCCTCTTCATCGGCGGCATCGAAGACCGTAGGCAGCTTGTAGGCCAGACCGCCTCCCAACCGGATGGTCAGTGCCCGTACTGGCCGGTACAGGACAGCCAGGCGGGGCAGAAAATAAAGTGTATGTTCCCAGTCCCCGCGCGCACCCGCCTCGACGGTGAAAGACTTTGCCAGGGTCCAGTCGTCCTGGATAAAAAGACCGGGTGTGACATGCGTGTAGCCAAGGGCGGCATGCCGCGGGTCGGGCCGGAACTGATCGGTGACAAGGCCCAAACCCGTCACCAGTTCGTGATCGCCGCTGTTCTTCGAATAGCTGGCTTCCGTGAAGGAGGAGATCTCCGATCCGCCAAAACTGAAACCTGAATCGGCAATGCGCTGCGAGATGCTCCGATAGAAATAAGCGGTAGAGTTTTTAAAAATCAACTTTTGCAGGCCAGGCAATCTCCGGTCAACGGACAATTGATAATAGTCCCGATCGCTGTGGTTGGATTGCAGGAATGGATGCAGGCTGTCGGGGCCATGGCGAACTGCCAGCAGATCTCCGCCGGTCCGGTCTTCGGAAAAAGCGGTTAACCCCAGCCGGATGGTCGTGCTGTCGTCGGGATACCAATACATGGCCGGAGCCACGCTGCCCTGTCTGACCTTGGGGATATCGGTGAATCCATCCTTGTTAACATCGAACGGGGTCAGACGGCTGGCGGAGGCCGTGACCGAGAAGCCGCTGTATTTGCCCCGATGGCTGTAATAACCGCCGAGATCCGATTCGCCGCGATCGGTTTGATTGACGATACCGTCGAGGTGCATCGTGGTATCCGGCACCCGGCTGATCAGGTTGATGATGCCGGCGATCGCGTCGCCTCCGTACAGCGCGGAGCCCGCGCCTTTGATGACCTCGACTTGCCGGAGGTCGAGCGGCGGAACCTGGAGAATGCTCAGGCTGCCCGAAAATCCACCGTACAGCGGGAAACCGTCTTTTAACAGCTGCGTATACCGGCCGTCCAGTCCCTGGAGCCGGATGCTGACATTGCCGGAGACAGGCGAGGTCTGCTGGACTTGCGTCCCCGACAGTTCTGTGAGCAATTCGCGGATATTCGCAGGGGACTCCGCGGTGCCTTCTTCGATATCTTCCCTGTCGACAACCTGTACGGTAACAGGGGTGTTCTTCAGAAGCCGGTTGGACCGGGTCGATGAGATGACGACGTCCTGCATCGTTTCGACGAGCGGATCCAACGAGATGCTGAGATCCGTATCGGGCGCGGACAAAAAAATCCGGATTTGCCGGTCTTTGTACCCAATGGAGGAAATGCTGACCTGGTGTCGGCCCGCCTGAAGTCCGGCAAAGGCCGCGCGTCCGGCGGAGTCCGACAGGGTATGCCGTTTTTCAGGCAGGATAAGAAGCGTCACGGCCCGCACGGGTTGCCGGTTCTCCTCGTTGTACAAATGGAAGGTAACGGAGTATTGGGCCAGGAGCGGCTCGCTGAATAAAAGCAGGAACAGGCCGAAAAGTCTGATCATGGATAAATTGACATTTGATGTTTAAGAATGGAGTGAATGGGGGTGGTCCGCTCCCACATCAAATGCGCATATAGCCGAGTTGCAACCAGCGCCGCCTGATCGGGCGGTGCACGATGGACGCCGGCATCCGCAGGGATACAGCATAAGGTAAAATACAGTGGCGATCGGGGTCTCCGATCCGACATTCTCGGGTATCCGGAATGTCGGCGCCCGGGATCTCCTGCACAGTCGCCAGGGTCTCAACACGGGGAGGAGGCGACGGGGGAACCGAAGTCCACTCGAAGGAGGAGAGGACGAACAGCGCCCATGCAGCGGCCACCAGGCCTTTGCGCAACCAGCGTTTGCCGATCGCCCACCAGGCGTCGAGACGGGCGCGCGCCGGGATTTGCAAGGTTGGAAAAGGCATGTCCAGGAGGTCGCGCCGGAATCTGATCAGGGCTCCAGTACTTTCGGAAAAGAGCGCCAGGATGCTCGTCAGGACATTTCCCTTTGCTCCAAACCCGGGCAGCACGAGACGCTTCCCGACGCGGAAAAACAGCTTCAACAGGTCTTGCATGAGCTGGATAAGCAATAAAAGATATGGTTGCAGTTTCTTCAAGTGGAGGGAGACGACAGGCCGGCGGTGTAATGCTACAGTGCGAATCTGTGGAAATTCTGAAAAGGATCAGGCAGGCGTGAACTGGCTAAGGTCATAGATGCCGAGACGTTTTTCAATTTCGGCGACCCGGTTGACCATCACCTCGAACCCATCCTGTCCGAAATGCTGCCGTTCATTTTTTTCAAATTCCTCGCCCAGTGAGTCGTATTCATGTTTCGACACCAGCTTTCGGAATGCGGGGAATAGCACCGTGTCTTCTCGTGCCTCATGCGGCCGGTACATGGTGTTGAACTGGATGAGTAAATTGTCGAGCCGTTTTGTCTCGCTGTCGTTCAGGTCCGGGGCCCTGGTGAGCGTCAGCAATTCGTCCGTGATCCGGCGTCCGGCATTGTGTTGCTGCAGCAAGGTCTGGACGAGATCGGTCAGTTGATTGGCCTGACGGAATCGCGTGAAAAGGTAATTTTCTTCCTGCTTCTCGTGATAGTCTTCTACAAATTGCCGGATGATCATCGCTGCGGCCTGGAGGGAAGGCAGGTCCGGTGGAAGGTTGCCCGACATCCGGAAACGCTCGTGATCGTAGATCAGCAGGATGCGATTGAGGAGCCCGTGTTCCTGCATCAGATCCTCGGGAGGGGAAACTTTTTTCTCTTCGCCCTCCCCGCCCGAGCACCCGGTCAGCAGGGTTGTGCCAAGACCGGCTATCAGCCCGGCCTGTAAGGTTTTTTTCAGGAAACAACGGCGGTTTTGCATACCAATCGCGCAGCAATTCATATGCCATGAGTCGGCAAAATTTGTTACCTTTAGGCATGCGCAGGATTTCGGCGATCGTATTGCTGCTTCCCCTGGCGACACTTTTTATCGGTGCCGCGCGGATATCCAGCTTATGCGCTCCCGACCGGGTTTGCCTTGTTACCCCTATGCCCGACCATTGTCAGGGGCCGGCGTGTGAAAACTGCCACCGGGAGAAAAAGGGCGGGAAGCCGGCGCGGCCGGACCACCCGTCATGTTGTTTTGACTGTCCGCTTTGCGCGCCCGTGATTTTTGAACCTTTTATCCGCTTCGACCTTGGCCTCCCGGCCTTGAGAACAATATATGCGGTTATGCCTCTGAATCAACTTACCGACTATTATCAAAATCACTGGAAACCACCTGATCTTACCGCATAATCCGCAATGTCCGAAACATTATTCACGACAAAATCATTCATCATGTTGTACCTGATGGACCTGGCGGTCGCCGCCATGACGATATCCCATCCGACATGCGGCCCCAACTGCCCCTGTCCCCCGCATTGCCCGGAATGTCCCGGCTGCTGCAAATAACACAACGGTCATAGCCGCAAGACAAACCCCCGGATCCCGGGGGTTTGTCATATCAGTACGTTAGAAGTTGGGATTCCCGCCGCCCCCGACCTCGGATCGCTCGCCCTACCTGTCCGTCTGCAGAAGCACTTCCTGGGTAAAGGCCATCCTCCCGCCGACGAACAGGCTAACGACCCGGACGGCGCGCTGAGCGTTTCCCGGACAGGTTATCGGAATTTCATTGTTTCCGGCGATCAGCACGATGTCCCGATGCGCCAATGCGTGCCCCAGGACGTCGTATACGGTAAGTGCGCCGCGGGCGCCGGCAGTCAGGTTCGCGACCAGTGTAGTCCCGGCCAGATAGAACCCCTCGGCGCCACTCACGGCCACGCTGATCACAGTCGAATAGTATTCAGCGCCGGAGCGGGTCATCGCCTTGATCCGGTAAAAATTATTTCCGGTCGAGGGGTGTCCGTCGGAAAATACCAACGGCATTCCCGTCACCACGGTGCCGATCGGGGTAAACGCACCGTCGGCTTCTTTCTCGATTGAATAAGCCTTTACACCCGCGGAATTCGGGTCCGTCCATTGGAGCCGGACGTCCCCGTTCACATACGCCCCGCTTACCCGCAGCTGGTTGCTGAAAAGGGCAATGAACATCGCTTCACTCACAAAAGTCGAAGCGGTATCCGTGCAGCCGTTTCGTTTTTCTGTGACCGTGAGCAGGTAGGTCCCCCAAACAGTGTCCGTCAGCGGATTCTGCAGGACGGAAGTGAAGCCTGAGGCCCCGGTCCAGCTGTAGGAAAGGCCTTGCGAACCTCCAAACGGGGTGGGGTAGTTGCTCGCAACCGGGTTCCCCCCGTACAGCGCGAGCATATTACCAGCCAGACCCGCATTGGCCGAAGCCACCGGCGGGAAAGTATCGATCGGGATCACGATCGTATCCGATCGGGTGGCCGGGCAACCGATCGCCGGAGATGCGGAGACGATATACATGCCTGCCTTGTTGATGCTGAGCATAGTGCTGTCGTAGTTACTGCCTGCCACGCCGCCCCCGGGGGCTGCCCAGGTATAATAACCGGCAGTCGTGTTGTTGGTAATCGAAATGGTCGCCGTCCGGTGGTTGCAACGCAGCGTATCACCCATCACGTTGTAGTCCATGACCGGTGTCCGCAGGAACGTAAGGGGCGTCACAAAATCCTGCATGTTGGAGGTAAAGGAATTGGAAGACCGCGACTTGAAAAATATGTCCGAGAACAGCGACTGACAAGGACTCAGCGTAGAGGAATACAAGGCCGGATCGACGCCGATCCGGGTCAGGTTGAGGCCGATCTCAATGAATTGCTGCGTGATATACTGGCTGGACCAATTCGTGCCCCCTGTCGGGGCCGCAGTCCCCCAGGGTGTGGCATAGGTGGTATCTTGCGCAAGCGTGCCTGAAAAGTTCGAAATGCCCGCGCCCCAGGCTGTGGTGCCTGCCTTTGAATCGATCGAGGCATACCCGTACGTGGGCGACGCGCTGGCGCCGTTAAACGAGCCGGTAAAGTTGAAGTATGCGGGGATGATCGTGCTGAGCGTCGTTTGGCTGACCCAGATGCGGAGGTCCACTACCGGAACGAGACCAGGCTGGAAATTCACCGCGAGGATCATGTCGCCGGTCTGGATGATATTCCCGGCCGGGTCGAACAACCATTCGGTGTGTCCGCCGCTGGTCCCCGCCGTCGCAAATACGCCCGTCACCGGATTGTAGGAAAAGTTGTTCTTGTACAGTTCCACGTCGAAATAACTCGAGCCCCTGAAACCATAGGTGGAAACCGCGGTGAAGAACCACAGCGAATCGTGCACGGTCAGGCCATCCCGGCGCATATGCGCATAGACGTCCGTCAGGTCGTTCTTGTCCGGGAAGCTCGAAACTCCGCCAAGCCAGTTGGAGGGGTTGTCGCCGTTCTTTGCCGCGATCGTAAATGTCGTGGAGTCCTTGAGACTGCTGGCAGCCACAAAATCGCGGCCATACGCCGCGTCCAGCCAGAGCTTGCCGTTGACCTTCGAATACAGCAAAGCGGACATCCGTTTGTTAAAGTTGAGGTTGGCCCCGGCCTGCAGCAACGCCTGGTAGAATGCGGCGTTAGCGGTGTCGATCACATTCGTGCCGGTTCCCGCGGGGGCGAACCAATCGTCGGAACCGACAGAGCCGGCAACCATACCGTATTTCATCCAGTTGGCGCGGGTGTCCGCATCTACGCCAAAAAATGCGTAAAGCCCGCCGTTGTTCAGCTGGCAATACGCTTGTAAAGGGAGCAGACCCACGGTCATTGCAAGGATCGGGATCAATCTTTTCATAGTATCGGATTTATAAAGGGTCCGGAGACAACAGCAGGTCTTTGTCTGCGGACCTACGAGCCATTCATAGGTAATTTATTTTGATCGCAAGGTCATCGACCCTGCATCTGTTACCACACCGGTGCTGACGGTCACGGTTGAGCTCGAATCCGCGAAGGTCGTGTCGGCGGGTTGGAACAACAGGTTCCAGGCGCCCGCATTGACGCCGCCAAAGAAATAATAACCGGTTGCGGAATCCGGTAGTGCCATCAGGGTATCAACGCCCTGGATGGCAAGTACCTCCGGCTTTGCGGCGCCCGGTAATACGTACCCCTTGATGCTGCCGCCGATCGCGGCGCTGTAGGCGCGGATGACGGGCTTGAGCAGGAACTTGCCATTGCCGGTCTGCACGATTGATCGTGCGGCATCGAAGTCGATCCACAATTTGTAGACGATCCCGCCCGCCAGGGTTGCGTCAAGGTGCAGTTTCAGCCCCGATTGCTGGGCCGAAGGTGTTTTCATGGGATAGGACTCGCCGCCCACGACCACAGTATTGCTATCGCCGAGGATCAACCGGATTTGCGCGATGGTACCCGCCGGGATGTCGACCGCCCCGAGGACAGTATCCATTCCATTGCGGAAATCGAGGAGGTTATAGACACCAGGCCGGAAAAGGGGTACGGTGCGCCAACCGGAGCCGGCCCCGGAGTCGGCGGCGCTTGAATCAGCCGAAGCAAGTATTTCAACTTGTTGAATGTCGATGTTTACCGCATCATAGGTCGAAGGATCATCCGTCAGCAATACTTCGAAATGCGCGCTCCCCGCCGAACTCCTGCTGGTGGATTTATTGCACGATTGGATCAGCAGGCCGATAACGGCTGAAAGAAGAAGAAGGAAGGATCTGAATTTGAAACGATGTCTTTTCATAAAGTATGGTGTTCTCCCATATGACACTTAAACCGATGTGTGGTCCTAGTCGCCTTAAAAATTAAAATTTAAACATATATGTAATGCTAGGGATAACAGGGATGAGAGGTAGCTGCTTCGCCACCACTTTCCCGGAAGCGGGATCGATAGTCCGGTAGACCAATGAATTGTTGGGCCGTGCATACACATTGTATACAGAAACTATCCAGTCCGACTCCAGCGTATGGCGGCCAACCACGCGCCGTTTGGCATATTCTGCGGATAAGTCCAGCCTGTTATAGGGGCTGAGCCGGTAATTGTTGGCGACGACGTCCCAGGAACCGCCCCGGTTGGAGTTCCGCCCGCGCCCGCGGCCGCGGCCCGGATTGTCGTACAACGGATCCCGCCCCGGCCCCGGATTTAAAATGAACGACGAGTCCGGGCTAAGTGAAAATGCCCGGCCGCTGGCGATCAGGAAATTCGCCGCGATCCTCCAGTGCGGACCCAGCCTGTAGGCAGTGGATACGTCCAGCATTTGCCGCCTGTCATAGGCAAAAGGAAAGGTTGCGCCCCCGTTCAGCGAATCAAACCTTTGGTACGCATACGCGAGCGTATACGCCAGCCAGCCCGTCCATCGTCCGCGGTTCTTTCGCACGAGTAGCTCCGCGCCATAATCCCAGCCCCTGCCAAAGACCAGTTCTTTTTCGATCGAATTGTCGATCGCCTGCGTATCCTTTCCGCCAAACAGCAATTGGTTGCCCATTTTCTTGTAATAGATTTCCAGACTGGTTTGGATGGCGTTCGCCTCGAAGTTCCTGTAGACTCCCGCCGTCACCTCCTGTGAGACCTGCGGGCGTACGAGCGCGCTGCTGCCGATCCAAACCTCGGCGGGGAAACTGGAGTTGTAGCTTTGGACGAGGTTGACGAACTGGTGCATGTTGCTATAGGCCAGTTTCACGCTGCTGTTGGCATCGATGAGATAGAGCACCGACAGCCGCGGCTCGGCGTAGATATACTGCGCTGCCGATTGCCGGTACCAGGGCGCCCTTATGCCTGCCGTGATCTCCCACCTGTCTCCGAGCCGCATCGCGTCGCTGGCGTATGCCGCAACCCGGCTGGATGTTAGGGGCGGAATGCCTGAAGGGACGATTGAAGTCTGCGGCCCGGTCGCCGGCACCTGGCCCGACAGCGTGGAAGGGTAAACCGTTTGGTACAGATAGTCCGCTCCGGCGGCAATGGAATGGGCCGGCGACAGCCACCAGTTCAATTCCGATTTGATATCCGCGTCACGGATGCCGGAATAGATCTGTGCGAAATAACCCTCCTGGGTAGCCGAAAGGAACTGATGGTAGTGGTTGTATTCCGCCGTTGAGTGGCCGAAGAGTTTCGGTGAATATTGATGGTTCCAGCGAAGGGTCGCCGCCGTATTGCCGAAGTTCATCCCGTACCGGATGCCTTGCAGCGATGCTGTGTCGTTCGAATAGACGTTATTGTCGCGGCCTGTATAGAAACTTGCCAGCAACCGGTCCTTCGGCGACAATTCGAAGTTTAGCTTGGCGTTCACATCATAGAAATAATAGTTGGCGAAATAATTGCTGTCCGGGAAAGGCTTGAGCAGGAGGTCCGTCGTGCTTCGGCGTCCGGAAATGAGATAGGAGGATTTTCCCGGTTGAAGCGGCCCGAACAAGGTTGCGCCGGATGATATCGTGCCTGCTTCCAGCGTTCCACCTGTTTGCCGGGTATTGCCGTCTTTCATGACAACGTCCAGCACCGAACTGAGGTGATCGCCGTAGGAGGCCGGGAAACCGCCCTTAAGCAGGCTTGCATATTTGACGGTCGGCGGATTGAAGATCCCGACAAGACCAAAAATGTGGCTCGGGTTATAGAGCGTCGCGTCGTCCAGCAGGACGAGGTTCTGTCCGGCATTGCCGCCGCGCACGAAATAGCCGGGGGTGCCGTCGATCCCAGCCTGGACGCCCGGCAGCATTTCCACCGATCCGATGATGTCGCCGCTCCCGTCAACAGATGGGGCCGCGGTGATCATGTCGGTCGGGAGGTCCACCAGCGCCGGCTGGTTCTTCCGGACATTGTCCTCCCGCCGGTCTTTTGTCAGGACGAGCGCGCCGATCGCTTCAACCGCCGCACTGTGCGCCAGCGAAAAGGAGCGATCCCGGTCCCGGGTAGCCATCTGCACCGTCATGGTAACATACCCCACATACGAAACGACTACTTCCACGCTGTCGGTTACCGGTACAGTCAGGGAATAAAACCCATAGTTGTTGCTTATCGCGCCCACACCTTTTGCGGGAGCATAGACGCTGGCTCCGACGAGGGATTCTCCTGTGCCGCCGTCGCGGACATAGCCGCTGAATGTGACGCGACCGCCGGCCGGCCCGGTCTGCAATACGATTTGGTCGCCGATGAATTGGTAACGGATCCCGGTACCCCGAAACAAGGCCTGCAGAAAATCGGTTAACGGCATCGCGGTGGCGCGGATGGTCAGGCGCTGTTGGCCCCGGGCCAATTCACTGCTGTAAGCGAACTTATAAGGTATTTTTGTTTCGATGACTGCCAGCGCCTCCGGAAAGGGGCGGTCGATAAGGGTCAGGGTGACCCTGGGGGTTGAATCCTGCGCCCCCGCATTCTGGGCGAAAAGGTTTCTGGTGGACAGGCACATAAGTATGCACAGCAGGGCCATGGCCAGGCCGCGCAGGTTCACCCGATATGCAGCTGTCCGGTTCAATTCCATGTTACCTTGTCACCCGCTGCTGCAGGACATATCCGCTGCTATCCGCCTTACTGTCCAGGTTCAGCGAGGCGCAGATGACTGTTATCGCTGCGTCGAAAGACTCCCCGCCGAGATCGATTGTCAGTCGACGGGCAGCAAGCGCAGTATCGTTCAACAAGATTTTTTTCCCGAATTGCAGACCCAGCGCGGTCACCACCTGTGAGAGGGGTGCATTGTCAAAGCGGAGCAGTCCTGCGTTAGCGGTGACTTTTACCGGCTCGCCCGGGTTCCACACGAGGTTGCTGCCGGCCGCCACTTCCTGGGTTTGCCCGGTTTGCTTCTGAATAAACTCGATCTTTCCCGACGACACCTTCACGCAAATGCTGTCTTCCCGGAGCGACACAGTGAACGTCGTTCCGATATCCCGGACGCTCGCGTGTTTCATTTCGACGGTAAAGGGCTGGTCCGTCTTGTGCAGGACATTGAAATGTGCTTCTCCCGCCAGCAGGATCACCGAGCGACCCGTTCGGTTATACCCGGCTTCGACAGTGACCGTTGTGCCGGGCTCCAGTTCCATCGTCGCCCCGTCGGGCAATACGACCCTCCGATATTCTCCAACCGCCGTCTCATATTGCATGGGGCGTTTGCCGCGAATGGTTTGCCGGATCAACGCGACCCCCGCAGCGATGATGATCAGGGCTGCGACGCCAA
>DATNBP010000119.1:0-5104 GCA_035572015.1 Puia sp. | reverse complement strand
CCTTCGCTGAAGCTTCGGGGTGCAACCCGCCTTCGCTGAAGCTTCGGCGGGTGAAATAAAAAACCCCATCAAGGGAATGATGGAGTTAGTTTTGGCAAACAATCGTAGACTGCGGTCATTAATTGTGTGCGCCAAGTTCTGGATTTTATTTTACAATCCGCGCTTTTTGGTTAAGTTTTTTTTATTTTTTGCCGGTGCGGCCACAGGAGTCAGCAACGCGTTGGCGCTGCTGCCAGTATTTCCGGGGACCGGATGTCCGCCGAATATTTCTCAAAATTTGCGGTAAACCACCTGGCCAGGTTGGCGGCCATCTCGTCGTAGGCGGCGCCGGAGGGCCAGGTTCCGCGGGGGTGGAGGAGTTCGGCGGCTACGCCGGGACAGGTTGACGGGGTCATCATCCCGAAGACCGGATGCGGCTGATATTCAACCTTATCCAGTGCGCCTTCGAGTGCAGCGGTGATCATGGAGCGGGTGAAGGAAAGCTGGATGCGGCTGCCTTGCCCGTAGGGTCCGCCGGACCAACCAGTATTCACCAGCCAAACCTTTGCGCCCTGGCGTTTGATCCTTTCCCCCAGCAGTTCCGCGTAGCGCGCCGGATGGAGCGGCAGGAAGGGAGCGCCGAAACACGCGCTGAAGGTTGGCCGGGGCTCAGTCACGCCGGTCTCGGTCCCGGCTACTTTCGCGGTATAGCCGGAGATGAACTGGTACATGGCTTGTCCGGGGCTGAGCCGTGAAATGGGCGGGAGGACGCCGTAGGCATCACAGGTAAGAAAAAAGATATTGGAGGGTGGGGCGGCCACGGAGGGTTCCAGCGCCGTGGAAATATAGGACAGGGGGTAGGAGACCCGGGTATTTTCGGTGACGGAACAGTCGTCGAAATTGATGCGGTCGGTGCCGGGGAAGAACCGGACATTCTCGACGAGGGCGCCGGGCCGGATGGCCTGATAGATATCGGGCTCCCTGTCCTCGCGGAGGTGGATGCATTTCGCGTAACAGCCACCCTCGAAATTGAAGATATTGTCATCGGACCAGCCGTGCTCGTCGTCCCCGATCAGCCTGCGATCGGGATCGGCACTGAGGGTGGTCTTGCCGGTCCCGCTCAGGCCGAAGAAGATGGCGGTATCGCCCTTGGGCCCCTTGTTGGCGGAGCAATGCATGCTTAACACGTTGCGCTCGCGGGGCAGCAGGAAGTTGAGGATGCTGAAGATGCCCTTTTTGATCTCGCCCGTGTAGGCAGTGCCGGCAAGGACGATGAGCCGGTGGCGGAAAGAAATGGCCACGGCGTTGGCGCTCCGCGTTCCGCATTCCGCCGGGTTGAGCGCCAGGCCGGGGGCGGCCAGGATCTGCCAGTCCGGCCGGAAATTGTCGAGCTCTTCTTCCGCGGGGCGCAGGAACATGTTATAGGCAAAGAGGTTTCCGCTGGGGGTTTCGTTGATGATGCGGATATTTTGCCGGTAGCGGGGGTCAGCGCACACATAGCAGTCGCGGACAAAAAGCTCCGGCGCCCGGTTGAGCCAGTTCGTCGCCGCCGTGAAGATCCTGTGAAAATGTGCCGGGTCGATGGGTTGGTTGAAATCGTTCCAGTGGACCGTGGCGGTCGTAATTTCGTCGCGGACGATATACCGGTCCCTGGGGCTGCGGCCGGTAAATGCGCCGGTCCGGATCACGAGCGCGCCGCTGTCGCCGAGTACGCCTTCCTTTCTCCTGAGACAATGCCGGACAAGGTCCTCCGGCGGCAACTGGTAGCGAATGGCTTCGGAGATACGAAGACCCAGCCGGCGAAGACCTTCCGTCGGGAGGGTAATGACAGGCACTGACATATGCGGCAATCGTTTGTTTGTCACAAAGCTAAAATTAAATTTTCCAATAGCAAGCCGGGAAACGGGCCTGAAAATAGATTTTATCAAAAATGAGGCCGGGTAGATTAGAATGTTGCTAATGGCTAACGAACGTTAGTTTGATGTCGTCCGAATAAAACGCCCAATTGATAATCATTCAATAAATTTGCTCTCCTGCTGACTTTTCCGATAAAATCCTGACATGAGATATTACCCTGAAATGCCCGACCTGTTCGCGGAGAACCGGGCCAGGTTCGTTGCCGCGCTGGAGCCGGGGGCCATCGCCATCTTTGTGAGCAACGATGAAATGCCTTCGAACGGTGACGCGTACCACCCCTTCCGCCAAAGCAGCGACCTTTTCTGGTTGTCTGGGATCGTGCAGGAAGACAGCCTGGTGATCCTTTTTCCCGGACACCCGGATCCACGATACCGCGAAGTGCTGGTTCTCGTCCGGCCGAATGAGCAAAAGGAAAAATGGGACGGCCGGCGGCTAAGGGCCGACGAAGCAAAGAGGATATCGGGCATCGGAACGGTCATCTGGCTGGACAGTCTGGATGTCCTGTTGCAGCAATGGGTCTACCTGGCCGATTTTATCTACCTGGGCACGAACGAGAATGATCGCCGCAGCGGGCCGCTGCTCACGCGCCAGTACAGGTATATCGAAGAAATGAAGGCGCGGTTCCCGTTGCACCGGTACCGCCGGTCCGCGAAGATCCTCCGCGACCTGCGGGCGGTCAAAACGGCGCGCGAGATCGAATGTATGCGGACGGCGGCCGGTATCACGGGTGAGACCTTCCGGCATTTGTTATCCTTCATCAAACCAGGGGTGATGGAATACGAGATCGAAGCCGAAATATGGCGGGGTTTTTTGTCGCGGCGGTCTACAGGTCCGGCATATGAAAGTATCGTCGCATCGGGGGACCGGGCCAGAACGCTTCATTATATCGCTAACAACGGCGAATGCCGGGGCGGGGAACTGGTGTTGATGGATTTCGGTGCTTCCTATGGCGGTTACAGCGCGGACCTTACCCGGACGGTGCCGGTCAACGGCCGTTTCACGGCGCGGCAACGCGAATTGTACGATGCAGTATTGTCGCTGCACCGGTTTGCCAAAGACATGCTGCAACCCGGCATCAGCCTGGCGGACTACCATCGCAAAATGGGCGAACAGGCGACGGAGGTCTTTATCGGCGTGGGTTTGCTGACGGCGGCGGAAGTGAGGGACCAGACGCCGGAAAGTCCGGCCTATATGAAATATATGTATCACGGCGTTTCGCATCACCTGGGCATCGACGTGCATGACCTGGGGCCGCGCGTCGAGCCCCTGCAGGAGGGCATGGTGCTGACGGTGGAACCGGGCATCTATGTGGCGGAAGAAGGGATCGGCATCCGGATCGAGAACGATGTGTGGATCAGGTCGGGCGGCAATGTCGATCTGATGGAAGGAGTGCCGATCACGGCGGACGAGATCGAGGGATTGATGAATTGACGTTAATAAGTAAATAAAATCCTAATTTTCGGCCATGAAAATCATACCGAACCTGTTCACGCTGCTGAATTTGTTCTTTGGCTGTGTCGCCGTCATCCTGATCCTGCAAAATGGAGTGACCGCGCTCGACGCGACGGACGGGAGCGGCGCCCAATTCATCGGCATGCCCGAACGCACGGAGCTGGCGTCGATCTTTATCGGGCTCGCCGCGGTCGTGGATTTCCTGGACGGGTTGGTGGCGCGGCTGTTCAAAGCGACGAGCCCTTTTGGAAAGGAGCTCGATTCGCTCGCCGATGTCGTTAGTTTCGGGGTTGCGCCGGGTATGATCGTTTACCAACTGCTGCGGCTGAGCTGGGCGAGAGATGCGAACGGACTGGATGTATCGGTGCTGTGGCTGTTGCCCGCTTTGCTCATCCCATGCGCGGCTGCCTACCGGCTGGCGCGGTTCAATATCGACGACACGCAGCAATATGGATTCAAGGGCGTGCCCGTGCCGGCGGCGGGTTTGCTGATCGCTTCCCTGCCCCTGATCTCCTGGTATACGCACAGCCCGGCGGTAGAATCGGCGCTGCTGAATAAATGGGTGTTGTACCTCCTGGTCGTAGTGGTTGCATGGCTGATGGTCAGCAGGCTTCCGCTCATGGCGTTGAAATTTAACAATTCGTCGATCCGCGGCAATATGCCAAAGCTCATCCTCGTGCTGCTGGCGATCATCGCCGCCATCTTCCTTCGCTGGCTGGCAGTGCCGGTGGTATTCGTTATCTACATTATTGTATCTTTGGCATTTAAAAATAGGAAGATATGAATTTCTCCGTCCAGGTAAAAGTCATGCCGTTGAAAGAATTGCTTGATCCGCAGGGGAAGGCCGTCATGGGCGGTCTCCAAAGCCTCGGCATCCGGAATGTCCAGGACGTGCGCATAGGGAAAAGCATTTACCTGCAGATCGATGCGAATTCGGCGGAAGAGGCCCGGCTGGTTGCCGAAGAGGCCGGGCGGAAGCTGCTTGCGAATCCGGTCATGGAGTACTTTGAGATTTCGGTAAACTGATATCGTTTTGCTCTATATCGTTCCTTCCCCCATTGGTAATCTGCAGGATATTACGCTAAGAGCTTTGGAAGTGCTGAAAAAGGTCGACCTGATCCTTGCGGAGGATACCCGGAATTCATCCCGGTTGTTGAACCATTACGAGATCATCAAACCCCTTTCGCCTTATCATCAGCATAACGAGCACAAGATACTGCACCATTTGGCCGAACAATTGTTGCAGGGGAAGAAGATGGCGCTGCTGACGGATGCAGGGACCCCTGGAGTGTCCGATCCGGCCTTTTTGCTGGTGCGGGAATGTATCCGGCTCGGTATCGGGGTCGAGTGTCTTCCCGGCGCCACCGCATTTGTCCCCGCGTTGGTGAACAGCGGGCTGCCGATGAACAGGTTCGTGTTCGAGGGTTTCCTTCCCGTAAAGAAGGGAAGACAGACGGTGCTCCGGCAGTTGGCCCTGGAAGAAAGGACGATGGTGTTTTATGAGTCCCCGCTGCGGCTGGTGAAGACGATGGCGGAGATGATCGTTCATTTCGGGGCGGAGCGGAATTGCTGCGTCAGCAGGGAACTGACCAAGCTGTACGAGGAAAACCGCCGGGGCAGCCTCAGGGACGTCATGGAGTACTATCAGGAGAAAGGAGTGAAGGGAGAGATCGTGTTGGTAGTGGAGGGAGCGACCGCAAGACGCGGGACGAGGCTGGCGGAGCCGGAAGAGGAAGGCCAGCGGCGCGCTCCGGGA
>DATNBP010000118.1:0-4508 GCA_035572015.1 Puia sp. | reverse complement strand
TACCTGGAAAATGTCTATTATCATGCCTGCGGAAAGATCATGTCGGCGTTGCGCGATCAGTTGCCGCATGCGCTGGATAACAAGAACGCGGTGATCAAAATGGGCTTCTGGCCCGGCGGCGACCGCGACGGGAACCCGTTCGTCAAGGTCGGCACCACGCTGCGGGTAGCCGAGGCGCTGCGGGGCGCGATCATCAAATGTTATTATCTCGACGTGCGGCGTCTGAAGCGGCGGCTGACCTTTAAGGGCGTCGATGTGCTGATCGCGGAACTCGAAGTAAAGCTGTACAACAATATCTTCATCCCGAACCAGCGGACCGATCTGACGAAGGAGGAGATCCTCGAAGATCTCGCGGAGATCAGGGAGATCATCATCTATCAGCATAACGGGCTTTTCCTGCACCTCGTGGACAACCTCATCGGGAAGGTCATGATCTTCGGATTGCATTTCGCGACGCTGGACATCCGCCAGGACAGCAGCGTCCATACGGCCGTGCTGGCGGCGATCGCCGGGCGGGAGCAGTTGTTGCCAAATGGCTACGACTCAATGACGGCGGACCGGAAGATGGAGGCACTGACCGGGCTGAGCGGCAAGGCCGACCCGGCGTTGTATGAAGACCCGCTGGTAAAGGACACGCTGGAGACCATCGCGGCAGTCCGCACGATCCAGCAGGCCAACGGAGAGCAGGGCTGCAACCGCTATGTGATCAGCCATTGCAGCAATGCGTTGAACGTGCTCGAGGTCATGGGTCTGTTCCTTCTCGGCGGGTGGACGGCCGGCGATCTGCCCGTGGATATCGTACCGCTTTTCGAAACCGTCGACGATCTGAAGGCCGCCGCGTCCGTGATGGAGCAACTGTATGCCAACCCCGTGTATCGCCGGCACCTGCAGCAGCGGGGCGACGTGCAGACGATCATGCTCGGATTCTCGGATGGCACGAAGGATGGGGGATACCTGATGGCCAACTGGGGGATCTACAAGGCCAAGGAGGAACTGACCGCGGTATCGAAGAAATTCGATATCGATGCGGTGTTCTTTGACGGTCGCGGGGGGCCGCCCGCGAGGGGGGGTGGCAAGACCCACCGTTTCTACGCCTCCATGGGAAAAAATATTGCCAACAAGGAGATCCAGCTGACGATCCAGGGTCAGACCGTCAGCTCCAATTTCGGGACGGTAGACACGGCGCAGTTCAATATCGAACAGTTGCTGCACGCGGGGATCTCCAATGACCTTTTCTCTTCCAGGCAGGTGACGCTGCAGGCGGATGAGGAGGCGGTCCTCGCTGCGCTGGCGGCCGACAGCTATCAAGCCTATTCCAGGTTGAAGGAACACCCGTATTTTTTGCAATATCTCAACGAGGTGAGTCCGCTGCGTTTTTACAATGAGACCAATATCGCCAGCAGGCCGACCCGCCGCAAGGGGGGAAGGCTCGAACTCACCGATCTCCGGGCGATCCCTTTCGTCGGCTCCTGGAGCCAGCTGAAACAAAATGTAACCGGCTATTACGGGGTCGGCACCTCGCTGCAGGAGATGGAGAAAAGGGGCAAATGGGCGGCCGTAAAGCACCTGTATGAACATTCGCTGTTCTTCAGGACGCTGCTGGATAACTGCGAAATGGCGATGAAAAAATGCTTTTTCCCGCTGACGGAACATTTTTCGCGTCACCCCGTGTACGGGGAGATCTGGTCGATGATCTACGATGAATTCGACCTGACAAAGAAATATATCTTGCGACTGTCGGGGAAGAACGAGTTGATGGCGGATTACCCGGTCGATCAGTTGTCGATCCAGATGCGGGAGCGGATCGTACTGCCGCTGAGCACCATTCAGCAATACGCGCTGACCAAGTTCCAGGCGCTGGAAAAGAGCGGCGATAACCAGGCGATGAAGGAGGTCTATGAAAAGCTGATCATGCGAAGCAGTTTCGGGATTATCAATGCGGCGCGCAATTCGGCCTGAAATTGGCGACGGCAGCGGCAGCGGTGACAGGCTGTACGCTCAGAATGCGTAGACCGCGGCCAGCAGAAAGCTCCCTGCCGTCGGGACGGGAGTGCGATCGGCATTGGTGAAGATAGATTTGCTGGCATGATCCACCCGGAATTCGGGAATGATGGTCAGGCCCCCTGCCTTGAGGTTAAAGGACAGGGTCGCTGCCGACACCGTCGCGGGCGCCGGAAGACAAACGCCCTGCTCGTCGCGAAAATACTCGGTCCGCAACGTGATGCCCAGCCAGGGGCTGGGGTCAAGGTTCAGATACAGGGCCGAGCCCCACCAGCAATAGGAAAAGGAATATTTTTCGCTGGCCCGGCTGGACCGGTTGACGCTGGCGTTCAGGCCGAGGCTAAGAAGATTGCCAGCTTTCGCCGTGACCACCAGATCGTATTGATGGGAACGGTTATCGTAGATGTCCCGCCCGCCAAAATAATTCAAGCTCAATTTTACATTGTCGTTCGGCGCGTAGCTATACTGGGCGATGACGTTCTTGTTGGCGTGGGCGCTGTCGGGGATGGACCGATAGTTACAGGGATTCGCGATCCCGATCATGAATCCGCTTTTGCCGGAGCTGACCTCCGCCTTCACGCCTGTGTGGGAGAAGGGGTCGTTCGAAAAGAGGTAGGACATGCTGTAGTTCCGGTTTGCCGCCGCGTCGGGGGACTCATAACACAGATGCGTAGCCCAGGTGCCGGCGGTTAATTTAAGCCAGGCGGCGGGGCCGTAGGTGACGTACAATTGTTTGATCGCCTGGACGATGCCATGGTCCGGATACGCATATTCCTGTTCCCTCGGCCCAAAGCCAAGGTCGGCGACCATGCCGACCTGTTTGTACTGGTGTTCCAGCCGCAGGCTCACCATGCCGAGGTTGAATTGGTCGTTGGAGCGGGTAAAACTCGTGAGGTCGTTACCCGCTGTTCGGGCGGGGTCATAGCGGTAATAGAAGTCCGCCCCTCCGCTGACCAGGAAAAAGGGCGCGGGCCGGCCTCCCACGGTGTCGCCGATGGGAAACGAAAGCGTGTCCCGGGGGGACGACGCGAAAACAAAGGTCGGAAGGAAAAATGCAAGAAAAAAGGCGGGTAGCAGCTGTTTTTGGTTCATTTTGGTCAATTAGTAGAAAAATTGCGAGAATTCTACTAATTTACTCAGTTTTTTTCGTCAAAACATTTATATATAAAAAGATTGAATTTGTTCAAAAATCGGGTTGAATATTTGACGGAAACGAAAATCTGCCGGTGCTAAAGGATCAGCATTTCCTGGGTCTCCTCAGAGCTCGATCAGGGATTGGTCGCGCCGTTCGAGCAGGGATGCCGATGTGCCAATCAGGTATTCGTCGACCTTGCGGGCGCATTCGCGGCCTTCGCTGATGGCCCAGACGACGAGGGACTGGCCCCGGCGCATGTCGCCGGCGGTGAAGACTTTGGCAATATTGGTCTGGTAGGTTTTATCGCCGGCACGGACATTTCCGCGGTCGTCCAGTTCGACGTCGAGCTCCTGCAGGAGGCCGTGGTGTTGGGGATGGACGAAGCCCATGGCCAGCAGGGCAAGCTCGCAGGGGAGCTCCCGTTCGCTGCCGGGCGTCTCGGTAAAGCGGGACGCTCTGCCGTCTTCGCCGACCGCCCATTCCAGGCGGACTGTCCGCAGTGCCTTCAGGTGGCCGTTTTCATCACCGATGAACTCCTTAGTGGCGATGGCCCAGTGCCTGTCGGCGCCTTCCTCGTGGGAGGAGGAGGTTTTCAGGACCATGGGATAGGTGGGCCAGGGCATGTATTCGGTCCGGCTATGCGGCGGCTTGGGCAGCAGCTCGAATTGGGTCACCGAAAGCGCCTTGTGGCGGTTGGACGTTCCGACGCAGTCGCTGCCGGTATCGCCGCCGCCGATGACCACTACGTTCTTATTGGTCGCCCAGATATGGTCGCCCTCGATGGGGAGATGGCTTACCCGTTTGTTCTGTTGCTTGAGAAAGTCCATCGCGAAGTGGACGCCTTTCAGGTCGCGGCCGGGGATCGGCAGGTCGCGGGGAATGGTCGAGCCGCCGGCAAGGACGATGGCATGGAATTCCCGCAGCAGGTCGTTGATCCCGATATTGCCGCCTACCTCAGCGTTGCAGCGGAACGTGACACCGGCTTCCGCCATCAGCCGGACGCGGCGGGCTACGACCCATTTTTCAAGTTTGAAGTCCGGGATGCCGTAACGGAGAAGACCGCCGGGTTCATCATCCCGTTCGAAGACGGTCACGGCATGTCCGGCGGCATTCAGCTGATCGGCGGCAGCCAGGCCGGCGGGGCCGGAACCTACGACAGCCACTTTCTTGCCCGAGCGCACGGGCGGGCGGTTAGGCTTCACGAACCCCTTTTCGAAGGCGGTCTCGATGATATGCTTCTCGATCTCTTCGATGGCGACCGGCGGCTGATTGATCCCGAGCACGCAGCTGCTTTCGCAGGGCGCGGGGCAGATCCTGCCGGTGAATTCTGGAAAATTGTTGGTCGACCGGAGGATCTCGTATGCTTCCAGCC
>DATNBP010000117.1:0-52817 GCA_035572015.1 Puia sp. | reverse complement strand
GGCGCCTCGAGGGCATGGCTGACGTCCGTCGTGTTTGCGATCGAGACGACGGGTCAGTTGAATGGCCTGCTGCCGCTGCTTGGCGCCTGTCTCGCGGCATATTTCGTGTCCTTTTTCCTGATGAAGGGGACCATTATGACGGAGAAGATCCACCGGCGCGGCGTCAGGACTCCGGATGCCTTCGAACCCGATACGTTGCAGACCGTCTCTGTGCGGGAGCTGATGACGCCCGCCGAGGGTGAAGTCGTGTCCTCGCCGGCCGTTTTTGCGTCGGATGACGCGGGGCTTGCGGCGGAACTGATGGGGGAATACGATCGTGCGCAAATTGCCGTTAAAGAGGACCGGGAGGACGGGGCAGAAGAGGATGATACCAAAGACAAGGTCATCGGGGTGATCACTGCCCAGGCCATCCTGCACTTCTACAGCCACCAGCGGCAAAAAAACCAGGGGTACCAGTCTCCCACCAGGACGAGACGGATCCTCGCACAAGGCAGAAAAATACTTAGAACGCATAAAAACTAACATCAGCATGAGCAACGAACGGCACTCTGTTTTTTTCAAGGCCATGATGACCGGTCTTTTCGTGGGCGTCATCGACACGGTAATCTGTCTGATCTTCAATATCATTTATCGCAACGAAACGGGCTATATCCCTTCGTCGGTGATCAATGTCAGTTCGCTGATCTTCGGGATCAATCTCATCCTGACCCTGATCGGCATCGTCTTCTTCGCATTTATGACCGCCTTTAAGAAAGGCGATATGCTTTTCACCCTGGTGGCGGTCGTTTTTACGGCCTGGTTGGTTTGGAAAATAATGGGTATGACGCCTTTCGGTGATCCCGCGCTCGACAGTGGTCTGCACGGACTGTTGGGCGGCATCACCCTGGTCATGGGGTTGAGCGCTGCCTGTATTCCCTTTCTTTACCGGTCGCAGCGTTTTGTCGACGCGGTGATCTGACCCTAGCGGGCGTTTAGTTTTTTCAAGGCCTGTTCGAGATTTACGCCCTTTCCGAGCACCGGTTTAAAAAGGTCTCCCTCGCTTTTGAGGCGATCCGCCATATTGCGGATGGTGAAATCCTGCATGGTCAATCCTTTTTTTACTTCCTCCCAATGCAGGGGGGCCGAGACGGTTGCGCCCGGTTTGGGCCGCACCGAATAGGGGGCCGCGATCGTCGCCTGCGGTCTGTTTTGCAGGAAGTCCAGGTACATCCGGCCTTTCCGCGCGGACACTGTCCGTTCAATGCTGGTGAATTCCGGGATTTCATCGTGGATGCACCGGACGACGAGACGGGCGAATTCCTTCGAGTCCTCGTAGGTGTATTTCGCGCCCAACGGAAAATAGACATGGAGGCCTGTTGATCCGGAGGTCTTGCAATAGGACTGGATCCCGGCCGCTTCCAGTATTTTCCTGGTGACCTGGGCGGCTTCAATGACCTTTTCGAAAGGCGTCCTTTTATCCGGGTCCAGGTCGATGATACACCAGTCCGGATTGTCCGGCGCCCCGATCCGGCTGCTCCAGGGGTTCAATTCGATACAGCCAAGCGACACCATGTACAGGAGACTGGCTTCGTCGGTGCAGACGAGGAACTCCTTGTCCTCCGTGCTGTCCGCGCTGTGATAGGGGAAGGTGGAAATCCAGGCGGGCACTTTACCGCTAACATTCTTCTGATAGAAACCTTTCCCGGTGATGCCGTTCGGATGCCGGTTAAGCGATTGAGGCCGGTCTGTGAGATAGGGGAGGATATAGGGTGCGACCTGGTAGTAGTAGTTCAGCAGATCCCGTTTCGTGTATTTTTCCTTTGGCCAGAAGACCTTGCTCAAGTGGGTAAACGACAGTTCGTGGCCGCCGATCTCGCGGGTTTGCGACTCGTCGGTTGGGTTGAGGAGTGTCTTGCGGCCCTTGCCGTTTTGCGCGCCCGGGTCCGTTTCGTTGACTACCGCACCGGTCGGCCTGGGTTTCTCGAGCACCACTTCTTTCGCCGCCTTATCTTCCCTGAGACCCTGGAAGGACGGGTGCCGCATCACGCCGTCGGATGTCAGTTCGCGGAAGGCGACTTCGGCTACCAAAGACGGCTTCAGCCACGTGGCCTTCGCTTCGGCAGGGTTGGGCCTGAAGCGCGAAGGTTGGTTGACATCCGGCTCGTTCGTGAAGGGACATTTTTTTTGGATGAGCGGCCTGAACTTCGACATCAGTGCCTCTTGCTGTTTCCCGGAAAATCCCGTTCCGATCTTTCCGATATATTGCAACTTGCCATTCTCATAGACTCCCGCCAGCAGGGCACTGAACAGTTTCGGGGAGTCTTCGTTCCGGGTAAAGCCTCCGATCACCACTTCCTGCCGGCTCGACGTCTTGATCTTCAGCCATTCCCTCGTGCGGATCCCGGGTACATAGCGGCTGTCCGTCTTTTTGGCCATGATCCCTTCGAGCCCGAGTTGGCTCGCTTTTTCGTAGAATGCTTTTCCGTCGGTCTCGAAGCTTTCGCTGAAGCGGATCGTGTCACCTGCAGGAACGATGGACTCCAGTAACGCGCGCCGCCCGGCCAGCGGAACTCCAGTCAGATCGCGGCCATCCAGCCACAACAGGTCAAAGAGATAATAGACAAGGGTGCCGTCGGCTTCACTGCGCCAGTTCTGGAGTTTGCCAAAGTCCGACTGGCCGTTTGGACCAAGCACCACGATTTCGCCGTCTACGACGGCGTCGACTGGCCAGCCGCGAAGGGCGTCGAATACCGGGTAGTATTTGTCGAAAGACTTATTGTTGCGGGACCGAAGCTCTACTTTTCCTTTTTTCAGGTAGGCGATGGCACGATAGCCGTCCCATTTTACTTCGTATGACCAGCCGGGTTCGTCGAATGGCTTGTCCACGAGCGTCGCCAGCATCGGGGGTAGGTCCTTTGGCATCGCTTTTTTGGGAGCGGCGGCGGGGATGGAGGTTTTTGCGGGTGAGACAGGTTTCGCGGCGGGCGCGGGCTTCACCGCGGCTTTCCTGTTGCTGCTCCATTGCGCGGAACGGGGGTTGCCGGCGATCTGTTCCAGCGTCTTCTTCGAAACCACCGATTTATCCCGCTCCGTGACGGGCGATTCGGACGCGTAGCGATCCCGATGTTTGATGAGCAGCCACGAGTTTTCCCCGCGACCCCGGGTGCGGACCAATGCAAATTCGCCTTTGAGTTTTTTCCCATTGAGAGTGAATTTCAGCGACCCGCTGCGCAGTTCCTTCAACAGCTCCTTTTCCCTGTCGCGCTTCGACCCGACATGGTCGCCTAGCGGCTCATAGTCTCCCTCGTCCCATACCATCACGGTTCCGGCGCCATAATTGCCCGCGGGAATGATGCCTTCGAAGTCCTTGTAGTCGAACGGATGGTCTTCCACCTGCATGGCAAGCCGTTTGTCCGCCGGATTCAGGGAAGGGCCCTTCGGGATCGCCCAGCTTTTCAGGACCCCGTCCATTT
This sequence comes from Puia sp., assembly GCA_035572015.1. Taxonomy (GTDB): domain Bacteria; phylum Bacteroidota; class Bacteroidia; order Chitinophagales; family Chitinophagaceae; genus Puia. The sequence continues at coordinate 49,365 of DATNBP010000117.1, read as the reverse complement.
CAAGACGGAAATCGTAGTGCAGATGGGAGGCCGCATGCTTCTGGACGACAAATCGCAGCGTCTTTTTATCCGGGCGACCGCCCTGCGGCTCCGGCGTTTGGTCGAAGGATCGCTTCTGATGGTATGCTTTGAGCGCCATAGGAATGATTTGATGATGATCAATGTGGGTAGGAAGGCAAAGCTAGTGCCACAGCCGGAGCGGGGGTGCGGCATTCCGGCCCGGCTTTTGTTCCAGTTTTATCAAACAGCTGATATGGCAAAGGAACAACATAAAAAGGAAAAAAAGATCGCGGCAAAAGCGCACGATGCGGCGGAAAAAGATATGTCCGGCGACCCCGACCTCAGCCGCGGCGACGATACAGACGATCTCGACGAAGGCGAACTGGCACAGCGGGATAACTCTGATGAGGAGGCGCTGGATTCACTCGACAGGCCGCGGCGTTCGGCCAGGAAGGGAAATGCGGTGGAAAAGGAGAATGAATCCGGGAAGGAGAATGCGGCCGGGAAGCAAAAAGCGCGCGGGAAGGGACAAGTCACCGGACGGCAAAAAGGAAAATAGCTCCGTTGCGGCTGGGAATTGAAAAAATGACGCTTGTGAAACGAGTTCTCGGGATGCTGCTCTTCCTGCCCCTGCCGGCGATGGCGCAGACCATCGATCCCGGCGATCTGGCCAGGGACAGCATCCGCTCCCGGAAAAGCGATGCAGATTCCACCCATCATGCGGACACGGCGCACCTGCACTACAACTATTCCGGCACGGGTACGCTGAACAACACTAATTCGCTTCGGTCGCTGGTCCTCAATAACCGGCTTAAATTAGGCTTGGTCGAGCAAAGCGCGTCGTTCAATTTCACGAACGACTGGATCTACGGAAAACAGAATGCGGTGGTGACCAACAACGATTTCACATCGTCGCTGGACGGAGAGCTATATAAGACCCTCAAACATTTTTATTATTGGGCAATGGCTAATTACACGACCAGCGTTTCCTTGCTGATCCACCGGCAGGAGCAGGCGGGTCTCGGGCCCGGGTACAACGTGATAGATAAGAAAAAGACGGCGCTGCTGGTCAGCGACGGCGTTGTCTATGAAACGGGCGATCTTTACGACAGTGTCTACGGTGGATCGAACGGGAACAGGTACCAGCGGGATATCTATCATACCTTCCGCAATTCCTTTCACCTGTTGTTCCACTGGGTCATCCTCGACCGGTATACCGTCGAAGGGTCCGGTTTTTGGCAAAACGCCTTCACGAACTGGGCAGACTACAACCTTCGGATATACAGCAGCGTGTCCATGAAGCTGCACAAGGGCCTTGCATTCACGGTGGCGGTTGCCTATGACCGGTTTACGCGGACGCAGAGCACGAATACATTGTTCAGTTTCGGGCTGACTTACCAGCGGTAGGAAAACTCCTATCTGCCAAGCAGGGCCTTGGCGCGGTTCACGACATTTGACACGGTGAAGCCATATTCCCTGAGCAGATCTTCCGCTTTCGCCGATTCGCCAAACCGGTCGATGCCAAGCATGTCGCCCTCGTCGGTAATGTATTTGTGCCAGCCGAAGGACGAGGCCATTTCCACAGCCAGTCTTTTTTTGAGGCCCTTGGGCAGGATCTTCTGCTTGTAGCTGTCATCCTGGCGATCGAAGAGTTCCCAGGACGGCATGCTGACCACCCGGGCCGCAATCCCATTTTCCTTTAATTTCTGCTGGGCCTGGAGGATGAGGCTCACCTCCGATCCGGTGGCAATCAGGATCAGTTCCGGCGACCGGTCGGGTTCGGACAGGATATAGGCGCCCCGGCTGAGGTCGCCCGTGGTCTTATAGCCGCCGGTCTCGATGATAGGGACGTTCTGACGTGTCAGCACCAGCAATACGGGACCGCCTTTGTGCCGGATCGCTATCTTCCAGGCCTGCGCCGTTTCATTGGCGTCGGCAGGCCGGATGACGGTGATGTTGGGGATAGCGCGAAGGCCGACCAGTTGTTCGACAGGCTGGTGGGTGGTGCCGTCTTCGCCAAGGCCGATGCTGTCGTGCGTGAAGATAAAAACCGGTTTGATCTTCATGATCGCGGCGAGCCGGATGGGCGGGCGCATGTAGTCCGAAAAGATGAGGAATGTGGCCCCATAGGGGATGATGCCCGGGGTCAGCGCCATGCCATTGAGGATCGCGCCCATTGCATGTTCCCGGATTCCGAAGTGGAAATTGCGGCCCCCCGGATCATCGGCAGAAAAAGAGCTGTAATCTTTGAGGTGGGTTTCCGTCGATGGCGACAGGTCGGCGGAGCCGCCGATCAGGTCGGGGAACAGCGGCGCGAGGTTATTGAGCGTTTTCCCGCTCGCCACGCGGGTGGACAATTGACCGTTCTTTCCATCCGCAGCACGGAAGACCGGGAGTTTTTTCTCCCAGCCGTCCGGTAACTTTTCCTGCCGCATCGCGTCGTACCCGGCCGCAAGATCGGGATACTTTTCTTTGTAGGCTTCGAACAACGCGTTCCATTCCTTTTCGAGCCCGGCGCCCTTTTCGCCTGCCTTGCGATAGTATTCAAGCACTTCGGCAGGTATGACGAAGGACTGGTCGGGGTTGAACCCGAATCCCTGCTTGACGAGTTTTACCTCGTCCGCCCCTAGCGGTGATCCGTGTGCGCTGCCGGTATCGACCTTGTTGGGGCTGCCGAACCCGATATGCGTCCGGACCTTGATGAGAGAAGGCCGGCCGGTCTCGGCCTCCGCCCGCCTGAGGGCGTCGCGAATCGCCTTCGTGTCATTGCCATCCTGCAAGACCTGTACGTGCCAGCCATAGGCTTCGAACCGCTTTGCGACGTCTTCCGAAAAGGCGACCTCCGTGTCGCCTTCGATCGAGATATGGTTGTCGTCATACAGGAAGATCAGATTGCCGAGCTGCAGGTGGCCCGCGATGGATGCAGCTTCAGAACTGACGCCTTCCATCATGTCGCCATCGCTGCAAATCCCGAAAATGCGATAATCGAACAGTTCGAAGCCCGGCCGGTTGAACCGGGCGGCCAAATGCCGCTGCGCGATGGCGATCCCTACGGCGTTGCCGAATCCCTGCCCGAGGGGACCGGTAGTCACCTCGATGCCGGGCGTCAGGCCGTATTCGGGGTGGCCCGGCGTTTTGCTGTGCAGCTGTCTGAAATGCCGGATGTCATCTAACGTCAAGGGGTAGCCGGTTAGGAACAAGTAGCTGTATTGAAGCATGCAGGCGTGTCCCGCGGATAGAACGAAGCGGTCGCGGTTTGGCCATGCGGGATCCTGCGGGTTATAGCGCATGATCTCCGACCAGAGGACGTGTCCCATCGGGGCCGTGCCCATCGGTGTTCCGGGGTGACCTGAATTGGCGTTTTGAACGGCGTCGGCGGAAAGTACGCGGACCGTGTTGATGCAAAGTTGTTCCAAATCCGTTTTTTTTTCGCCGGAAGGGCCCGGTTGCGGGACAGATGTTGTGCTTACCATGCCCATTTCGCCGAAAAAACCATGCCATTCAGGCAACCGGGCACGGTGCTTGAGGTGTTTTTTGATCTCAAACAACCTGCTTCCCCGCATATGCAACAGGATCACCCGCTTTCCGCGCTTATCATCGAAAAAATTAAAGGCGAAGGCCCGATTTCGTTTCGGGACTTCATGGAGCTTGCACTGTATCATACGGAGCATGGCTACTACACCTCGGTGACGGATCGGATCGGAGCGGACGGAGATTTTTTTACAAGCCCTTATCTTACCGGGTTGTTTGGCGACCTGCTGGCAAGGCAATTCGAAGAGATGTGGGCCTTGCTTGGCAAGGTTCCGTTCACGATCGTGGAATACGGAGCGGGGACCGGACTGCTTTGCCGGGATATCCTTTCGCGGCTGAGTGGCAATCCTGAATTATACGAAAGCCTTAATTATTTCATCATAGAGAAGAGCGAGGCCATGCGACAAAAGGAGCTGAGGATCGTTCCCGGCAAAGTTCGCTGGACGCGATCGATCCGGGAAGTCGGGGAGGTGACGGGATGCATTTTTTCCAACGAACTTGTGGATAACTTTTCCGTGCACCGCGTGGTCATGGCGCGGGAACTCATGGAGGTCTATGTCGGCTACGACGGCAATTACTACGAATTGCTCCGGCCGGCCCCTGCGGAATTGAAAGATTATCTGGCCGGGATGGGGGTTGCACTGCGTGAGGGCCATTGCGCGGAGATCAATCTCGAGGCCACGAGTTGGATACAGGAGCTCGCCGCCGGGTTGCTCAAGGGGTGGGTGATGACGATAGACTATGGATATCCCGCCGGGGCTCTTTACGAGAAGCCAACCGGAACGCTCGCCTGTTTTCACCGGCACCGGGTCCACGACTGCCCTTATGAATTTATCGGTGAGCAGGATATCACCAGTCACGTAAATTTCTCCGCGCTCGATCATTGGGGCAGGCGAAAGGGCCTCGAAGTGTGCGGATTTATCAATCAGACTCACTTTTTGCAAGGGCTGGGACTTGCCGCGCACCTACGACACTGGGAGCAAAAAGGGCTGGCCGACGCCGAGATCCGGCGCCTTCGCAGCTTCCTGATGGACATGGGACAGAAATTCAAGGTCCTCATCCAGCGAAAGGGGGTGGGGAAGACGTTCCTGTCCGGCCTCCAGTTCGCCCGGGCGCTGGGTTAGCCGTCGAATGCTTTCGGCATGGCCGCCCGGTGTGCATGTGGGATGGCGGTTGGGATTGAAATGGGTAGGCCGCCCCGAAGAGCGGCCAGATGGAACCATGGATGCGTGGGCAACCCTAAATCTGTTGGGGCGAATGGTGAGGAATAATAGCCCCGCCGCGAGGCACAAATTCGCCCGGTTTTGCCGGCGCCTGGTCGTGGTGGGCGGCTCTGACATGGCGGCGTTTGTTCCGGCGGTAGAATTCGTGATGGATCCATAGCTCGCCGCTCATCCATTCTCTCAGCAGGAAGATGCCGCCGGCGAGGTAGATCAGGCAGGCGGGTATCCAAAGGATCAGACCGGCAATGACCTGATCCTTATGGGTGATGGCTAGCGCCGGGCTGCCGCTCACATAAAGCCCTGGCGATGCGAATTCTATAAGAAAGGCCAGCAGGCTGATGCCAAGCCATGCCGAAGTCAGATACAACAGCGATTCGGGTGCGGAAAGCCGGTGCGACAGGTACGGGCCGGCCAGCGGCCAGCTGAATAGGATGCCTGCGAGCAGGAGGCTGCCCGAATGGACAAAGGACAATAGGTGCAGGTGCCGGTGAAAGCCGGGGCCGTCCCAGGTCATCAGGGCATTGAATACCGAAGGTACCTGCCAAACCCAAAGGATGCCGATCCCGATGATCCAGTTCAGCCATGGCATGGCAGATAACCAGCGGGACAGGCCAAACGCGAATCCGCCCTTTGCCTCGGGACGTTCCCGCATAGCCAGAACGGAAAAAGGCGCCGTAATCAGCAATAGGGTAATATGTCCGGCGAGATGTGAACTGAAGATGAATTTGCCACCGGAGAAAAACGAGAATTGTGCCAGAGCCATACTAACCAGAGCTGCCGCTAGAAAGAAAAGCCGGAGATATGTATGTTTTTTCATGATGGGTTGTGATAAAAGACAATAAGCCTTATACAAAATTTCTGCCAACCTTGGGGAACGGTTTTTGCCGGACGGACAAATAAACATTGTGAGTTACCACCCCATCGAGAATTACGGCATCATCGGCGACCTCAATACCGTAGCTCTGATAGGTCTCAATGGTTCCATCGATTTCATGTGTTTCCCGCGATTTGACTCTCCTACTGTCTTTGCCGCTTTGCTGGATGACAAAAAAGGCGGAAGCTTCAGCATTAGTCCGGAGTTTAAGGAGATGAAAACTAAGCAGTTGTATTTGCCCGATACCAACGTACTGCTCACGCGTTTCCTGTCTCCCGAAGGGGTTGGCGAAATTGTCGACTTCATGCCCGTGGACCCCAACGGCGAAAAAAGACTAATTCGCCGCGTGACCACGGTGCGGGGCAGTGTGAAATTCCTGTTGCGTTGCTGCCCCAGGTTTCAATACGCAAAAAAGTCCCATACAGTTGTCCGGAACGGCGACCGGGAACTGGTATTTCGGGTGAAGGACGGCGGAGACCAATCCCTGCGCCTGATCGGTACGGTCGTATTGACGGACCAGGACGGCGATGCCGGGGCGGAATTTACCCTTAAGGCAGGCGATTCGGCGGATTTTTTATTGGAAAGCGAGTCCAACCAGGGAACAGAGGTCGACGGGCTTTCCGGCCTTGTCACAGCCAGCCTCCGCCGGACCATCAACTACTGGAAGGACTGGGTAGGGAGAAGTACTTACAGGGGACGCTGGCTGGAAGTGGTCAACCGGTCGGCCCTGGTGTTGAAATTGTTGACTTCCTGTAAATACGGATCGATTATCGCCGCGCCGACGTTCGGCTTGCCGGAGACGATCGGAGGAAAACGGAACTGGGATTACCGCTACACCTGGATCAGGGATGCTTCCTTTACCGTCTACTCGCTGATTAGGCTTGGATATACAAAGGAAGCGGCTGCCTTCATGAAATGGGTGGAACATCTTTTCAGAAAGGTCAGCCAGGACGACCGGCTCGGCATTATGTACTCCATCGACGGCCAGCGGCAACTGAAGGAATACAGCCTGGATCAGTTCGAAGGATACAAATGTTCCAAACCGGTCCGCGTGGGCAATGACGCCTACGGCCAACTTCAGCTCGACATCTATGGTGAACTGATGGATTCCGTTTATCTTTATAACAAGTACGGCGAACCGATCTCCTATGATTTCTGGAAGGATATCGAGAAGCAGATGGACTGGCTGGCCCGCAATTGGAACCAACCGGATGACGGCATCTGGGAAGTGCGGGGCGGCAAGCAAAAATTCCTGTATTCGCGCCTTGCCTGCTGGGTCGCGCTGGACCGGGCCATGAAGGTCTCGGAAATGCGCTCTTTCCCGCGGAACGGAATCTGGAAAGAGGAGCGGGACAAGATCTATAACAGTATCTTTGCCGATTTCTGGGATGAGAAGCAACAGGCTTTCATGCAGTACCCGGGCGCGAAGACGGTCGATGCGTCCAGCCTGCTAATGCCGCTGTTTCGATTCATCAGCCCCGTGGACCCGCGCTGGCTGTCCTCTCTCAGAAAGATCGAGCACGACCTGGTAACGGATTCGCTTGTTTACCGGTACCGGCCGGAAGTCGCCGCGCCCGACGGCTTCACCGGCCAGGAAGGGACCTTTTCGATGTGCACGTTTTGGTATGTGGAATGCCTTTCCCGTTCGGGCCAACTGGAGAAGGCAAGGTATTATTTCGAGAAAATGCTGGGATATGCCAACCATCTGGGACTGTATGCCGAGCAGCTGGGATTCGAGGGAGAGCACCTTGGCAATTTCCCGCAGGCCTTTACGCACATGGGGCTGATCAGCGCGGCGTACAATCTTAACGAACAATTCAACGACAACAGGAACAAGAACGTTAACCTGGAACAACTCTAACGACCGATGCCGCTATTGCAACGTAAGCGACCCGCTCGCCGGCAGGCTAGCCGGCTATTGAAGACGCTTGGCCCCGGACTGGTTACCGGCGCCAGCGATGACGACCCCTCCGGGATCGTCACCTATTCACAAGCCGGGGCGCAGTTCGGCCTCGCCACGCTTTGGACGGCGCTGCTCACTTTCCCTTTAATGGCTGCTGTCCAGGGAATGGCGGCCAGGATCGGGATGGTGACGAGCCAGGGGCTGACGGGCACACTGAAGATGCATTATCCGAGGGGGGTCCTGTACGCGATGATCATTGTCAGTTTTCCCGCCGTGGTGCTGAATATCGGAGCGGATATCCAGAGCATGGGAGCGGTGGCGCACCTGCTCATTCCCGGGATACCGACTTTTGCTTTTTGTATTCTCTTTACGGCTATTTTGTTGTGGGTGATCATCCGGTATTCCTACCGGCGGGTGGCAGCGCTCCTCAAATGGCTCTGCCTCGCCCTTTTGCTGTATCTGATCATTCCCTTTCTCGTCCATCCCAATTGGGGCGAGGTGTTCCGGCATACCTTCATACCGACGGTCCGGTTCGACAAAGAATTCATGAGCATCCTGGTGGCGATCCTCGGTACGACCATTTCACCGTATCTCTTTTTCTGGCAGGCGACGATGGAAGCGGAAGACATGGAACATGCCAGCCGCAAAAGGATCATGATCGACAGGCGGCTGTTGGGCGCGATGCGGCGGGATGTCAATACCGGGATGCTTTTTTCCAATATTGTGACCTACTTTATCATCCTGACGGCCGGCGTGGTCTTGTTCGGGGGCGGCGTGCGACAGATCGAAACGGTGGAGCAGGCGGCGCACGCATTGCGGCCGCTGGCGGGGCAACTGAGCTATTTGCTGTTTGCGATCGGAGTGATCGGGACTGGCTTTTTGGGTATCCCGGTGATGGCGGGCTCCGTTTCCTATATGCTGGCGGAGACCTTTGGCTTTACGAAAGGGCTGGACAAGAAGTTCTATCAGGCGCGGCGCTTCTATGGCGTCATCATCGTCAGCCTCGTGGCCGGCTTATGTCTCCAGTTCCTCGGGATCACACCGGTACAGGCGTTGATCTATACGGCGATCTTGTATGGGCTGACAGCGCCCGTGATGATCGTGCTGCTGCTTCATATCGGTAACAATAAAAAGATCATGGGAAAGCATACCAATAGCGCCCTGTCCAATATTCTTGGCGCGCTGACGCTGTTATTGATGACCGGGGCGGCCGTGGCGCTCCTCTGGCTGCAATTTTCTTCCTGAGGCGGGCGCGAACGTTGCTATTTTTGAGCGATTTCCTGCTCGTGCAGTTCGCGTAAACGGTCCTTTGCTTTTTTCAGGATACGTTTCCTTTTGGCGGGCAGATTCTTACCCGCACGGTTGATATAGAAATTCAGCATGGACATGGCCGACTGGTAGGAACCGGCCTTTTTCCTGGTGCTTTTGTGCGCCGAGCGGTCGAGGGAGCGGGCGATCTTTTCGGGATCATCGACGGCGAAGACGCCCTTGTCGAGATCGAGTGCGTTGCTGTTCCGGGTGACCGCCCCTGACCATTTCCGGCCTTTTCGGGCGGACGCCTTTTTCTTGCGGGGATGATTTTTTTTAACTGCCATACAGGGTGCTGGTTTGCAACAAAAGTCAAAATACCATGCCATCCGCGGTCGACCCCGGCCTTGCGGGCACGGGATTTGAGTTGTCTGGTCAAAACACGCTTATGGGCAGCACACCCGCTATGCTCACGGTTTCCGAAGCCCTCGAAGGGTTAAGAAGAAAGAAAATGGACCTGGAATTCCGCTGGACCCCGGAAGGCTTTACGGCCGCTCCGGGCAAATATTACCAACCCGAAGAATTGGAGATCATTAAAGTATACCGGTTCGAGGGTGATAGCAATCCGTCTGATATGGCGGTGCTCTATATCCTTCGCGCGGCAGATGGCGTGACGGGATTTAGCCTGGATGCATACGGCGCTTACAGCAGCCACGAACGGGAATCCGGCTATGACAATTTTATCCGGCGCATTCCCCAATGCAATCACGGGCAGCAGTTGCTTTTTGAATTATAGAATCACTCTCCAAAACCCGCCTACCTCATATGACACTGTTTCCCGGCGACCCGCATCCTCTCGGTTCTTTCTGGGATGGAAAGGGAGTCAACTTTGCCTTGTATTCGCACAACGCTGAAGGCGTCGAACTTTGCCTGTTCGACAAAGCGCAGGGTGAGAAGGAGACCGCCCGCTTCAAGCTTACGCAACGTACGCATGATGTCTGGCACGGCTACCTGCCCGATTGCCGGCCCGGCCAGTTATATGGGTATCGCGTCTACGGCCCCTACGATCCGGTCAACGGGCATCGGTTCAATCCCGCCAAGCTGTTGCTCGATCCGTACTCGAAAGCGATCTGCAGCATTCTGCAGTGGGACGATTCGCTGTACGGGTACCAGATCGGCAAGGACGACCTTAGCCCTGACGACCGGGACAATGCGACCGTCGCGCCGAAATCAGCCGTCATCGATCACCATTTCGAATGGAACGGAGACCGGCCGCCGCTGGTGGCCTATCACAACACGATCATTTACGAAGCCCATGTAAAGGGGCTAACCAGGCTGTTTCCGGGAATCCCCCAGGAGATCCAGGGTACCTATGCAGCGTTGGCTCACCCGGAAGTCATCAACTACCTGAAGAAGATCGGGATCACCGCTGTGGAACTGATGCCCGTGCACCAAAGTATCGCGGACAGGCACCTCGTCGACCAGGGGCTTACGAATTACTGGGGGTACAACACTATCGGCTATTTCGCGCCGGATATCCGCTTTTACAGCGGAAAAGACGTCGGCGGCCAGGTCAGGGAGTTCAAGACCATGGTGAAGGAACTCCACAAGGCGGGGATCGAAGTTATTCTCGATGTAGTCTACAACCATACTGCTGAAGGGAGCGAACTGGGGCCGACCCTGGCCTATCGCGGGATCGACAATTCCGAATATTACCGGCTTGCGGATGACAAAAGGTTTTATTATGACTATACCGGGACTGGCAACACGCTGAATGCGCGCTTGCCGAACGTCCTGGCATTGATCATGGACAGCCTGAGGTACTGGGTCCTTGAGATGCACGTCGACGGGTTCCGGTTTGATCTTGCCGCCGCACTGGCGCGCGAGTTGCAGGACGTCAACCGGCTGTCTGCCTTTTTCAGCATCATCTATCAGGACCCGGTTATTTCGCAGGTCAAGATGATCGCGGAGCCTTGGGACGTCGGCGAGGGCGGTTACCAGATAGGTCAGTTTCCGCCAGGATGGGCAGAGTGGAACGGGAAATATCGCGACTGCATGCGGGATTACTGGCGCGGCGCCGATAGTGTACTTGCGGAATTCGCCGAAAGGTTCACCGGCAGTTCCGACCTGTACAAGAACGATAACCGAAACCCCACCGCCAGCATCAATTTTATCACCGCGCACGACGGTTTCACGCTGCACGACCTCGTTTCCTACAACGACCGGCACAACGAAGCCAATAAGGAGGACAACAAGGACGGCGAATCGAATAACAGGTCCTGGAACTGCGGCGTCGAAGGACCTACGGAAGACGTCGGGATCATTGCGTTGCGGAACAAGCAAAAGCGCAATTTCCTCGCCACATTGCTATTGTCGCAGGGTGTGCCGATGCTGATGGCTGGCGATGAGCTCGGACACAGCCAGCAGGGAAATAACAATGCCTATTGCCAGGACAATGAGATCTCGTGGATCAATTGGGAGCAGGCCGACAGGGAGCTGACTGAATTCGTGGCCAGCGCCATTTGGTTCCGGAGAAGCCACCCGGTGTTCGCGCGGAAACAATGGTTCAAGGGCCGGCCTGTCCGCAAGCGCGGGTTGGCCGACATCGGCTGGTTTTTGCCCGACGGTCAGGAGATGACGGAAGAACACTGGAATACGGCATTCGCCAAGTCGCTGGGCATTTTTTTGTTTGGCGGCGGTTTGAATACGGTGGACCAGGAAAATCATCCGGTCGTCGACGATAGTTTCTATATTCTCTTCAATGCGCATTTCGAACCGCTGGACTTCAAGCTGCCGGAAGAGCGTTATGCAAAGTCCTGGCGAAAGGTATGGGACAGCGGCAATTCCGGGGAAAGTAACGGGACGACATATCCGGCCGGATCGACATATCATGCCGCGGACCGGTCGATCGTCCTGCTGTCCTCTCCTTTCAATCCGGCAAAACGTTGAGTTCGAAGACGCCGGCACACCAGGGCGGCAAGATGACGTGTTCGCCGGGTATTACGCGGTCCGCGAGTCCCGTGGTCCCGAGCAGTTTCACCCAGGCGGCGGACCCGCGCCCGGGGTATGGGACGACCGAACGGAGGTCGGCGGCGGAAAAATTGAACAGGGTGAGCAATTGCCGGCGGCCGTCCGCTGTGCACCGCAGTACCGCAAGCCCGGTCGTGCCCATCAGGTCGGCGCGAAGGTAACGGCGCGACAGATCCGAAAGGAGCGGATGCGTCTTGCGCAGAGCGATAAGGCGGCGGTACCAATCGAGCAACTGCCTGTGGCCTTCGTCGCGGCGTTTGTCCCATTTCAAAATGCAGTCCAGCCATGTCGACGGTTCCAGGGGATCCGGCGCTTCCGCATCCCAATTGAAGGAGCGGAATTGTTGCTTCCGCTGGTCCCGCAGTTCCGCGCCGATCTGTTGATGCGGGTAGTCGGCAAAAAAGTAAAACGGCGAAATGTCTCCATATTCTTCGCCCATGAAAAGCATCGGCAGGAAAGGGGAGAGGAGTATGGCGGCTGCGGCGAGCCTGGTGCGATCGGGATCCAGCAGTGCGGACAGCCTGGCGCCGTCGGGCCGGTTGCCGGGGATATCATGGTTTTGGCTGAAGACGACGAATTGTTCGCCCGACATCCCCGCCGATGACGACCCGTGGCGGCGATGGCGGAAATGGACGTATTCGCCGCTGTGTACGAAACCGTCGGTGAATGCCTTTGCCAGTTGCCGGAGCTCACCATAGTCCTGGTAATGCGACCAGCCGTCTTCATCGAGCAGCACGTATAGGGCGTGATGGAAATCATCGAGCCATTGGGCGTTGAATCCCCGGCCTCCCTCCGCCGTGGGCCGGACGACGCGTGGATCGTTCAGGTCCGACTCTGCGATGAGATAGAATGGCCGGCCGCTATGTATCTCCCAGTCGCGAATGGCGTCATGCAATTCATCCCAGAGCGTGACCGCATTCCGGTCGTATATCTCGTGTACGGCGTCCAGCCTGAGGCCATCCAAATGGTAGTGCCGCGCCCAGTTCAGCGCGTTTCCGATGATGAATTGTCGGACGCCGCCGCACCAAGGACCGTCAAAATTCAGCGCCTTACCCCAGGGCGTGCTGTAGGTAGTGGAAAAAAAAGGCGCGAAGCTGTCGAGGCAGCTACCCTCCTTTCCGAGGTGATTGTAAACGACGTCGAGGAATACGGAAATGCCGCGGCGGTGGCAGGCGTCGACGAGCCGCTTCAGTCCTTCGGGACCCCCGTAGTTATGCTGGACTGCGTACAGGAAGACGCCGTCGTAGCCCCAATTGCGCTCACCGGGACACTCCGCCACGGGCATCAGCTGTATCGCAGTAATGCCAAGTGCGGCCAGGTCGTCCAGGCGCGGGATGATGGCATCGAAAGTTCCTTCCGGCGCGAACGTGCCGACATGGAGTTCGTAGAAGATCATCGAGGACAACGGCCTGCCCCGCCATGTGATATCCTGCCAAACATGGTTCCGGTGATCGATGATCTGGGAGGGGCCGTGCACTCCTTCGGGTTGAGATTGGCTTCCCGGATCGGGGCATTGTTTCCCCCCTTCGGGAATATAATAATAACGGTCGCCTGCCGAGGCGTCAGCCACCCAGGCTGTGAAATAGCCTTCTCTGTCCTTTGCCATGGCGATGTCCGTATCCGCCGGGCCGCGCGAAAGCAGGCGCAGGGTCATCGCCTTTTTTTCCGGCGCCCAGACGGTAAAATGGCAGCCGTCTTTCCGGAAGACGGGATAATTCGCTTGCTCGTTGCCGAGAGAAGAACTGGACTGTTGTTTTGCCATCAGACACGAGTTGAAGGAGGGGCGCCCAGCCGGGGAGTGTGAGCGGCGGAAGGCGCGTTTGAGGAATTTGTTAAGGAAAGTGCTGGTTGCGAGCCGGTGACCTGCCACTCGTCCAGGCGGATGATCAGGCCCTCGTCGCCGAACAGGTCGATCTCGTTTTCCACCGGTGAATGCTCCAGTTCGGGGAATGTGCAGAGTACGATAACTCCTTTGAACCGGAAACCGGGTGGCATAAAATAGCAGGGCCGGTGCGTCAGGTTCAGCACGGTCAGAAAGGCGGGATGTCCTTCCGAATGGCGGATATACGCGACCTGCTGGGCATCCGACCAGACCGGTCTGTAGGAGCCGCTGTTCAGCGAAGCTTCCTGCTGCCGCAATTGTATTAACCGGCGATACAGCGCATAACTGGAATAGAGGTTTCTTTCCTGTATCTCGACATTCAGGCGTCGCCACGCCATGTCGAGCCGGAGCCACGGTTTGCCTTCCGTGAAGCCTGCGTGGTGCCCGTCGTCCCACAACATCGGCGTTCTTTCGGGGTCCCTGCTGAGGTTCTTTCCCGGCATGTTCAGGCCCTGAGGGTCTTGCACCTCGGAAGCAGGGATCGGGACGTCCCGCATCCCGATCTCGTCTCCATAATACATGGTCGGTGTGCCCCGGAGCGTCAGTAGCAGGATGGCGGCTACCATCGCCTGTTGCGGCCCGATCCGGCTGGTTATCCTCGGCTGGTCATGGTTGCCCATCACCCAGTTCGGCCAGGCGTCGACCGGCAGCGCGCCTTCGTATTCGTCGATAGCGGCCGCGATTTGCGGCGCCTCCCAGGGAAGCGAGATCAGCAAAAAGTTAAACGGCAGGTGTGCCTCCGAGTTGTTGGTCCCGTAGTAGGCGACGAGGCGATGGATCGGAAGGTAGATCTCCGCGATCATCAGCCGCTCCGGGTAACTGTCCAGTAATTTCCGCATCCTGGCCACGATATCGTGCATTTCGGGCTGGTCGGTGGAATAGACGGGGAGCAACTGGTTGTAAGTCGCCATCGTATCGCTGTATTCGGGGTTGCGTGGGTTGTCGCGCCATTGCAGGTCTTTCACCAGATGCCACATGGCATCGACCCTAAAGCCGTCGACTCCTTTATCCAGCCAAAATCGCATAATATCCAGCATCGCTGTTTCCACCTCCGGGTTGCGCCAGTTCAGGTCCGGTTGCTTCACCAGGAAGGCGTGATAATAATATTGCTTCGTGCGTTCGTCCCATTCCCAGGCGCTGCCGCCGAAAACGCTGAGCCAGTTATTTGGCGGCGTTCCGTCCGGGCGGGGATCTTTCCAGATATACCAGTCGCGCTTCGGGTTGTCCATGGAGCTCCGCGATTCGATGAACCACGGGTGTTCGTCCGAACTGTGATTGGGGACGAGGTCGAGGATCAGTTTCATGCCGAGACCGTGGATCTTGTTCAGCAGCTCGTCGAAGTCCGCCATCGTTCCGAACCCCGGCCAGATGCCTTCGTAATCGGAAATGTCATAGCCAAAGTCCGCCATCGGCGAAGGATAGATCGGGGAAATCCAGATCGCTTTGATGCCCAATGCTTTAAGATATGGCAGCCGCTGTATGATGCCGGGGATGTCCCCGATGCCATCCGAATTACTGTCCTGGAAGGAACGGGGATATATCTGGTAGATGATGCCGTCCTGCCACCACAGGTATTGTTTTTGATCCTTTTGTTGGGTTTCCATGACCGAAAATCTGCAATGTAAATGCCATGAAAAGAAGATGGTGGAAAGAAGCGGTGATCTACCAGGTATATCCGGGTAGCTTTAAGGACGGCGACGGTGATGGCAAAGGAGATCTTCGCGGCATCCTGTCGGAGCTCGATTATATTGAATCGCTGGGAGTGGATGTGGTGTGGATCAATCCGGTATATGTTTCGCCCGGGGAAGACAACGGTTACGACATCAGCGACTTTCGGGCAATCGATCCGCAATTCGGATCGATGGAAGACCTCGAACAGCTGATCGATGCGTTGCACCGCCGAAGGATGCGGATAGTGATGGATATGGTTGTGAACCATACGAGCGACGCGCACGAATGGTTCCGGCAGGCGAGGCGCTCGCGGGACGATCCCCGTTATTCGTGGTACCTGTGGTGGCCGGCAGAAAACGGGGACCCGCCAAACCGGTGCGGCTTTTTTGACGCGGATGGCAAGGCCTGGGAATACAACGAACCGACGAATTCCTGGTACCTGCACTATTTTTCGCAGCACCAGCCGGATCTGAATTGGGGCAACCCCGTCGTACGACGGGAAATATATGAAATGCTTCGATTCTGGCTGGATAAGGGCGTGGATGGATTCCGGATGGACGCGATCAGTTTTATTTCCAAGGATACAACCTGGCCGGAAATCACGACCGAAAAGCTGGAGCGGGACTTCGGCGGCGACTGGGGGAACTATTATGCCACCGGCCCGCGGTTGCATGACTACCTGCGGGAGTTGCGAAAGGAGGTCCTGGACGGGCGGGATGCCGTGATCATCGGGGAGAGTTCCGGTATTCCCGCGGAACGCGCTCCAGATTTCGTCGCGCAGGACCGGAAGGAACTGGATATGATCTTCCATTTCGAAGGCGTCTCGGTGGGATATGTACCCGGGGAATTTAAAAAAGTATCACCCGGCGGGTATAGGCTCGCCGAATTCAAGGCGGTGTATTCACGTTGGGACCGGGCCCTGGCCGGCTGCGGGTGGAATATCATATATCTCGGCAACCACGATCAACCGCGGATGGTGTCGCGATGGGGCGATGACGCAGAGATCTTTCGCGAGCGGTCGGCCAAATTGCTGTTCACCTTTTTGCTGACCATGCGCGGAACGCCGTCTCTTTTCAACGGCGATGAGCTGGGAATGACCAATATCCGTTTCCGGCGGATCGAAGACTACCGCGATATCGAAACGCGGCGCGTGTACGACCGGATCCGGCGTAAGAAGGGAGATACGGACGCCTTCCTGCGGGACCAGCAGCTAACGGCGAGGGATAATAGCAGGACGCCTTTCCAATGGAACGCGGGCGAGCATGCCGGCTTTACGGAAGGCGAGCCGTGGATGCCGGTAAACCCCAATCATATTCATGTCAACCGGGAGTCGGCCGAGCGCGACCGCGATTCCGTGCTTTGGTTCGTCCGGCGGTTGCTGAGGTTGCGTCGCGAGCACGACGTGCTGGTCTATGGCGGATACCGGCTCCTGCTTCCGGAGGACCCGGATATCTACGCATACCGGCGATCGGATGAAGGGTCCGAAATAACGGTACTGTTGAATTTTTCGGGGCGCAGGCGGCGGGTAGGCCTGGAAATGCCGGGGGATGTCCTGATCAACAATTGCCGGCAGCTTGTAAGGGATGCGGATGGTATCGTAGCGGAGCCCTGGCAGGCCGTGGTGTCGCGGCGGGCGATTTGAATGCACGGCTGCCCGGCCCGGGAAGTCAGGCCTCCTCTCGGCGTCGGCGCCATCGCCGGCGGACCGGTCGGTTCTCGCCCAGCAGGCGGCCGAAGGATTGGAGGTATTCGATATGGTCGCAGATAATCTTGACGACGCCGAGCGCCGGGATGGCGAGCACCATGCCGGAAATGCCCCAGAGCGCATCGCCGACAAAGAGGATGAGAATAGTGAACAAGGGATGAATGCTGACCTGAATCCGCATGACCATGGGAGAAATGATATAGAACTGGATGGCCTGGATCAACATGTAGATGCACAGCACGCCCAGCACCATCCTGAATCCGCCTCCCTGGGAAAGGGCCATCAGGGATGTAAGCGTGCTGCCGGTGATATTGCCCACGAAAGGTATGATCTCGAGGGTGCCGCAGAGGATCGCAAAAAAGATCGGAGTATGTACGCCGAGGAGGGTAAACCCGATGCTGTACATGACCCACAGGCAAACGATCACGATCGCGAGGCCGCGCAAATATTGCTGCACGACAAGCGCGGACTGGGTGAGGACATTTTCCATTTTCCCTTTCGAATCCAGCGGGCAGGACTCCAGGATGAAGTGGCGGATCACGTGCCGGAGGGACAACAGCATAACCATATAGACCAGGATAAGGACCAGGGTGATGACAAAAGAGAGGATAGTGCCCATCAGGGATGCGGCGAGCTTACCGATGCCGTTGGAATCGGGCTGGACGGGGATGGGGAGGGGACTGTTCTTTTTAAGGGTGTCCATGCCGAACCGGTCGTGAAGGAACTCCCGGATGTTGTGGAGATAGGTCGAAAAATGCTGCCGGATATCGGTAAAATCCGACGCGATATGTTGCAAATGCCAAACGACGAACAGCACGATGGTCGCGACCAGAAGAGAAAAGACCAACCCGCAACAGACGGCCGCCACGACTGCGGGACAGCCCTTCTTTTCCAGCCAGCGGCAAAGCGGCATGAATACGAGCGCAAACATACCCGCGATCGCCAGCGGCATCAGGACGGGCTTGGCGAAATAGAGGATGGCTGCCGAAAGGATAATGAAAAGCTGCGCATTAATAACTCTTTTGGTGTCCAATGTTGTGAAATTTCCCCAGTTTAATGAAGCTTCAACTTCTATGCCCTGTAAGGACGGCTGGCCCGGTGATTGAAGGGCAAAGGACATGAAATGCCTGATCGCTGTCGTTTTGTCCCTGGCCCTGACCGGGGCCGGTCTGCCTGTACACGCGCAGCGGGCCAGGGAACACGGCAGGAACGATGGCAAAGAGTCGTCAAAGCCGAAGGCACCGAAATCCAAGTTGGAATATTCGCTGGATACGATCATCACGAGGCTGGACAACCTGCACCTGACGCTCAACAGGATCAATGATTTTACCACGTTGGGGCTGAACACGAAAAGGGTGGAGCGCCAGTTGCCGGCCATCGGGGCGAATATCGACGCGATCGGACAAAACCTTTCGTTGTCCGGAGCAGTGCCCGATTTCAAGACCCTGCAACTGTATTCGGTGTTGCTGGGCAATATCAAGGATAAGTTGGAGACCTGGCGGAATGCGCTTTTTCGGTATAATATCGATCTGATCAGCATGAACAACGAGATCGATGCTTTCGCGCACGATTCGGTGATCCACCAGTTGATCCACGACACGGCCTTCAGGCGGATGTATCTCGACGAATTGACCGGACTGGAGGGGAAATGGCGGCAGGCGGATACGGCGACCCACAGCCACCTGCAAAAAATCACACAGCTGCAATCGGTCATTTCGAACTATTATTTTCAGACGATCGATCTGCAGAACAAGGTCGATGTGCTGAGAAACGAGCTTAGCGGAAAGATATTCAACAAAGAATACGCGTATTTGTGGGAATTCCGGGACTCCGGGGCCAGGGGGGCGGCTACGGAGGACCTGGCGGCCCGGTCCTATGAAGGACAGCGCCAGATCATGGGGTACTTCATTTCGGAGAACTGGGGGCAGTACGGTTGGGTGTTGTTTGCCGGCTTGCTTTTCTTCGGCTGGGTTTGGAACTGTTTCCGGCTGATCCGGAAACGCTCGGACGGCGAGAAGGTCCTGGCGGAGACCAAAGTGAATTATCTGCGGAAATATCCGGTGGCCGCGGCGCTGGTGGTTATGCTCAGCATCATTCCCTTTTTCGACATCGACGCCCCGGCTGCCTATGCGCACCTCGTCCAGTTGCCGCTGATCGCAACGCTTTGCGTGATGTTCGCCAGGCGATGGCCGCGGCGCATTTTTTACCGGTGGCTGTTCATCGTATTGCTCTATATCCTTTTCTCAGCCACCAACCTGGTGCTGGTGCCGCGCCTGAGCGTCCGGTACTGGCTGCTCCTCCTTCAGCTGATTTCACTCTTGCTGGGGTATCCGGCGGTCCGGAAGATGATGCGATGGGTGCCGGCCAATACGATCGTTCGGGTGGCGGTCATCGCCTACGGAATAGGCAACATACTCGCGATCGTTTGTAATGCGTTGGGCAGGTTGAGTCTGTCCAAGCTCTTCAGTACCAGCGCAATTTTTGGACTTGTGCAGGCGGTGGGGCTGGCGGTATTCATCGACTGCCTGATGGAGGCATGTTCGCTTCAGGCCGCGGTGGCGAACCCGAATGAAGGGGGATTGACCATCGGCTTATTGTATAACCGGATCCGGGGGAAGCTGTACCGGCTGCTGGTCTTTCTTTCGCTGCTGACCTGGATCGTGGTGTTCGCGACCAATATGGATTTCTTTGACGCAGTCTACCGGGTGGCCGGACATTGGCTGAATATCAGCCACAAGGTGGGGAGCGTATCGTTCCGGGTCGGGAACGTGCTCGTATTCGTCCTCGTGCTGTATGTCGCCCATCAGCTGCAAAAATATGTGGGCTATCTGTTCGGAGCGGAAGGCGACAGGGGAACGCCAAAGGAGGGCAGGAACGGTTCGCGGTTGGTGGTGGTGCGGCTCATCGTGATCATCGTGGGTTTCCTGCTGGCGGTCGTCGCTTCGGGATTGCCCATCGACAAGATAACGATCGTGCTGGGAGCGCTGGGCGTTGGTGTCGGGCTGGGCTTGCAGAATATCGTCAATAATCTGGTGTCGGGTATTATCCTGATCTTTGAGCGACCGTGGCAGATCGGAGACTATATCGAGCTCAACGGAAAGAAGGGGATTGTGCGGGATATGGGCATCCGGTCGAGCAGGCTGGTGACCGAGGAAGGGACCGAGATCATCATGCCCAACGGCGATCTGCTGTCGGGCGAGGTGATCAACTGGACGGTCCAGAACAGCAAGGTCAGGATAGAAGTGCCCATAACGGTCGAGGCCGGCCCGACACTGGAAGAGATCACTACCATCGTCCGCGATACGCTTAAAGGGCATGCGGGATTGTCGAAGGATACCGAGCCGACCGTATTACTGTCGACCGCCAATGAAAAGACACTCAGTTTCACGATCGTGGCCTACGTGGGGAATATCGGCCAGATCCGTGACCTGAAGAGCGAGATATTGCGCCTGGTATACCTCCGGTTAAAGGAAAAAGGAATAAAAACAGTATAAACAGTTATTAACATGAAAGCGACGACAACCGTCAAGCATCCCGCCACGGCAGCGATCCGGGAACTGGAAGAGGCGATCGGCGGCGGCCATGCCCATGTTTCTTTCCAGGAGGCAGTAAAGGACATACCGGAGGATCTGCTGGGAGAGACACCCGCCGGGCTTCCCTACAGCATCTGGCAATTGGTGGAGCACGTGCGGATTACGCAATGGGATATCCTCGAATTCTCGAGGAACCCGGGACATAAAAGCCCCGACTGGCCGGAAGGCTACTGGCCAAAGGAAAAGGCCCCGGCATCGCAGGAGGACTGGAACCGGTCCCTGCACCGGATCGAGGCGGACAGGAAAGAATTCATCGCCCTGCTGCGCGAGACCGGCGAAAAGATATATTCCCCCTTCGCGCACGGAGACGGTCAATCGCTTTTCCGGGAGGCGGTACTGATCATCGATCACACCGCTTATCACACAGGGGAAATCGTCATCCTGCGCAGATTGCTACGGAACTGGCACTAGCTCTTTCAGTCTCGACAGATCGGTCAGAGCATCCCCGATCGTATTATTGAAGTATGTATAAATTTCTTTTCCCGCCGCGAGCCATTCCCCGATCCTGGCGGCCCAGCAGGCGAGAGCGGGCTCCGTATAGCCGCCCCGGTAGTCCCCTTCGGGGCCATGGAACCGCAGATAGACGAAGGGAAGGGCCGTAAAGGCGGCAGGCAGGTTCGTGATGGCCGCGGGAGGCCGGTCGTGCAATACCAGACAGGCCTGGTAGTCCAGCAATAATCGCCAGGTATTTTCTTCATACCAGGAACGGTTGCGGAACTCCACCGCAAGTTTCCAGGTCCGGCGGGAATCCAAACGGCATATAGCCGCCAGCATGCGGTCGAGCTGATCCGATGCGCCGGCGGTTAATGCGGGAGGTGTCTGGATCAGCAGGCAGCCTTTTTTTTCCGCCAGGCCGTCCGCCGCGGCAAGGAAACGAGAGATGTCGGCGGTGTCGAAGGTCAGCCCCGGTACGTGCGTAATGCCGCGCCAAAACTTCACGGTGAATGCAAAGCCCTGCGGCACCTCGGATCGCCACCTGGCGAAAGTGGACGGCATCGGGATGCGATAAAAACTGCTGTTCACTTCAATACTGTTCAGCAGCGACGCGTAGTAGCTCAGCCGGGGAAGGTGGCGGAACGCCGCAGGGAATGCCTGTTTGTTCGGCACGGGAAGGACGAGCCCGCTCGTCCCGGTCCACAGTCCTGACATTTTTGGCATATTCATAAGGAAAGCCAAGCAAAGCATCGGCCATTAGTGATCCGGCCATCGTTCCCGGCAACGATTGCGTAAATAAACCCTCCGTATGGCATGTGGGATCCAGAAATAGCTTATTAACATTGGTTTGGATTTCCGTCTCTCGTTATTAGTTATGGCGGATCCACGATTGTGAAGAGATCGATTAACGCAAAACACAACTGCCATATGAAGAAATTGTTCTTTCTTTTATGTCTGCTGCTGGGGTATTATACCGGTGTGCAGGCGCAGTCCGTCAAGGGCCGGGTCCTGGATGACAGTACCGGCGAAGGACTTCCCCAGGTCTCGGTGACTGTGTCCGGCGTTTCGGTCGGCACGACGACCGGCGCAGACGGCTTTTTCTCACTCTTCGTTCCCCCTGACGGAAAAACGCATACGCTTCAATTTTCCTACGCCGGCTACACGACGATGACCTTACCGCTGCGGGCGCAGGAGCGGCTTGTCGTGCGGATGAAGAGCGAGCCGAAGGAATTGGAAGACGTGGTCATCATCGGCTATCAAACCGTCAGAAGGCGGGACCTTATGGCCTCCGTCTCCTCCATCAGCTCCCGGGACCTGAAGGATGTCCCGGTCAATTCCGCCCCCGAAGCGCTGGCGGGCCGGTTGGCGGGGGTGCAGGTGACGGGCGCCGACGGCGCTCCGGACGCGCAGATCCTGATCACTGTGCGTGGTGGCGGCTCGATTACGCAAAGCAATGCGCCGCTGTACATCGTGGACGGTGTCCAGCTCGATAATGCACTGCAGACCTTATCGCCGCAGGACATTGCTTCGATCGACGTGCTGAAAGACGCCGCGGCGACATCGATCTACGGGGCCAGGGGATCCAACGGGGTGGTGATCATCACGACGAAGGGGGGCCGGAATACAAGCGGAAGGACGACGGTCGCCTACAACGGGTTTGCGGGTATCGGGACCCTGGAAAAGTCGCTCCCCGTGCTCGGGCCATACGATTACATGTACTATCAGTATGAGCGGGCGCAGCTTACCGGTGACACAACGGGTATCGCACCATACGGCAACAGTTGGGACTCGGTGCAAAAATACAGGTCCGTGCCTTACTATGACTGGCAGAAGCGACTGATCGGGCGGAATGCGTTTCAGCAAACGCACAACATCAGCATCAACGGCGGGACGGATGTCACCCAATACAACCTGAGCCTGACAGACAACGACCAGGACGGTCAGTTGCTGTTGTCGGCGTTCCACCGCAAGTTGCTGTCCTTCCGGTTCGACCATAAGGCCAGCGAACGGTTGAAGATCGGCGCGAACATCCGGTTCAATAATACCATCGTTGACGGGATGGGCATCGCCAATCCCGGGTCTTCGGCCTTAAACTTCCTCCGGCAGATCATCCGGTACCGGCCGTTTATCCCGGCGGGGCAGGACGCGAACACGTTTGACTTCAACTATCTCAACTCTACCGACGCCAACAGCCTGTCGCTGGTTAACCCTGTCCTGCTGGATCAATCCACCTACCGGAAGAGCTCGCAGAATATTCTGGACCTGAACGGCTATGCCCAATTCTCGTTCAGCAAATTCCTTTCGCTGCGCAGCACCGCGGGTTTCGACTACAACAACCTGCAGCAAAACGCCTTCGACGACACGCTGACCTATAATTCCCAGATCAGCGGAGCGGGGCTTCCCCTTGCGGATATCAAAGGAACCGTGATCACCACCATCGACAATTCCAATGTCTTCACCTATTCGAACGCGGCGGGGCATGGCCGGTTTCATGAGCACAACGACCTGACGGCGATCGTCGGCGAAGAAACCTATCAAACAACTGAGAACGACAATTATGTTCAGACCGATTACTTTCCGCTTGGAACGACCGCGCAGTCGGCGCTTGCCAACATGAATCTGGGATCTCCGCCAAACAACACGCTGGTCGAGCCGAAGCCGACCTCAGGGGTGATCCCGACCCGGCTGCTGTCTTTCTTTAGCCGCGTGACCTATGCTTTTGACAAGAAATATATGCTTGCGGTATCCGGCCGGGCGGACGCGTCCTCCTTGTTCGCGGCCAATAACCGGTGGGGATATTTTCCGTCTGCTTCGGCCGCCTGGCGAATCTCGCAGGAAAAATTCCTGGAGAACGTCGGATTTATCAACGACCTCAAATTGCGGGGCTCGTTCGGGACGGCGGGAAACAACCGGATAGCCCCCTTCCAATACCTCACGCAGTTCAATACGAACAGCCAGTATGCCCTGGACGGAAGATTGGTTACGGCGTATGCCTCTGCGGGCCTGGCCAATCCCGATCTGAAATGGGAAACGACTACCTCGCGGGACATCGGGCTCGACGCAACGGTTTGGGGAAACCGGCTCAGTTTCGCTTTTGATGTCTATAACAACACAACCAGCGGTTTGCTGGTCAATGTTCCGGTCCCGACCACCACGGGATATGTGGCGCAAATTCAGAATGTTGGATCGACGCGGAATAAGGGCTTCGAGGCACAGGTCGGGGCGACCGTCATGCAAAAGAAGTCGTTCCGCTGGACGGGCAGTTTCAACATCTCCTTTAACCAGAACAAGATCACCAGCCTGGGCCCGAACCAGACGAGTTACCTCGCCAATTCCGGCTGGGCGGGGTCCAGTAATCCGGCGGACTTTATCGTGAAGGTTGGGCAGCCGGTGGGGGCCATGTACGGATATGTAAGCGACGGCTTTTATACGACGAACGACTTCAACTACGAGCCGGCGACGCGGACCTATACGTTGAAACCCGGAGAGCCCAATGACGCGAATATCACGTCAAGCACGCCGATGCCCGGCTCGATAAAATATAAAGGGCTCAACGGCGACACCATTATCACCGCCGCCGACAGGACGATCATCGGGAACTCCCAACCAAAATTCTTTGGCGGTCTGCAACAACAGTTCTACTATAAGAACTTCGACATGAGCATCTTTATCAACTTCCAGTACGGCAACAAGATCTATAACGACAACAAGCTGGAGTTCTCCAGCGGTTATACACCCGGGGCCAACCTGCTGGGAATCGAGAAGAATCGCTGGCACACGGTGGATGCCAACGGCAACGTTTACGAGTCGCTGGTTGGCGGCAAGGTTGTCGGCGCTTCGCCGGATTCGCTCAATGCGCTGAACAAAAGCGCGAAATTGTGGATGCCGTTGGTGGGAAGCAGCTCGACGACCTTTTCGCCCAATTCCTGGGCGGCCGAGGACGGCAGTTTTATCCGGATCAACAATATCACGGTCGGATACAGTCTGCCGGCCAACTGGGTGCACAAGCTCAGGATGACGCGGTTCCGCGTATATGTTACCGTCAACAATGTCGCCGTCATTACACACTATACGGGCTATGACCCTGAAGTGAACACGCGGACCGGCACGCCGGTCACCCCCGGCGTCGACTATTCGGCCTATCCGCGGGCAAGGACCTTTATCGGTGGGGTAAACATTGCGTTCTAAGGACTATTCAAACTATCGTTATATGCGAAACAACCAGAAAATTCTTATCATGATCGTGCTGGGCGCCGGATTCGCCCTGGCCGTCAATTCCTGCAAAAAATACCTGGAACCTTCGGCCCAGTCATCGTTTAATACGGCCTTTGTATTCAGTAACGTGCCCAACGCCCAAAAGGCCGTGTTCGCCGCCTACCAGGACCTGGAAGGAGATAACGGTTATGGCATCCGGATCAGCATGTACTATCCGTACGACAATGACGAAATGATCGGGATGCACCAGCTCGGTGACAACGACCGCGGCGATATTGCGCACTATAATGCGACCGCGGGGAATGCACAGTTGTACAACCCCTGGGTGCAGCTTTACCAGGGGATAGAGCGGGCCAATATCTGCATCTATAACCTGCCCCTGATGGGGCTGTATACCAAGGGCAGCCCGCAGCAGATCGGCGAACTGCAACGACTGTACGGAGAGGCCCTTACACTACGTGCGCAATTCTATTTCGAATTGATCCGCAACTGGGGCGACGTGCCCGCCCAGTTCCTGCCTTCTGCACAGGAGTCCCACGTATTCCTGGCCAAAACGGATCGGGATACCATCTATGACCATATCCTGAACGACCTTGCCGTCGCCGAGAACCTGGTGCCGTGGCGGACGGAGGTCACCAACCTGGGTGACCCGATCGATCAGCGGATCACGAAGGGGGCTGTCAAGGCCCTTCGGGCAAGGATCGCGCTTTACCGCGGAGGCTATTCACTGCGGCGGGGCACGAGTCCATACGGGCAGACGATGGCGAGGCCGGCGGACTATCTTACCTACTACAAAATCGCCTTGGGCGAATGCAGCGACATCATGGCCAGACCGGACCAGCACTCGCTAAACCCCAGTTTCCAGGCCCTGTTTAAAAATGCCATTGACGCGCACACGCTCGAGCCGAACGGCGAGGTGCTTTTCGAAGTGGGAATGAGCGGCGGCCAGGGTACGAATGACAGTAAACTGGGATATTATGACGGGGTGAAGGTAAATGCCTCTCTGACCGGCAACGCGGCCATTGGCGTGCTGCCCACCTATTTCTATCTGTTCGATTCGACCGATCAGCGGCGGGATGTCACTTGTGCGCCTTACGAAGTGAATTCCGATCTGACGACGCTGAAGGGCCACCCGATCACGACGATGGCCGAAGCAAAATTCAGACGCGACTGGATCAGCAACCCTTCGCAGCTTACGGCTACGGGCCAATATTATGGGATCGACTGGCCGATCATCCGGTTTTCCGACGTGCTCCTGATGTACGCGGAGGCCGATAACGAGCTCAACCAGGGACCCAATGCCTCGGACATCGCTGCTTTGCAGCAGGTCCAGATCAGGGGACATGGCGGTAACGCCGCGCTGATCCCTGCAACGCCTGCGGACTATGCCGGATTTTTCAATGCCATCGTCAAAGAGCGTTCGCTGGAGTTCGGCGGCGAAGGAATGCGAAAGTTCGACCTGATCCGGTGGAACCTGCTCGGGAGCCGCCTGGCCGATTCGAAAACCAATCTCGCCAATCTGGCTGCGCGGTCGGGCACTTTCGTGGGGACCTACAACTCGGATACGCTGAACTTTGCGAATTTGCCGGACTCGGAGTTCTATAGTACCAAGGGCTCGACGATCTCAACCGGTGTGTTGTGGGGCATTTCTTTTTATGCACCGCGAACAGTCTCGTCCATGTCCGGATACAATCGGGTGGCCTGGGTGACCCCGGCGATCGCGAACGTGTTGAATTCTTCCGGTTCGTCGAATGGCTACGCGATCGACTTCAAGCCCAACCACAGCGAGCTGTTGCCGATACCGCTGGCGGCGTTGGACGCAGACCCGAACCTGTTGCAGGATTATGGCTATTAGATGTCTCATACCTGCCTTGCTCCTCATCGCTTTTCTGCCGCGGGAGAAAAAGATCAGGATCTGGCTGATTGGGGATTCGACGATGGCGAACAAGGAAGCTAAGGCATATCCCGAGACGGGCTGGGGCATGCCTTTTGCCGGTTTCTTCGATTCGAACGTATCGGTCGACAACCGGGCGAGGAACGGGCGCAGCACGAAGTCTTTCCTGGCTGAAGGGCTTTGGCAGCCGGTGTTGGATAGCATGCAACCCGGCGACTATGTGTTGATCCAGTTCGGGCATAATGACGAGGGAAAAGAAAAGACCGGCCGGTATACTACCCCCGGCGAATTTAAGGCCAACCTCCTGCGGTATGTGACCGATGCGCGGCGCAAGGGTGCCATTCCCGTATTGATCACGCCCGTGGCAAGACGAAGTTTCGATTCGGCCGGCGAGCCGCGTGAGAGCCACCCCGGCTATGCGGACGCGGTCCGGGAGGTCGCCGCCGTCAACCAGGTGCCGCTGATCGATCTGGATGAACGCAGCCAGGTCCTGCTGCATCAGTTCGGCCCCGGCCATTCTGAGGAACTATACAATTACCTGGCGCCGGAAGAGCACCCCAACTACCCCGAAGGCCACAGTGACGACACGCACTTCAGCGAACTGGGTGCGCGGAAGGTTGCCGAACTGGTATTGGTCGCTGTGCGGGATCTGTTCCCCGGTCTTGCTGAGCATATCCGGCCGCCGTTCGCCGGCAGGAAACTCCCGCCGGACCGAAGGAAGTCATTGGTCGTGGCGGCTGACGGATCCGGTGATTACCGCACAGTCCAGGCCGCGCTGGACGCGGTACCCCCCGGCAACGACCGCGAAATGGTGATCTATATCCGAAAGGGGGTGTATGTGGAGAAGCTGCATCTGGACAGCACAAGGCCGCACGTCACCCTGGTCGGAGAGGATGCGGATTCCACGATCCTGAGCTACCATGACCACCCTGGGTTGCTGTTGCCCAACGGCGACAGCGTCAAGACGCGGAATTCCCGCAGCTTCCTCGTGCAGGCCGCAGATTTTTCGGCGCGGCGCATCACTTTCCGGAACGATGCAGGACCGGCCGCGGGGCAGGCGGTCGCGCTGGAAGTGCAGGGCGACCGGGCGTCTTTTTTTGACTGCAGGATCGTCGGGAATCAGGATGTCCTGTTCCTGAACAGCCGGAACAAGCGTCAATATTTCCGCGGCTGCTATATCGAAGGAACGACCGATTTTATTTTCGGAGGAGGCCGCGCCTGGTTCGAGGACTGCAGGATCCGGAGCAAAAAGAATTCGTATGTGACCGCTGCCAGCACGGGACAGGACAGTCCCTATGGGTTTATTTTTTACCATTGCGTACTTACCGGAGACAGTTCCGTCACGAGGGCTTCTCTGGGGCGGCCCTGGCGCCCATTCGCCAGCGTCGACTATATCCATTGTTATATCGGTGCGCATATCCGGCCGGAAGGCTGGTCCGCCTGGAACAATTCCGGGAGTTACCGGAAGAGCCGGTTTGCTGAATACGATAACTATGGACCGGGGGCGGAGCGGGGATCCAGGGTCTCCTGGTCGCAACAGCTGAACGGGGAAACCGCGGCGCGAATCACGTTTAAAAATGTCTATGATGACTGGTATCCTGAGATCTGTTATTATTAGCGCCGGCGCGTTGATCCTGGCGACAGCAGCGCAGTCCGGCAAGGCCCAGGAATATTCCTGGGACCATCTTCCCGTGGTCCGGCGGCCCGAATTCCCGAAGGACAGCTTTTCGATCGCCCCTTACGGGGCGGTCGCCGATGGGATTACGCTGAACACCGCGGCCATCAACCGGGCGATCGACGACTGCAACCACAAAGGAGGAGGCGTCGTCGTCGTTCCGCAGGGGCTTTGGCTGACCGGGCCGATCGTCCTGAAATCGCATGTCAACCTGTATATCGACCGGGGCGCGATCCTGCAGTTCACGGCCGATCACAATCAATACCCGATCATGAGCGGAAACTGGGAGGGGCTTCCCGCGGCCCGCTGCCAGTCTCCCATATCCGGGGCGGGGTTGGAGGATATCGCGATCACTGGTGGCGGCGTCATCGACGGAAACGGCGACAGTTGGAGATGGATCGCCAGGGACAGGTTGACGGAGGGGGAATGGCGCGCAAAGGTCGCCTCGGGCGGAATAGTGACCGAGGACGGCAAGACCTGGTTTCCTTCGGCGCAAAGCCTCAGGGGCTATCGCACCAAAGACGCGGGTGTGCTGAGGCCGGGAATGACCGCCGGCGATTTTGCCGGCTTCAAGGACTTTCTCCGGCCAAACCTCCTCGTTCTGACGGACTGCAAGCGGGTATTGCTGGATGGCCCGAACTTTCAGAACTCTCCCGCCTGGTGTCTGCATATTCTGCTCTGCGAGGACCTGACCGTGCAGGATGTCCACGTCCGGAATCCCTGGAACGCGGCGAACGGCGATGGTATCGACGTGGAGTCCTGCCGGAATGTATTGCTGGAGAACAGTACGTTCGATGCCGGCGACGATGGCATCTGCGTCAAGTCCGGCAGGGACGAAGCAGGACGGCGTCGGGGCAGGCCGACGGAAAACATGATCGTCCGAAACGATATTGTGTATCGCGCTCATGGGGGCTTCGTGATCGGGAGCGAGATGTCGGGCGGCGCGCGAAATATCTTTGTATCCGATTGCTCCTTTATCGGAACGGATATCGGCCTGCGGTTCAAGACCGTGCGAGGCAGGGGTGGGGTAGTGGAAAAGATCTATGTGAAGAATATCGCGATGCGGAATATTGTGCACCAGGCGATTTTTCTGGATATGTATTATTTTGCAAAGCCGCCGTCCATTGCGGATATCTCTTCGGGAAAAGCAACCGTTGCCTTGCCCCCGGTGACGGAGGCGACGCCCCGGTTCAGGGATATTCATATCAGCCATATTGTATGTGATGGCGCCGAAGAAGGTATATTTGTGCGCGGACTGCCGGAGATGAACATCCGGGATATCTACCTCGAAGACATGGTGCTGAAGGCCGCTAAAGGGGCCAGCATCGCAGAGGCGCAGGCGGTACATCTTAAAAATGTGCGGCTGGTAACGGCGGATTCGGATCCCGTGATCTATGTCGAGAATAGCAGCCACCTGACCCTGGATGGCTTGGGTTACGATTCCGGCGCCGCGTTGCTGTTCAGCGTGAACGGCGAAAAATGCGCGGATATCCGGGTGCGGGACACCGATGTCTCGAAGGCGGTCCGGAAAGCGGCTTTCCAGTACGGGGCCGGGGAAAAGGCCCTTGACATAAATTGATCTCTATGACACCTATTCAAACCGCGATATGCTCCTTTGGCATGTCCGGCCGTGTTTTCCACGCACCGTTCCTGCACGTGAGCCCCATGTTCCAGTTCCATTCCGTCTGGGAACGCGAAAAGAACCTCGCGGCGCAGATCTATCCCGGTGTCAAAGTGTGCCGAAGCCTCGGGGAGCTTCTGGCCGACAAGGCCGTGGAACTGGTGGTCGTGAACACGCCGAACTATACCCACTACGAGTATACGAAACTCGCGCTGCAGGCAGGGAAGCACGTGATCGTGGAAAAACCGTTCACGGTGACCGAAGCCGAAGGACTGGAGTTGATCGCCCTGGCGTCGAAGGCGGGTCTGAAGCTCACTTCTTTCCAAAGCCGCCGCTTCGACAGCGATTACCGCACCGTCAAACGGGTGGTCGATTCGGGGGTACTTGGCAAGATCGTCGAGGCCGAGTTCCACTACGACCGGTTCACACCGGCGCTCAGCCCGAAAGTGCACAAAGAGACAGCCGGTCCGGGAAGGGGCCTCCTGTACGATCTCGGCTCACATTTGATCGACCAGGTCCTGCAACTGTTCGGAGACCCCGAGGCAGTGTTTGGCGACCTGACGATCATCCGCGAACATTCGGTCGTGGACGATTATATGGAAGTGTTGCTTTTCTACCCTGGATTGCGGGTCAGGCTGAAATCGAGTTACCTCGTCAGGGAACCTATACCTTCCTATTCCCTGTTCGGGCACAAGGGCACCTTCCTCAAGCCGCGCACTGATGTACAGGAGCGCCACCTGCTCGCGGGGGAGATGCCGGGCGGAGCGGGTTGGGGAATGGAACCGGAGACGGAGCGGGGGCTACTCCATACTGAGAAGGACGGCAAGATCGTCCGGGAATATGTCCCCACGGACCCCGGCAACTACATGGACTTTTTTACCGGGGTCTACGAGGCGGTCCGCAACGGGCGGCCACTGCCCGTTACCGCGGAAGAAGGCGTGCGGATCATCAGGGTCATCGAAAAAGCGTATCAGAGCCGCGACGAGAAAAGGATTGTGGCATTTCGATAGTCATGGGAAAAGTCATCGTATATAGTATTTTGATTTTGGCCGGGCTACGGGCGGATGCCCGGGAAAAGCCGGCCGCAGCGGATACCGCGGCAAACCCCCGGGGGTGGACCGAGCTGCGGGAAGCCCGGCGACTAGGAAACGAGGCGACGCGCCTTTGGCCGGATTCAGCGGACGGAAGGCCGGCGAGATGGACATACGAAGAAGGGGTCGTCTGGCTTGGGATGCTGCGGCTTTGGTACAGTACCGGCGATGCCCGCTATTTCAATTACGTAAAGCGACAGGTGGACCGGCTGGTGGACAAGGAAGGGAATATCGCGACATACAAGGCTGCCGATTACAGCCTGGACAATATTCTTTGCGGGCGGGTGCTGCTGCAGCTCTTCGCCGTCACGGAACAGCCCGCTTATTTTAAAGCGGCCGTCCGGCTGCGGGAACAGTTGCGGGATCAGCCAAGGACTGCCGGAGGAAGCTTTTGGCACAAGAAGAAATATGCCCGCCAGGTGTGGTTGGACGGGATATATATGGCGCTTCCTTTTTGGGCACAATATGCGGGAATGTTTCACGAAGACAGCGCTTTCGGCGACATCGCCCGGCAGTTTGCGGCGATCGAGCGGCACACCCGCGACCCGAAAACCGGGTTGTTGTATCATGGCTGGGATGAAAGCGGCACCGAGAAGTGGGCGGTGCATGCCGGCGATCCGACCAGCGGGCATTCGCCGAGTTTCTGGGCAAGGGCGATGGGTTGGTACGGGATGGCGCTGGTGGATGTGCTGGACTATTTTCCAAAGGATCAATCCGGCCGTGCGGTGTTGCTGGATATCTTACAGCGATATGCCGCAGCGGTGCGCCGGGTGCAGGATCGCCGCACCGGGCTCTGGTGGGATGTGCTGGATCAACCGGGGAGACCGGGGAACTACCCCGAGGCGTCGGCCAGCGCGATGTTCGTTTACACGCTGGCGCGCGGCGCGCGGGAAGGATATTTGCCGGCGGCTTATGGGATGGTGGCAAAGACGGGCGCAAGAGGAATAGAGCGGGCATTTATCAGCCGCGGCGGGGACAGCGTTGCAACCCTACACGGCACGGTAAGCGTGAGCGGGCTTGGCGGAAATCCCTATCGGGACGGCAGTTATGCCTACTATACCCGGGAAAAAGTGGCCGACAATGACCCGAAGGGGATCGGGGCCACGATCGCGGCGCTGATTGAAACCAGCGAATTATATACGGCGCATGGCACCGAAAGCAAGACAGTGTTGCTGGACTACTACTTTAACAACGAGCGGCGAAAGGATATTTTGGGGAAGCCCGTTCGGTACCATTACACCTGGGAGGACCAGGCTAACAGCGGGTTTTCGCTATTCGGCCATCTTTTCCGGCAGTACGGCGGCCGGACGGATTCACTGGCGGTGGCGCCGACCGCGAATAATCTCCGGAATGCATCGGTCTATATCATCGTGGACCCCGACGACGAGCGGGAGGTTCCCGACCCGCATTATCCGGGGCCGGCCGCGATCGCAGCGATCGCCGGCTGGGTTCACGCGGGCGGCATACTGGTCCTGATGAGCAATGATTCCGCGAATGCGGAGTTCGCCCATTTCAATGTGCTGGCCGGGCGAGTAGGCATCCATTTCAATTTCGACGACTATCACAAAGTGCTTGGGAGGCAATTCGAAATGGGAGCGTTCCGGATGCCGCGGGACAATAGCATTTTCCGGACGGCGCACAAAGTCTATATCAAGGAATTAAGTACGCTGACGCTGGCCCCTCCCGCGAAGGCGCAGTTTACCGACAAGGGCCATATCATTACCGCAGTTGCCAGGTTCGGACGGGGAGCAGTCTTCGCGGTCGGAGACCCCTGGTTCTACAACGAATACACGGACGGGCGGAAGCTGCCACCCGACTATGAGAACTATAATGCAGCGCGCGACCTGGTACAGTGGCTGCTGTCGCAAGCGCATTGAACAATATAAAAAGAAAGAAATGAAAAAATTCCTGGACGAGGATTTTTTGCTGGGTTCGGACGCCGCCCGGCAGCTTTACCATGATTACGCCAAGGAAATGCCGGTGATCGACTACCATTGTCACCTGCCCCCGCAACTGATAGCAGCCGATCACCGGTTTGACAACCTGACACAGGCCTGGCTGTACGGAGACCATTATAAATGGAGGGCCATGCGGACCAACGGCGTCGAGGAGGGGTACTGCACAGGTGAGAAGCCCGATTGGGAGAAATTTCAGAAATGGGCGGAAACGGTCCCTTATACCCTGCGGAATCCGTTATACCATTGGACGCACCTGGAATTGCAACGATATTTTGATATCCATGAGATACTCAATGGGCGGACGGCGCGGAAGGTCTATGATGCATGCGGCGAAAAGCTGCAAAGCAAGGAATATTCTGTCCGGAACCTGTTGCGGAAAATGAATGTTCAGACGGTCTGTACGACCGACGACCCCGTCGACTCGCTGGAGTTTCACAGGCAAATGCGGCAGGACGGCTTCGAGATCCCGATCCTGCCGGCTTTCAGGCCGGACAATGCGATGAATGTTGACAGCCCGGAACGTTTTAATGCCTATGTCAGGCGCCTTGAAACGGCGACGAATGTGGCCGTCTCGAGCTTCAACGACTACCTGTTCGCATTGGAAAACCGTCATGATTTCTTTGCAGCCTCGGGTTGCACCGTTTCGGACCATGGGTTGGAGGAGATCTATGCCGAGGAGTTCACGGGATGGGAAGTGGAGACCATTTTCAACAAGGTCCGGGGCGGGAAGGAACTGAACGACAGCGAGCGGCGAAAGTTCAAGTCGGCGATGTTGGTCCATTTCGCTGAGTGGGACTGGGAAAAAGGGTGGGTCCAGCAATTTCACCTCGGTGCACTGCGCAACAATAACAGCCGTATGACGCAACGGCTGGGGCCGGACACCGGCTGGGACTCCATTGGGGATTTCACTCAGGGGCGGGCGCTCGCCCGGTTCCTGGACCGGCTGGACCGCGAAGATAAGCTCGCGCGGACGATCTTGTACAACCTGAATCCGGCGGATAACGAACTATTCGCGACGATGATCGGCAATTTCAACGACGGGTCGGTCGCCGGAAAGATTCAATACGGCTCCGCCTGGTGGTTCCTCGACCAAAAAGACGGAATGACCCGGCAGATCAATACCCTGTCCAATATGGGCATGTTGAGCCGCTTCATCGGGATGCTCACGGATTCGCGGAGCTTTCTTTCCTACCCCCGCCATGAGTATTTCCGCCGCATTTTGTGCAACTTGTTCGGCGAGGAAATGACGAACGGGGAGTTGCCCAACGATATGGAATGGATCGGCAAGGTTGTTCGCGACATCTGTTACTATAACGCGCGGCAATATTTCAATTTCCAGCGGGCGGGATCTCTGGCTTACTCCGAATAGACGCGGTTTTTTTTCCCCAGGCATCGGAATTGCGTTTTTCCCGGTAAAGCGTATGAAAAAGTACCGATTCCTGGCGGCGGGAATGGCTTTCCTCATCTTCAGTGTTCTGGGGAATGGTTGTGTACCGCCGCCGCCGCACCAAAGCCCGGCTAAACCCCCGACCCCTCCCGGGGGACCAACTGCCGCAGTCATCCGCCAACCGACCGCGATATTTACTGACTAAAAAGATCTCACATGCCAACAAAAGACAAGCAATCGATCGATATGCCCGAGGTTCGGGATATTCCCGGCCAGGAGCATGTCCGGCCGCCCCGCCTCGGCGAGCTGGCCGACAACACGGCGGCTTCGGCCGACGAAGAAGGAAATTCGGCGCTCCGGCCATTGGAAACGGGGGAAGACGACGATCTCCAACTGCAGGGCCCGTCCCATGTCTCGCCGGAAGAACGCCGTCTGCTCCAAACAGCCGATGGTGAGCCCGGGGATGACCGGACCCTCCGGACGGGGTTGCTCGACAGCACTGATAATGATGGGACACCGCTCAATGAAAAGAGCTTTGGCAAGGGGAGGAATGACGATGTTTCCGCAGGTGATCTGGACGTGCCGGGGGCGGACCAGGACGATGCCGATGAGGCGATTGGGGAGGAGGATGAGGAGAATAACGACTATAGCCTCAGCGATAATAATGACGACTCCGACATCAACACGGATCTATAGGGACACCAAACCAAATTCCGTTGTCCGAAGGGGGTGGCTGGCACATTATTTTATGTAAACAGTTATATGCCACTGTTACAGGAGTTGTTCGTGGAAATGCTGCAGGACATCTACTGGGCGGAAAAGAGCCAGGTTACGGCGCTGACGGCGATGAGTCGGAAGACGACGTCGGAGGAGTTGGGAAATGCCTTCGTGGAACACGTTGCGCAGACGGAAGACCAGGTGTACAGGCTGGAAAAGGTTTTCGGGATGATGGGCCGGGAGCCCGGAATGCGGCGCGGCGAAGCGATGGCGGCCCTGATCAGCGAGGCCAACGGGCTTGCGGCCGATACCGAAAAAGGGAGCATGACTCGGGATGTGGCGTTGATCGCCGCCGGCCAGAAGATCGAACATTACGAGATTGCGGCATACGGGACGCTGGTACAATTGGCGAGCACGATGCACCTGAATGCTGCCGCGGGCTTACTGGAACAGTCGCTCAGGGAGGAAAAGGAAGCGGATATGCTGCTGACGGATGTTGCCGAGCATGATGTAAACTGGCAGGCACTGGAGAATGGGGGGCACGGTGAGGTGATCCAGCCGTTGGAAAAAAGAAACTAAAATTTTGTGCGATAGAGGTTTAGGTTAATGGACGCCATCCCGGCTCTCCGGGATGGCTTATTTTTTTTCTGGGGGTAATGCCGCGGCGCGGCTTGGTTACGCGGGTTCGCGCGATGTGTTTTGTTCGGGCGGCGCCGGGGCGACCACGGGTTCCACAGCGGCGGCAGCCGGTCCGTTCCGCAGTTTGGCATGCAGAGCGGAGTATCGTTTGAAGTGATATTTTTGGGGTTTGCCCAGCAGGAAACCGACAGCTTTGAAACCCGGCAGCGTGTCGAAGATGATCTTGCAGATAGCGGTCACCGGTAGTGCCAGGATCAGACCCGAGAGGCCCCACAGCTTCCCGAACAGGAGAAGCGAAAAGACCGCCGCGAGGGGGTTGATGCTGACCTTCGAGCCTACCACATATGGCGTGATGACATTTCCCTCCAGGATATGGACGAACAGGAAAACCGCGAGCACGCCCACGGCATACCAGTACGAATCCTTGGTGATCAGCGCTACGATAAACGGCAGCGCCGCGCCGATCAGGATCCCGATGTAGGGGATCACCACCAGCAGGCCGCCGAGGAAGCCGAAGAACAGCGGCGACTCGATGCCAAGCGCCCATAGGCCGATGGTATTGAGCGTTCCGATGATGGCGATGACCTTGATGAGGCCCAACAGGTAGTTCTGGATCACTTCATAGATCTTTTGCATCGTCTCGTCTATCAGGGATTTTTCGGATGACGGAAAGACCTTGTAAAAGAATTCGAGGAAAAAGACGCGCAAATAGAGCAGGAAGAAACTGAACAACAGCACGAGCAGGAACTGGGACAGCATATTCGTGGTGAAGGACATCGTCGATGTCAGGTAGGTGCTGCTGTTATCCAGGAGTTTGGCCAGCTGTTGATGAAGGTTGATCGTCTGGGTAGTGTGGAAACGCTGAGCCATGTATCCTTCCAGTTTATCGGCCAGCGCGGAGATCTTTGTAGCAAACAACGGCGCCTGACCTGCGAGGTGGACCAACTGGTTGATGATGACCACGAGGAAAACGGCGCTTAGGAGACCCGGCACCAATACCGACAGGAAAGCGGCTACCCCTTTGTGACAGCCCCATTTTTCCAGTCTGAAACAGATGGGAAAGAGCATCGATGAAAAGATCACCGCGAAAAGCAACGGAACGATCACTTCCTGCGCCCAGGACAAGATCACGAAGCTGATGACGAGAATGATCAGGATCGCCGCGCCTCGGACAGGGTTAATGAATTTGAGCTCTTTCATAATCCGGAATAAAAGAAAAAGAGCCGGTCAGGGACCGGCTTGATATGTACAACCGGAGAACCGGTCAGGCTCTCCTGATAACGCCAAGTATCAGCGCGATCAGTGCCAGGACGATCAGGATGTGGATCATGCCCCCGACGCTGTATACAAAAACGCCCAGCAGCCAGCCGATTAACAAGATGACCGCTATCAAATAAAGTAATCCGCTCATAAAAATAGTTTTAAGTCCAAGGAATATATTTATGGCTCTATAGTGAAAATTGCTTGCCAATTTTTTTCGGCCGTTTAAAGCCCTGGGAATTAAGAGATCCTGGGGAACAAAGTCCCCAAATCCTGGCAATGATCTTGCAGGATTCCCGGAAATGAAGCACAAGCTTGCCACACCGAAGTTATTTTGGCAAATCATAAAAAAGGCTGCTGTCGACTTTGTCAATGACAATGCTTTCAAACTTGCCGCAAGCCTTTCCTATTCAATGATCTTTTCGATCGGTCCGTTGCTGATCGTGGTGATCTCGCTGGCAGGCGTATTCTGGGGCCGTCAGGCCGTAGAAGGTAAGATCTATATGCAGATCAAGGACCTGGTGGGGAGCGGCGCCGCATTGCAGGTGCAGGATATCATCAAGTATATCCAGCAATCCAAACATAGCGTGGCCGGCGCGATCGTCGGCGGGGTGGTCCTGATCATCGGCGCAACCGGTGTGTTTACCGAAATCCAAAGTTCGATCAACTATATGTGGTCGATCCAGGCAAAGCCCCGGAAGGGCTGGCTTTACCTGCTGATGAGCAGGCTGATCTCCTTCTCGCTGATCGTGGCGTTCGGCTTCATTTCCATGGTGTCGTTGGTGATCAATTCCCTTATGGACCTGCTGAGCGACTACCTGGTGCGCTATTTTTCGCATTTTACGGTGTACCTCTTCTATGCGCTCAACATGGTGCTGATCCTAGGCGTCATCGTCCTGCTCTTCATGATCATTTTCCGCGTCTTGCCGGATGCGATTATCGGATGGCGCGACGCGTTTATCGGGGCCGTTTTTACCGGCGTGCTGTTTATGATCGGCAAGTTGTTGATCGGCCTGTATCTGGGGCATTCGAAATACGGCCTCATGTACGGGGCGGCCGCATCGGTTATGGTGATCCTGGTGTGGGTATATTATTCTTCGATCATTCTCTATTTTGGGGCACAATTTACCAGGAGCTACGCGATGCGGCACGGGGGAGGCATCCGGCCGAATGGCAATTCCGTTTTTATTTTGAAGCGGGAAGTGAAAGAATTGGGGAACGAGTGAGTGCTGGATCAGGAAACCCGGCGCTTCGATCCCTGCAGGCTGGCCTTCAGTTGGGAGAGCAGGTCCTCCTTTCCTTTCCGGTGAACCACCCGCAACGCGGATTTGGCCGGTTTCACGCCCTTTGCCTTTGCCTTGATGAGTTTCATCAGTTCATCCGCATAGGTATCCTTGTATTTTTCAATGTCGAACGGACCCGATAACTGGTCGATCAGCTGCACGGCCATTTTCAATTCGGCCGGTTTTGGCTCGCCCGAGGGGACAGACAGGTCCCCGGTCGAACGGATCTCCTGGGCCCAGCGAATACGGTTCAGCACCAGGACGTCATCCATCGGTTTGATGAGGCAGAGCGCCTCTTTGTTCCGCAGCACGAAGCTGCCGAATCCGACTTTTCCGGTCTTGCCGAGCGCGTCGCGCAACAGCGCATAAGCCTTGGCGCCGGACTTTTCGGGTTCCAGGTAATACGGTGACTCGTAGTAGATGCCGTCCACTTCGTCCTCGGCCACGAATTCGTTGATGTTGATGATCTTCGATTTTTCAGGGCTGGCTTTTTCAAAATCCTCGTCGGTGAGGATCACATACTGGTCATCGAGCTTATATCCTCTGACGATATTCTCCCACGCTACCTCCTTGCCCGTGTCTTCATTGACGCGTTTGAACCTGATCCTGGCGTGGTCCTTCTTATCGAGCATGTCGAGGTCGAGGTTGCTGTCCTGTGTGGCGCTATACATTTTGATGGGGATGTTCACCAGCCCGAAGCCGATGGCGCCGGTCCATATGGATCTCATATAAAATGGTTTTTGGTCGTCAGTCATTCCCACAGTCCCCGCACCTGGGCGACGGGGATATTCATAAGCTCCCGGTATTTTGCGACGGTGCGCCGGGCAATGCTGTATCCCTTCTCGGCCAGGATGGTGACCAGCTGGCGGTCGGTATAGGGCGCCTTTTTGTTTTCACCCTGTATCACTTCGCTGATGATGTTCTGGATCACTTTATTGCTGATATTATTTCCTTCCTGGTTGACAATGCCTTCCGTGAACAGGTCCTTCAGCAGGATCGTGCCGAAGGGCGTCTCGGCGTATTTGTTACAGGTGAGCCTGGAGACGGTGGAGATGTCCACTTTCACCCGGTCGGCAATATCTTTCAGTTTCATCGGTTTCAGCAGGAGGATATCGCCGTATTTGAAATATTCGTACTGCATGTCGACGATCGCCCGCATGATCTTAAGCATATTGGATTCGCGTTGCTGGATGGCATTGATGAACCATTGCGCGGACGACAATTTGCTTCGCAGGTACTGCTTCGCGGCGCGGTCCATCGAGCTGTTCTGTGCCGAGCTTTGCACCATTTCCATCCAGGACTGACTGATGTGCAGGTTCGAGGAACGCTGGCGGTAGAGTGCAAGTTCGAGGGATTCGCCTTCTTCGAAGATAATAAAATCCGGCAGAATGGAGGGATTTGCCTGGATACTGGTCGCTTCCGGGTTAAAAGGCCGGGTGCTCAGGTGGGCGAGCAAGCTCAGCACGATGCGCATTTCGTCATCTTCCAGCCCCAATTGCCGTTTCAGTTTATCCATATTGCAGGTCCGCAGGTCTTGAAAATGGTTCTCCAGCAGATCGATGGCGGTGCGGACGTCCGGCCGCCTCGTGTTCATATTGCGAAGCTGGAGCAGCATATATTCCTGTACGTTCCTGCAACCGGCGCCCGCAGGCTCGAGCCCCCGGATCAGCAGGATCGAATCCTGCAGCTCTTCCGGTTCGATCCAGGTTTTCCGCTTGAACGAGATCTCCGACGCAAGTTCGTCGAGGTCCTGTTCCAGGAAGCCGTTCTCGTTGAGCGAATCGATGAGGAAGTCCAGCATCGGCAATTTATTCTCCGGGATGTCGAGGAACCGGCATTGCTTTTTCAGTTCATCACGGAAATCCGTCACTTCCGCGATCGGCTTTTCCGGTACCTTTTCGGTGTTGATATAGTTGTTATATTCCGTTTTATAGTCGGGGATATCGTCGTAGCCGTATTCCTCCCAATTCTGAAAATCCTGGACGGTCTCTTTTGAAAATTTGTCGGCCGGGTTGTCGTCGCCGGTGGAAAGCTCCTCGAGGGCAGGGTTTTCGCTTAGTTCGTCTTGTATCCGTTGTTCCAGTTCCAGTGTATTCAGGTGAAAGAGATTCAGTAATTCGATCTGTTGAGGGAGTATGGTGTGTTGCTGCTTTTGCGTTTGAACTTGCTTCAGCATGTTTACCCGTTTTTTATGTACTGGATTTACGACAAAACGGACGCCAGAAATTCAAAACCCTTGGATTCAGGCACAAGGCCGTCCCGCGCATTTAACGTGTAGAAAAAAGGATACGGATTTGGGGAAAAAAGGGAACAAAATCGTTGATGTACAATGTTTTCGTCCGAATTGACGGGATCGCTCCCGCAGGGTGCCCGCCCGGCGTTTTGGTCTGCATTTTGACTGATCAGCGGTAATGCCCTATCTTAAAATATTATTCAGAATTGTAATTTATGGCTAACCGCGGACCTGTGAGACACAAGAGATCGTTTTTGCGCCGGGTGCTGCGGATAGTGGGTCGGGTCTTCCTGACCGTTCTTGTTGTCCTGATCATCGTTTTTTTCCTGGTTCAAACGCCGTTTGTTCAAAATATCGCCCGCGAAAAAGCCGAAAGTTACCTGTCCCGCAAGCTTGGGACCCGGGTCCGCATTGGCGGGCTTGCTATCGGGTTGTTCCGGTCCGTCCGGCTGAAGGATATTTATCTGGAGGACAAGCACAGCGACACGTTGTTATCGGCCGGTCTGATCGATGTCCGGGTCAGGATGCTTGCATTGTTGCATCATCACCTCGATATCGGGCTCGTCCATTTGAAGGACCTGACGGCCAGGGTCAGCAGGGAGGGGCAGGACACGGCCTTTAACTTTCAATTCATCATAGACGCGTTTGCGGGATCGCGCGAGGCGCCAGTCAAAAAGGCAACCGGGACGCCGTTGCGCATCGATGTGAAGGAATTGGACCTGGATAGGGTCAGGTTCGTGTACAAGGACACGGTGACTGGGAATGAGGTCTCGGTTTGGATCGGACACAGCGTGACGCACGCCGGCCTGATCGACCTCGATCATGCAAGATTTGATATCCCGGACTTTGTACTGGAAGACATGCAGGCGAAGGTGTGGAAGGAGCAGCCGCGCCAAAGCGCGAAAAAGAGTGATGCTCCCGGCGAAGCCGAAGCAGAAGCCCTTAAAGCGACTCCGCAGGCCGGCAGCGGGTTGCCGGTGCTGAATCTGGGGCGTATCCGGCTGGTTAGGGCCGCCGTGGACTACCGGGATTTTGTGGGCAAGGTGGCATCGGCCGTCCGGATCGGCGGGTTGTCGACGCAGGTGCGCCATGTCGACCTTGGCAGGGAATTCTTCCAGGTTGGGGACTTCCGGTTGGACAGCACCGAGCTGCGGTTCGATGATGACAAGCAATTACCAAAAAAAGCCGGGGTGGATTATGCGCATCTTTTGGTGACGGGTTTGGCGCTGTCCGTGCGCGATTTCAACTATTCCCCCGATTCCGTCAGCGGCGAGATCCGTTCCGCGGCGCTCCGCGAACGGTCGGGCTTCCGGCTCGATACGCTGCAGACCAGCTTTTATTATTCCGATCATCGTGCACAACTGAAAAACCTGTTGCTGGTAACGCCGGGTACCGTGCTGCGGAGGACAGTCACGCTGAGATATAATTCGCTGGCAGGAATGGTAAAGGACGCGGCGAATACGAAGGTAGAAATCGATCTGGCGGGAAGCAGGGTCCAAATAAAAGATATCCTCGCCTTCGCTCCGGACCTGAGACGGCAGCCGGCATTTAGCCGCCCGGACGACGTGCTCCTGGTAACGGCGCGCGTCTCAGGAACGCTGGATTCGCTGGATATGCGAACGGTGCAATTCACTGGCCTGAGGGATATCCGGGTCGATGTGGCGGGCCGGATCCTGCATCCGTTCCAGAGCGAAAGGTTATGGGCCGATTTGAAAGTAAATCGGTTTTCGGGAAGCCGTGCGGCCCTTGCAGCGCTCTTGCCGAAAGGGTCGCTGCCAACGTCGATCCGCCTGCCGGACCGGTTCGACCTGCGCGGCCGGATTGCCGGGGGAACGGACGACGCGCGGACCGATCTGGTGCTGGTCACTTCCTCGGGAACGATTGCGGCGCGCGGGTGGGTCCGGCAGTTCAGAAACTCCGGCAAAGCGTCCTATGACCTGGATCTGCGGGCCACGGCGCTCCAGCTCGGCCAGCTGTTGCAGGACAGTCTCCAATGGGGCGCCGTGACGGGAAAGTTTACCGTCAGGGGCCAGGGACTCGATCTCCAAAGCGCCAAAACGCAATTCACCGGTGAGGTGGCATCCGCATGGGTGCGGCAATACAAATACACCGGTCTGACATTGGAGGGGTCGATTGCGGACGAGCGGGCGCAACTGCATTCGACGATCGACGATGAAGCGGTACGGTTCAATCTGCGGGCAAGTGCCGATCTGGCCCGGAAATATCCTTCGTTGGCGGTGGACTGGCAGATCGATACGATCGACCTGCGGGCGTTACACCTCATGCAGGACACCCTGGCGTTCCAGGGACATATCTTGGCGAACTTCAGCAATACCAACCCGGATACCCTGCAGGGCCGGCTTGGGGTGACCGGAATTCGGCTGGTGAGCGGATCCCGGCGGCTGAACACCGACAGTGTTGAGCTGCTGGCCGCTAACGAAGCTGGCTTGCAGGATATCCGCCTGCATGCCGAGATGGCCGACCTCGATCTCCGCGGCCACTACCTGCTCACGAAAGTGCCGGCCGCCCTGGAGCATACGATCAACCGGTATTACGCGCTGAACGGGCTCGGTGACACGACCGTTGCCGCGCAGGACTGGACACTGCGGATGCAGCTGCGGCCATCTCCGCTGGTCCTTTCGGTAATGCCGTCGCTGAGGGGCTCCGATACGGTCGGCGGCCTGCTGGTCTTCCATAGTGAACGGGATGACCTGCAGCTCGGGTTGAAAGCGCCGCGGATCGTGCTCGGAACGGAGTTCTTTCACGATGTCAGCCTGGCTGCCGGCACCGCTGACAGCAACCTCCGCTATGATCTTTCGCTCGGTGACGGCCACGGGAGCGGCCTCCTGTTGTATAAGACGGCGGTCTATGGCGCCATCGCCGGCAACCAGCTCA
Source organism: Puia sp. (assembly GCA_035572015.1). GTDB lineage: Bacteria > Bacteroidota > Bacteroidia > Chitinophagales > Chitinophagaceae > Puia. The sequence goes on along the minus strand of DATNBP010000117.1, from coordinate 5,402 downwards.
CAACCAGCATTCTCCTCAAGGACAAGGCGGATAAAGACCGGTTTCGGATCGGCGGTAAGGTCGACCGGCCCGATGGCGCGGTACGACTGCGTTTGGACCCGGACAGCCTGCTCCTTAATTACGAGCGCTGGCAGGTCAGCCGCGACAACGTGATCCGGTACGATTCGACCGGGGTGGTGGCCCGTGACTTTACGATCAGCAACAACGGGGATTCCCTCTCGCTCAACAGCAGGGGGAATACCGGTTCGGCGCCGCTGGAGGTCCGCTTCGGCAATTTCCGCCTCAGTACGATCAGCAGGCTCGCCAACCAGGATTCGGTGATCGCGGACGGCGTGCTGAACGGGACCGCGGAGGTGATGAATGTAACGACAAAACCGATATTTACCTCCAGGCTGAAGGTCGCTGACCTGTCCTACAAGGCGGATACGCTCGGGGACCTGACGATGAATGTCAACAACGAAAAGGCCAATGCCCTGTCCGCCGACATCGGGCTGCAGGGAAAGAACAATGACATCGCCATCACCGGCGACTATTACACCGACAGCAGTAAAATGGACCTGAAGCTCGATTTGCGTCGGATCAACCTCGCGGCATTCACAGGTGTGGCGTCAGGCGTAATGGAGGATATGAAGGGCGCCCTGACGGGGCAGATGACGATCAGGGGAACCGTTGCGAAACCTACCGTCCGCGGTTATCTTTCTTTCGATAGCGCCGTGCTCACCCCTGCGATCTCGGGCGAAGCGCTGGACGTTTCCAGGGATCGGATAGGTTTTGACGAAGATGGATTTAATTTCAGCGAATTCACGCTACGGGATTCTCTTGGCAACAAGTTGGTCCTGGACGGGAACGTCTTTACGAAGGACTATCACAGCTTCGCTTTTGACATTTCGCTGAACGCGCAGAATTTCCGCATGGTCAATGCGCCGGAAAACAGCAGCCGGCAGTTCTACGGCCAACTCAACCTGGACGCTGCGATCAATCTCGAGGGAAAATTGGACGCGCCGGTGGTCGACGGGACCATCCGTGTAAACAAACACACTAATTTCTATTATGTTTTGCCTCCGAACAACCCGGAAGTCGGCGACCGGGTAGGTGTCGTCCGCTTTGTCGACCACAATACCGGAGACACGCTGATCGACAGAAAGGCGCTCCTTCTGCGGTCTCAGAAGACGGAATTGAAAGGCGTCGATGTGAGCCTGAATCTGATCACGGATACCAGCGCGGTGCTCAATGTCGTCATCGATCCGAACACCGGCGACGAATTGGATGTCAGGGGCCAGAGCAACCTCGTGTTCCAACTGGAAAAGAGCGGCAAGGTCGACCTGACCGGTTCCTATCAGGTGAACGGCGGGTTTTACAAAATGTCCTTTGAAATACTGAAACGCAAATTCAGCATCGAATCGGGCAGTATCGTCACGTGGACCGGAGATCCGACGTCTGCAACCGTCGATCTTACGGCAAATTATACCGCACTGGCCCCTTCCATCGACCTGGTGTCAAACGTGATCTCCGATCTTCCCCAGATTGAGCGAAATAAATTTGAGCAAAAATTGCCATTCCTGGTGACGCTTAAACTTGACGGGGAGCTCCTTAAACCAAAGATCTCATTCGATATTACATTGCCGACTACGACGCTGACGCTCTGGCCGGACGTCGACCAGCGCCTGACCGAGTTGCGTAGCCAGCAATCGGAGATGAATGAGCAGGTCTTCGCCTTGTTGCTGCTCGGCCGGTTCGTCGGGCAGGACCCATTGGCATCCGCGGAAGGCGGGGGGAGTACTCCCGCGAACCTGGCCCTTTCCAGCGCGGGACAGATCCTGAGCAACCAGCTCGACCAGGCGGCGGCCAGCCTGATCAAGCCGGTGGACGTTCACTTCAATTTCATCAACCAGCAGGATTTCAGTACGGGTAACGAGATCGACTATACGGAACTGGACGTCGCCGTCTCTAAACAACTGATCGAAGACAGGCTTAGGGCGACCGTGGGGAGCAGCTTCGATGTCGTAGGAACGGGTGCGCCCCAGCAAGCCCCGTCCAACCTTGCAGGCGATGTCGCGGTCGACTATAAGCTTACGAAAGATGGCCGGTACCAGGTCCATGTGTATCGCCAGAATCAATACGAGGCCATTGTGCTTGGGCAGGTGATCGAGACCGGCGTCGGATTTATCTTCACCTTCAACTACAATAAATTCAGCGAGATCCTGCACCGGGAGAAGAGATTGCAGATACAACCAAGGAAAATATCAAACGGCAGCACAACATCTCCGGGCAGTCCAACTTCTCCAAAATGAAAAGCTATTCACGTTTGCTGCGGGTCGCTATCCCCATAGGGTTATGGATAACTGTCCTTGCGTCATGCCGCGAGTCGAGGTACCTTGGCGAAAACGAGGTATTGTATACGGCCAACAAGACCGAAGTTCAATCGTCCGTGCCGATGAAAAAAAAGGAAAAGAACCAATGGAGCGAAGAAATGGAGAATTATCTCAGGCCGAAGCTGAATAGCAAGATACTCGGTCTGCGGGTCAAACTATGGATTTACAATATCGCGGGAAAAACGACAAAGAAAAAAGGATTTCGTCATTGGTTAAAATACAAGGTCGGCGAACCGCCCGTCCTTGCGAGCCCCCTGATCCTGCGCAACAACGCACAAGTGCTGCAAAGCCACTTCGAGAATAAAGGCTTTTTTCATGACACCGTCCTCGTGACGACCTTCGTTAAGGACAAACACCTTACGGCAACCTACTCGGCGCAGCTCGGTCCGCGGTATACCATCGGGAAGATCAACTACCCCGATGATTCCGATCTGGTCAGCAACCGGATCGATACGATGCAGCGGCATTCCCTGCTGCACACGGGCGACTTCTACGACTTCGAGACGATCAAAGCGGAGCGGGTGCGCATCGATGACCACCTGAAAAACCGGGGCTTCTATTTTTTCAATCCCGATTATCTTATCGTCGACCTCGATACCGCCGTAGGAGACCACAAGGTTGACATGTTCATGCGCCTGAAAGACGAGATGCCCGATCCGGCGCGGGCCGTATACCATATAGACAGTATCGAAATATACGTCAATTCCGGCCTCCGGCCGGATACCAACCTGCAGCGTTCCGTCGTCACGCCGGAGGGGTACCGGGTCATCGATTCCGCCAAATTCCTTCGGCCAAAAGTGTTCAGCCAGACCGTGCTGATCAAACCTAACACGATCTACAGGCAAGACGATCACAATTCATCCCTCAGCAGGTTGGTCAGCCTCGGCGTCTTTCAATTCGTCAAAGCCAGGTTTCAGCCGACCACACCCGCAGACACCAATAGCCGGTTAAATCTATATTATTATCTTACTCCGGCGAAAACCAAACAGTTGCGATTCGAAGTCATCGGTCTTACGAGGAGCGACAACACGACCGGTACCGAGTTGGCGCTCAACTGGCGGCATCGTAACCTGTTCAGAGGTGCCGAACTGTTCAGCGTCAGGCTCTACAGCGGTCTGGAAGGGCAATCGGTAGGAGTGAACGGGAGTACGGGGAAAAAGATCACTTCCCTGACCCGCCGCGCCGGCATCGACGCCAGCCTGACCATCCCGAGGATCATTTCCCCCTTCGACCTCAATACCAGCGGCAGGTTCGTGCCGAAGACCCTGATCGAGGCAAACTATGACGTCTTTGAGAACAATTCGCTTTACGCGCTTACGACCTCCCGCCTTAGCTATGGCTATCAGTTCAAGAACCGCATCACGTCCGAGAACGGGATCACTGTTTTAGGTATCAGTTACGTCCGGCCATACAATATTACCGACAGTTTCCAAAAGGCCATCGACAAGAACCGAAACCTTTATTATGGCATCGAACCGCAATTGATCATTGGTCCGTCCTGGAATTTCAACTACATTTCGAACTTCGACCGGCGCAACGCCCGTCGGCAGAGCAACTATTACTTCAATGCCAATGTGGATTTTTCCAATAATCTCCTCGGTATCTTTTCCGGGGCGGATCTCGCGAAGACCGGCCGGCAGAAGGAAATCTTCGGGGTGCCGTTCGCCCAGTACATGCGGTTCGAGACCGAGTTCCGGCATTACCTCAGCTTTGGCAAATATAATATGCTGGTCAGCCGCGCCGACGCCGGAATCGGCATTTCCTATGGCAACAGCAGGACCTTGCCTTTTGTAAAAGCGTTCTTCGGTGGCGGGACCAACGATATCCGCGCTTTCCGGGCCCGCGCCCTTGGTCCGGGAAAGTATTACGCGGGTGATCCCAACCAGAATGCCTTTATTCCGGATCAGCCTGCCGATATTAAGTTGGAAGGGAATGTTGAGTACCGGGCGAAACTCTTCGACATGGTCCGGTGGGCGGTGTTTACCGATTTTGGGAACGTGTGGACGCTTCGAAAAGATTCCAGCCGCCCCGGCGCAGTCTTTACGTCGGATTTTCTCAATGACTTTGCGGTCGGCGCCGGTGCGGGCCTCCGGTTCGATTTCTCAATCCTGGTCCTTCGCGTGGATGTCGCCGTTCCGGTGCGGACGCCCTGGAAGCCGACGGGCTCCAAGTGGAATTTCAAAAGCACGACCGATATCAGCGACATGGTGCTCAACCTGGCGATTGGCTACCCCTTCTAACCATTGATCCTCAGGGGGTACGGTTCCTCCTTGCTGGCATGATTTTTTGACCGCGTTGGAAAACAAACTTTGGCCCGGTATCGGGCAATTCCCATGATTAAATTAACCGACCTCCGGGAGCTTGAAGTCTCCCTTCCCGGCGACTGGCGCAGAAAAGATACCGGAGACACCTACTCTTTTACGGCAGATCAAATGCACATCAACGACGAGCGGTTATTCCGACAGGTGTATATCAGGCATCCGAAGGGTACACAGGAAGCGGCGGGATATGCGCTTACGCTGGAGGATGATTACTGCGGTATCCTGGTCGGCAGGGAGCGCTTCATCATCCACCGATTGGCCAAGTTCAGCGATGGTTCGGCGGTTATGGAGTGGGAGGACCGCGCCGGCGGCCGGATCGTATTGGAAAGGCTTACCCGTGTTTGAAATACTGGATGGCCCGTTCGTGCTTTTTTGCGGCTTCAAGGGAGTCGAAGGTGCCGAGGTTGCGGCGCTTGTGGGTCTTTGGGTCTATTTTTCTGGAATAGATGCGGTATTGGCCCGATTTCAGTTTCCTGATCATGATCGAAAGTTTTAAAAAGGTCAAAAAATACGAACCCCGTAGAAACGGGGCTCCATGCTCTTCTTTCAGGTTTATTGACTTATGGGATACGGGCAAAAAAATTATGCCGGGCCATACGAGGCGTTCGTGAGTAATATTTTCCTCAAAATGTCCGCTCGGGGCCTTACCGGGTGGGGAGATGCAAAACCTTGTCGACCAGGATTTTAGTTTGCACACATCGCATTGGTA
>DATNBP010000116.1:0-6172 GCA_035572015.1 Puia sp. | reverse complement strand
TATTCCCCGCGGCCTGCACCAGCAGGACATCTTTCGACAACGCATATTTGACCGCCGAGTCGACCACCGGCTTATCTTTCGTATATCCCTTGCCGAAACTCATATTGATCACCCGGGCTCCGTGGTCGGCCGCAAAGCGGATGCCGTTCGCCACATCCTTGTCCCGCTCGTCCCCGTCCGGCACCACCCGGATGATCATCAGCCTTACATCGTCCGCCACGCCGTCCATACCCTTTCCGTTGTCCCGTTCCGCCGCGATGATGCCCGCGACATGGGTGCCGTGCAACGCGTCGGGTCCCGTCACATCCGCATTCCCATAGTACCGCTGGCCCGTATTATTATAATCGTCGCCGACGATATACCGCGGATCGTACGCCATGTTGTAGTGGTAGTTCAGTTCGGCCGAAAAATGTTCCAGCGGAGCGTCGATCCCCTCGCGGACCAATTGCCGGAAAGACCCGCCCTTCTTCAGCTGTGCGACCAGGATATCCCGTACATGCTGCTGACCTTCGTCATCGGGCACATAGGCCTGCCAGTCCGCGAGCGTCGGGCTATCCTTGCCGATCCTGGCGAGCATCACATTCATGATCGTCTTGAACCGGCCGATCCCCTCGACGATGTTGGCGACACGGGTATGGGCCTGATCGTATTCTGTCTTCATCCGCCGGTATTCAGCCAGCGCGGCCGTGTCGCCCGGCGAGGCGGAGGCAGCGGTCATGGTGTCGAAGCGCGGGGCCCGATCCCGTAACAGCCGCGTCAGTTCAAGGTTGTCATAGTGCACGTCGCTGTCCTTTCCGCCGATGAAGTCCCAGCCATGCACGTCGTCGATATATCCGTCATGGTCGTCATCCATGCCGTTCGCGGCCTTCTCCCGGGCGTTTACCCACAACACGTCCCGCAGGTCCTCGTGGGCCGTATCCGTCCCGCCATCGATGACCGCGACGATCACTTCCTTGTGCTTCTTTCCATGCAAAAGGCCATAGGCCCTCTCCGTACTGATGCCGAACACGCTGTCTTTCTGCAGATCCTTATGCTGCCAATTCGTGTCCTGCCCCAGCACTGCTGCGGGCAACAGGCATACACATAAGAACAACCGGAATTTCCTGGATACGTCGATCATGAAATGTATATTGAATTAGCCAGCGAAGATAGGCCCAATGCGCCAGATTCCCGGCGGCCAGATTCCGCCGCTCCGAGGATCCTCCGCTGCGCCGCTGCGACGCCCTGCGGCCGTCCAGCTCCGGAGGCCACCTGCGTCGGCGCCAGCCGCTGCGCTGGCATGAAAATTTCATTCAGCAACCTAAAACCCATGTTCAGCGGCTTCTTTTTTTCCGTTATCGCCTTCATCGCCCTGATCGGAACGATCGTCTCGATCACCATCCACATGAAGCACAAAAAGTCCGGCAAGCGGCAACACTAGCCTGTGGAAGTTTTTCCCGGCCGCCGTCGACCCGTGGCCCATGCTACATCCGCTGCAATCTCACCTTCACGATAGCGCCTTCATGAGGAAGCACGGAGAACCAGGCCTCGTCTCCATTCCAGATCCGGTGTCTTACCCAGCGCTTTCCCGCGAATTCTCCTTCTTCGATCGCGAGTATTTCCGCGCGGCGGCGCCCCGATCCGGCGGCGGGCATGAACCGAAATTGGGCGTCCGACCCCAGTAACAGGAACGTATTGCTGTCCAGTTGCGCCGTCAACACTCTTCCCGTATGATTCCCGTTCGCGGGATTTTTGGGATAGCCATAAGTGAGAAGCAGATCGTATCCGTCGAATGATAACAATTCCTCGTTGAGCCCGGGGGCCTCACCTGCGGCCTTCAGCCGCCCCGTTCCCTGCAGGCCCGCGATCGTGTCGAGGGCGCCGGCCAGCAACCTGAAATTGTCGGCATAAAGGTCGAAGCCGGCCGCGAGCCCTTCGGGCTTGCGCGGATCGCCGGGGTCAAGCCCAAAAGGATCGATGCCATAGGGCGCCACGCCGATCGCCTGGTAATTGCCCAAAGCATACAACTGAAAACGTGCTCCGGCCACACTCTCGCCCATTTCCGGGATAAAAAATGGATTGTCCGGCCGGTGGAACTGACCGGCCACCTTTCGGAACTGGTCTTCATTGGTCAGATAGATGTCGGGCGCGAGAAGACTGAGCTCCGGCGCGACCGCTTTCCAGATATCCAGGACGCCCGCCGCAGGACCACCGCTCGGATATTCCCCGGCCCGGCGGAACTGGTATTCGCTTAGCCAATTGTTGGCGTACATCGGCAGGTCATAGACTGCCTTTCCCGCCGCGGCGACCTCGTTCACATAATGTGCGAACCAGAACGCCTGGAAAGCTTCGGGTGCATGTACTCCGAATACCGTCGCCCAGCTGCCGCCGGGTTTTCCCAGTCGCCGGCAAAGACTGTCCGGCACTCTTTGTCCGAACGCCGCGTCGGCCGCCGCCGAGTAGTCGCGGTCCGTCCCCAGCGATCCGCATTCGTTTTCCACCTGGACCAGGATGACGGTATGCCTGCGGCCATCATAGTCGCGAAGATGCCGCATCAACGCGGCGAAGGCCGTCTTGTCCGCGTCCAGGTTGGACCTGGAAAGGACCGAGAGGATGGGCATCACTTGACCGTTGGCGTCCTCCATCCGGGGATATTCGTGGGGGTCGGACTTCATCCAACCGGGGATATAGCCCGAACTGCCGTTCTTGAACGAGCCGAACCACAACAGGACAAGGCGGAGCCCTTCGCGCCTTGCACCGTCGATCAGGCTGTCCACCTCCCCGAAGGAAAAATTGCCCTTTGTGGGTTCGGTCACTTCCCAGTAGACCGGCGCCTCAACCGTATTGGCATGCAACGCCCTGACCTGCGGCCAGATCTTGTCCAACAGGAATGGCCATGCGCTGCTGTTCCAAAGCTGTGCTCCCAGGATAATGAAAGGCTTCCCATCCACGTGCAGAGAATAACTTCCGCCGGGCCCGGCGACGATGGCCGGGATCGGCGAACCTGCCGCTTCCCCGGTACGCTGTGCCATGGCGGTTGCCGTACAGATCAGCAACCACCCCGTCATTCGGATTATTTTCATTATGATCAATTACCCAATTGCTTCAGGGCAAGCCAGGCCATCAGCCCGGAACTGGGCTCCAGCGCAGCTTCGTCGATCGCGAAACGGGGGCTGTGCAGCGGCGCGTCGATTCCCTTTTCGGCGTTTCCGGTGCCCAGGAAATAGAAGCAGGCGGGAACGGCCCGCGAATAGTAGGCGAAATCCTCTGCGATCATGAACAGTTCCGCTTGTTCGACATTTTCCTTACCCAGGTACGCCGCGGCAGCATCCGCCACCTCTCCTGCCAACCGCTCGTCGTTGACCAGCGAAGGATAGCCGGTGACCACATCGAATTCACAGTGTCCGCCCATGGCCGCGGCGATCCGGCAAGCCATTCGCTTCATCTGTCCATGCGCGGCGTACCGCCATTCCTCATCTACCGTCCGGAAAGTCCCCTGCATCATGACCGTGTCCGGGATCACATTGATCGCGCCGTCCGCGATCACTCTACCAAACGACAGCACGCCGGGCGTAACGGGGTTGTTGTTCCGGCTGATCACCTGCTGGAGCGCAATGATCAGCTCTGCGGCGATCACCACGGGGTCGATCAACTGCTGCGGCATCGCCCCATGCCCGCCCTTGCCGGATACGCGGACGGTGATCTCGTCCATCGAGGCCATACACTTCCCGCCCCGCACAGCTATTTTTCCCGCCGGCAGCGAAGGCATGACGTGTTGCCCGATGATGGCGGCAGGCGCTGGCTTGGTCAGGACGCCATCGCGGATCATGAGGCTGGCGCCTCCGGGCAGTTTCTCCTCACCCGGCTGAAAGATCAATTTAACGGTCCCCGCCCACCGGACCTTCAGGGATTGCAGGATCGCCGCGGTGGCCAGCAGCGAAGCGGTATGCGCGTCATGCCCGCAGGCATGCATCACTCCCTTGTTCCTGGAAGCGAATTCCACGTCGTTCAATTCCGTGATCGGCAGGGCGTCCATGTCGGCGCGCAACGCCACGACCCGGTCCGAGGGCATTCCTCCCCGCAGCACGGCGGCAACCCCGGTGTCCGAAATGGCTTCCCACGCGATGCCCAGCTCATCCAGCCTGGCCTTGACGAAGGCCGCAGTCTCTTTTTCGGAAAATGAGAGTTCGGGGTTCGCGTGCAGGCGCCGCCGGTCCGAGATCGTCCGGGCGAGGCGCTCAGCCGCCAGTTGTCTTATAGTTGCCAGCATAGTGATCGGCGGCCAGTTTCCATTCCGGCCGGATATAATGACAGGTATACCCCTCGGGGTATTTTTGCAGATAATCCTGGTGATATTCCTCCGCTACCCAAAAAGGTCCCGCGGGCGCTACTTCGGTCACGATCGCCCCCCGGTAGATATTGGCGGCGCTGAGTTCGGAGATGAGCTGCCGGGCGATCTCCTTCTGCTGCTCGTCCACATAAAAGATCGCCGACCGGTACGATGTACCGACATCGTTTCCCTGGCGGTTTCGGGTCGTAGGGTCGTGGATCTGGAAAAAGAACTCCAGCAGCCTGCGATAGGATATTTTATCCGGATCGAACAGGATCTCGATGCCCTCGGCATGCGTGCCATGGTGACGGTAGGTGGCGTTGGCCACATCTCCGCCGGTATACCCCACCGTTGTCGAAACAATCCCGGGCAACTGTCGAAAAAGTTCTTCCACTCCCCAGAAACATCCGCCGGCCAATATGGCTTTTTCCGTCGTCATAGAAATTTCATTTAGAAATATAACAGCAGCCAAATTTATTTGTTTCCGGGCAGACCCGCAACGGCCGTTTTGGTGGATGCCTCGCTTTCGCACCGCGCACCGATCCCACAATCCGCCCCATCGGGCTGGCGGAGCCGGTACTTGCATTTGTTTTTACTGTTGTAAAACGCTAGTTACCAATATTTTGAATCCGCGCCTTCCCTGGCCTGATTATTTATGTACCCCACGTAGCATGAAAGCACCATTCCTGCAACGTGGATCGCTCGTCCTAGCCATGTCCGTCCTGTTGGCGGCGGCGGCATTTTGCGGATACAAGGTGCATACGCTTTCGGGCCAGTCGGAGTCTATTCGGGTCGACTACAGCAGCACCAATAATATCAGCTTCGGCATACTATCCGTCAACAAATGGCGGGACCTCGTCATTGCATCGGTATCGCGGGAGATCGAGGACTTCACCCTCACGCCGGCTGAAAAGGACTCCCTGGAGCGGGAGGTGACCCAGTTGCTGAACGGCCTGGTCGACAAAGGCGACAGCGCCATCAACGCGCCGAAGAAATCGATCGGCGGAAAATTAAAGCAGCTGGTCTACCATGCGTTTGTCCGGAAGAAAAAGGTCAAGAAGATGGTCCCAGCCTTTTCACGCAAGCTTACAGACGAAATGTTGCAGCCTTCGAGCAAACGCCGGCTCAAATACCTGGCGCGGAACAAACTCGAGGACCTGGGTCAGCAGATCTATGACAGCTCGAAGCAGGCGGAGCAGAAGACCCTCGACTCGATCTATCACAAATACAATGTGACCTCCGATTCCGCTTTCGAACGGTACACCGAAACCGCAATTCCGATCCTTCAGCACCGCACTTACGCCTATACCTGGGCGATGCTGGCGATCGTCTTCGTGGTCCTCGGCGGCTGGTGGCTGCTGCGCAGGAAACGCCAGCTCTATGTACCCTTCTATATCATGTCCATCGTCCTGGCACTCATCTTTCTTGCCGTCGGCCTGACCACCGCGATGATCGATATCGACGCGCGGATAAATTCACTGAGTTTCCAACTCCTGGGCGAAACCGTATCTTTCAGGAACCAGGTGATCTTCTTCCAAAGCAAGAGCATCTTCGACGTCGTTCACATCCTGATCGCCACCGGCAAGTACGACTCCATCTTCGTCGGCATCCTGATCCTCGTCTTCAGCATCCTTTTCCCGATGGCCAAGCTGACCTCCACAGGTATTTGCGTGTTGAGCCAGCGAAAATGGGCTAAGAACAAACTGATCCACTATTTCGCCTTTCAGTCGGGCAAATGGAGTATGGCGGACGTCACCGTTGTGGCGATATTCATGGCCTATATAGGCTTTAACGGGATCTTGCAATCCCAGATCCGGTATCTCAATATCCGGTCGGACCAGCTCAGCAGCATTGCGACCAACC
>DATNBP010000115.1:0-14060 GCA_035572015.1 Puia sp. | reverse complement strand
AGTGGACGTGAGAAGGTGCGGGGAATCCATTCCGGAAAGAGGCATTGTTGTCGGGGAGGCATCTGACGCCGGGGATCTCGACTGGTGGGCGGCAAGGATCGGCGGGGAGCGGTTGGCGGCCGGCGCGGCCGGGTTCTTCGCCGCGATGTTGGCCGTTCGCGGGAAAGGAGGAAGTCCGCCGAGGGAAGAATATGGATACCCCGCACGGAGCGGACGCGTGAATCCGGCCCGGGGAGAAGGTGACGATCCGGTGCGGGGCGATAAAGCGGATGTCCCGGCATTTGGCGCACCGGTGCTCTTTGTGACGGGAACTACGTTTGCTGATAACCGTGAGCTGGCCCGTCGTGCACATCGGTCGGGGGCCCCGGTCAGCTTTATTGGCGGTGCGAAGTGGGTCGGGGAGGCATCGGCATTGCTCAGGGACGGCGGTAAGGCGATCGTTGCAGTGGACGGGGAGCACCAACCCGCCGGCGCGGCCCGGATCAGGGCCGACATGGCGGAAGGCGTCTGCCGCGTATTGCAGCAGTCCCCGGTCCGGGAACTGGTGATCGAGGGCGGCGCGACCGCCTATGCGATCATCCGCAGAATTGGAATGGATCGTCTTTATCCCCTGGAAGAGCTGGCGCCGGGGGTTGTGCGGATGCGTGCGGGGGATTTTTTCATCACGGTTAAACCTGGAAGCTATCGCTGGCCGGAGACCATAAAATATCTGTCATGAATCGTGTACTGCACTATCCCGATATCCTGATCATCGCCGGATTTCTGGCGCTGACGCTCTATCTGGGGTTGCGGCATTCGCGGCGGCGACAGTCGACGCAGTCCTTCTTCTTAGCGAAAGGCAAGGTGCCCGCCTGGGCGATCGGGATGTCGCTGTTGTCCAGTCTCATCAGCAGCGTCACTTTCCTGGCATATCCGGGGGAGGGGTATTCGAATAACTGGATACTGTTGGTGCAGGGGCTCATGGTGCCTGTCGTGCTGATCGGGATGATCTGGTGGGTCGTGCCCCTGTACCGTAAGGTCATCGGGCTGAGCACCTATGAATATTTTGAAAAACGTTTTGGGACGTTTACCCGTTACTACAGCAGCCTGGCGTTCGTGCTGCGGCAGTTTTCGGCGATGGGAACGATCTTTTTCCTGCTGGCGCTCGCACTGAGCAAGATGACAGGCCTGAATACGACGGTCATGATCGTCGCGATCGGCTCGATCATTGTCCTGATCAACCTGTCGGGCGGCATCGAGGCAGTGATCTGGCTGGATGTTTTCCAGGGATTCTTGTTGTTTGCAAGCGGGATCATCTGCCTTGCGATCCTTTTGTTTGGTTCCGCTCCTGGCGGACCGGGTCAGGTATGGCGAATCGCGCAGGCAGCCGGGCATACCGGCTTTGGCCCCTATGATCTTAATTTTACCCGCCTGACCTTTTGGGTCATGGCGATCAACGGCATCTTTTATGCCGTGCAAAAATATGGCACGGATCAGACGGTCGTACAGCGCTATCTTACGGCAAGGACCGACAAAGCGGCGATCCGGGCGTCCCTGATGGGCGTACTGCTGACCGTCCCCGTGTGGACGCTGTTCATGTTCATCGGGACGGGCCTCTTCGCGTTCTATGCGCTGCATCCGCTGCCCGCGCATATCCGGGCGGACGCCGTTTTCCCTTATTTTATCATGACGAGGCTGCCCACAGGACTGGTCGGGTTTATCCTGTCGGCAATGACCTCGGCCGCCATCTGCAGCATGAGCGCGGATCTTAATTCACTGGGCGCCGTCGGGGTAGAGGACTACTATAAAAAGCTGAGAAGGGGGCGAACAGACAAAGAATATTTAAGGGCGGGAAAATGGATCGTTGTCGGCTCGGGCATCCTCTCGATGCTGATCGCCATGTTGTATGTCAATGCGGGCACCGACGGCGTGCTGGGCATCGTCTTTACTTTGTATGCGATATTTTCGGGCGGGATCTCGGGAATTTTTTTGCTGGGATTGATGAGCGCACGGACCAATCGCCAGGGAATGAACATCGGCATCGTCGCCTGTATCCTGTTCACCGCTTACGCATTCCTGACGTCGACGAAGGTCGGGTTAGGGGAGCACAAGACTTTGCTGCTGGATATGGGCGTATGGAATTTTACACAACACAAGCTTATGCTGGGAGTATACAGTCATTTGATCGTTATCGTTATCGGGTATGTGGCAAGCCTGTTTTTCCCGAAACCGGACCTCGACCCGAATTTATTGTACAGCGGATGGAAGGCGGCCAGGCGGCGCGAGCGGAAGGCCGCGGCGGGAGCGGCCAAGGCCGGAATGGTGGCGTTGGTGCTCTTGTTGTGCGGCCGGGTGCAGGCCCAGGTCCCGGATACCATGAACTCCGACCAATCATACCGCCAATCGCTGGACGAGGTATTGCAGGAGGTGGAAAGCCGGTACCAGGTGAGGATCAGGTATTCACCCGATATGGTAAAGGACAAATGGGTGACCTATGCCGGTTGGCGGTTCCGGGACAATGTAGACACGACCCTGCGGAATGTGCTGGCCCCCCTCGACATGGACGTGAATAAGACGGGCGATCATGCTTACAAACTCAAATACTTCGAATACTGGCGGCGCACCTATGCCGACGGTGTGGAGGAGCTGAACCGGCTGGCGTCACGGTATCACAACAAGGAGGAATGGGAGGGCCGGAAGGCCGATCTGCTCCCCTGCCTGTATTGGGCGTTACAACTCGCCCCGTTGCCGCCGGCCCCGGGTGAAGTGCCGGTGACGACGCCCTGGCGGAAAAAGGACGGGTACGAAGTGCGCAACGTGGCAATAGAGATACTTCCGGGTCTGTATGTGAATGGCTCGTTGTACCGGCCGTTAAGAATAAAGGGCCGAATACCGGTGATCCTTAACCCGGACGGACATTTTGAACGGCAGCGCTACCGGGCCGACTGCCAGATCCGGTGTGCCGCGTTGGCACGGATGGGTGCGATGGCATTTAGCTATGACCTCTTCGCCTGGGGCGAATCATTGCTTCAGTTCAAACCGGAAGATCACAGGCGAAGCCTGGCCATGCCGATCCAACTGCTGGGCGGGATGAGGATACTCGACTACCTGCTGTCGCTCCGGGAAGCCGACTCCACCCGCGTGGGCATCACCGGTGGTTCCGGCGGCGGGACACAGACCGTATTCATGACGGCCCTCGACCCGCGGATCAAGGTCAGTGTACCCGTGGTATCGGTTTCGGATTATTTTTATGGCGGCTGCCCCTGCGAGAGCGGGATGCCCGTGCATTTCTGTGCGGGAGGTACGGACAATGTCGAGATCGCTGCGATGGCCGCACCGAGACCGCAGTTGCTGATCTCGGATGGCCATGACTGGACGGACCACATGCCGGAACATGATTTTCCATACCTGCAGAAGGTCTATGGTTATTACGGCGCGACGGACCGTGTGGCGAATGTGCATCTCGCGGCGGAAGGGCATGACTATGGGTTGTCGAAGCGTAAGCCGATGTACCGGTGGATGGCCAAATGGCTCGGACTGAACCTCGGCGCGATCGAAGACAAGGATGGGAATATCGACGAGTCGGCATGTGCCGTGGAGCCCGACACGGCATTATATGTCTTCGGCGCGCACGGCGAGCGCCTGCCCGCGGATGCGATCATGGGATTCCCGGCCCTGCAGCGGATTTGGGCGCAGGAGCGGGAGTCGCGCGGAGAAGGTGTAAAGGGGCAGTCGGGTCCCGCGGCGCACGGGCCGTCGGTCGACATGCGGCGGGAAGGTCGCGAAAAGGCGGATCGGAATACAGGCGGCCGGGCGGAGCGGAATGCAGCCGGCCAGGCGGAGCGGGAAGATGGCGGTAACAGGAAGAACCGCGGGATGGGGAAAACCGCTCCCGGCTATCGGGTAGGGGTAGTGGACCTGATGTTGCTGAAGCGGCAGAAGATTGGCGCTTTTTCGGTGGCGAGGGCGGTAGGCGCCGACGGCCTCGAAGTGGATATGGGGGGACTCGGGAACAGGGACGACTTCGACAACAAGCTGGCAGTGGATTCGGTCCGGGAGCAGTTCCTGGCTGCGTCCAGGACGGACCACGTCGCGATCTGCTCCCTGGCGATGACCGGATTCTATTCCCAATCCTTTGCCACGCGGCCTACATGGCGAAAGATGATCGCCGATTGCATCGGCACGATGAAAGCGATGGGTGTGCATGTCGCATTTCTGCCGCTGGGTGTGAATGCCGACCTGACGAAGAACCCGGAGCTTCGGCCCGCGGTGGTGGAGCGACTGAAGGCGGCCGGTAAGATGGCCGAAGCGGCAGGGGTCGTGATCGGGATCGAGACGAGCCTGGCGGCGTCGGACGAAGTCCGGCTGCTGGACGACATCGGATCGCCGGCCATCAGGAGCTATTTCAATTTCGCCAATGCGCTGGACAACCACCGCGATTTGTACCAGGAGCTGAGGACGCTCGGAAAGGACCGCATTTGCCAGATCCATTGTACCAATACCGACGGCGTCTGGTTGCAAAACGACCCGGCGATCGATATGAAGCGGGTGAAGCGAACGCTCGATTCGATGGGCTGGCACGGCTGGCTGGTCGTCGAACGGTCCCGGGATACGCGGGACCCGCACAATGTCCGGAAAAATTTTACCGCGAATACGACCTATGTAAAGACCATTTTTGAAGAAGGCGGCGGCGATGGTATCGTATGGGTTTCCCCCGGTGGCTCCGACGAAGCGGTGGGGACCCAGGAGGCGCCGTTGGCGAGCGTGGCGGCAGCCTTGCGAAAAGTACGGGAGTGGCGGCGGCTGGACAATCCTGCGGTGCGCCGGGGCGCGACGATACTGCTGCGAGGCGGAGACTACGTATTGGATGAGCCGTTGTTTATCCGGCCCGAAGATGCGGGAACGTCGCAAAGCCCCACGACCATTGAAGCGGCGCCGGGCGAGAGGCCGGTGATCAGCGGTGGCCGCCAGATCACGGGTTGGGCGAAAAAAGGAAGGTTTTGGATGGCGGATATTCCGCAGGAAGCGGGGAAACCGCTGGCCTTCCGTGCGCTCTGGGTAAACGGCGTCAAGGCCGTCAGGGCGCGGGATGTGAACGAAGATGACAGCATGCACCGGATCCTCGCTATCGACAAGCAGCAACAGGCAATCTGGATCCCCGCCGGTGGCAAGATGCCATCGAACCCTGCGGGAATGGAAATGGTGATCCATCAGGCCTGGGCGATCGCCATCCTGCGGGTAAAGGCGATCGTCCGGGAGGGAAACAGGCTCAGGTTAACTTTTTGCCAGCCGGAAAGCAGGCTGGAATTCGAACATCCCTGGCCGGCGCCGGTGCTCGACAGCGCACACCGGCTGAACGGCAGTTCGCCCTATTACCTCGTCAACGCGTTTGAGTTTCTGGATCGCCCCGGAGAATGGTTTGCCGATATGGCCGCAGGGAAGTTGTATTACCTGCCGCGGGCCGGCGAATCGCTGTCCCGGGCGACCGTCATCGCACCTGCGTTGACACAGCTCGTCCGCGTGCAAGGTACCGCCGACCGGCCGGTCAGCCATATCCGTTGGCATGGCGTCTCTTTCGAATACAGTACCTGGATGCGGCCTTCCGAGCATGGACACGTTCCTTTGCAGGCGGGGATGTACCTGCTGGATGCTTACCGGCTCAGGATACCCGGAACCCCGGATAAAGGAAGCCTCGAAAATCAGGCCTGGATCGGCAGGCCCCCCGCGGCGGTCGCCGTGTCCTATGCACACGATATCGATTTTGACAGCTGCCTTTTCGAGCATCTCAGTTCCACCGGTCTCGATCTCCTTCGCGGTACGTCCGGCGACAGCGTGACCTGGAATGTGTTCAGGGATATCGGCGGCACCGGCATCCAGGTCGGCGTCTATTCGGATCCTGCAGTCGAGACTCATTTACCCTATGATCCGGCCGACCGCCGCGAAGTCTGTCACGACGAGGTGATAGACGACAATGTGGTGACGGACTGTACGAACGAGGACTGGGGTTGCGTCGGTATCGGCGCCGGCTATGTCCACGATATAAAGATCGAGCACAACGACGTGAGCGAAGTGTCTTATTCAGGCATCTGCGTGGGGTGGGGCTGGACGCGGACGATCAGTTGCATGCGCAATAACCGGATTGCGTTCAATTATGTGCATCGCTATGGCAAGCGCATGTATGATGTCGGCGGGATCTATACGCTTTCCGCGCAGCCGGGAACGGTCATCACGGACAACCGGATCGACTCGATCTACCATCCCGCCTATGTCCATGACCCGGATCATTGGTACTGGTTCTATTTCGATGAAGGCTCCTCCTATATCACTATCCGGGACAACTGGTGCCCGGGTGAGAAATTCATGCGGAATGCCAATGGGCCGGGGAATGAATGGGAAAATAACGGTCCGATGGTGCCGGACAGGATCAGAGAAGCCGCCGGCCTGGAGACTACGAAACAGCAACATATCCGTTACGAATAAAATAACCTGATGTTCACACTGGGAATACTAGGACTGGGGGAAGGGCGCAGCACGATGTCGGCGGCGCTCAACTGCCCGAAATGGCAACTCGTAAAGATCTGCGACCTGAATGAAGACCTGTGCCGCCAACGGGCGGAGGAATTCAATTTTCCGCACTATACCCGCAACTACCAGGAGCTGCTGGACGACCCGGGGATCGATGTCATCGGGATATACACGCCCGACAAATGGCACGCCCGGCACGTGAAAATGGCGCTGGCACACGGCAAGCATGTGGTCTGCACGAAACCCTTCATCGACGATCTCGGCGAGGCACAGTCCATCCTCGAACTCTCCGGCCGCACGGGGAAGAAGGTGTTGGTAGGTCAAAGCTCCCGATTCTTCGAGCCGATGAAGCGGCAGCGGAAAGACTTCGAGGCCGGGCTGATCGGGGAACTGATCACAGTGGAGGCGTACTATCATGCCGACCACCGCTGGTTCCTGCAAAAAGGCTGGTCTCTGGAAACGTCCTTTAAATGGCTGTATGGCGGGTTGAGCCATCCCGTCGACCTCGTCCGCTGGTATCTGCCCGATATCACCGAGGTAATGGGTTATGGCATGCTCAGCGCGAACGGTGCTGCTGGCGGCCTTCACCATGAAGATACGATGCATTTCATTTTTAAGGCTGCGGATGGCAGGATCGCGCGGGTCAGCGGCGCTTATACGGGACCGGTACAGCCTGTGGTCCGCGACAGCGAGATGAGCTGTATCCTTCGGGCGCGCGAAGGGTGCAGCCAGGCGGACTATATGGACCTGAGGTATGCGGTGACGACCGGGACTGGAGAGGAACAGGTGATCACCTGGGAACATAAGCTCAAACACTACTTCAGGTTCGAAGGAAAGAGCCACCATGCGGGGGAATATCAGAACTATCTGGAGTATTTTGCAGATTGTCTCGAAAAGGGTGAAACCGCTTATCCCGACGCCAGGGAGGGGATCGGTACGATCGCGGTGTTAAAGGCGATGGAGGAGTCGTTGGCGACCGGGCTGCCGGTAAAGGTGGACAGCATCCTTAAACAATACGGCCAATGATCAATATCGCGAACTATTTGCAACCCGTCGACTTCATCATTGTGGCGGTGTACCTGTTGGCGTTATTGGCCATCGGCTATTGGGTCAGCTTTGTAAAGGCGAAAAAGGGAGGGGACAATCTTTTCCTGGCGGGACGGAGCCTCGGGTGGGCGAGCATCGGTCTCAACATGTGGGGCACCAATGTCGGGCCATCCATGCTGATCGCCAGCGCGAGCATCGGGTATACCACAGGCATTGTGGCGGGAAATTTTGCCTGGTATGCATTTGTCTTCATACTGTTGCTGGCGGTCGTCTTTGCCCCAAGATACCTGGGCGCAAAGGTGTCGACATTGCCCGAATACCTGGGCCGGCGCTTTGGCGATTCCACCCGCACGATCCTGGCCTGGTATACCCTGGTCACGATCCTGATCTCCTGGTTGTCGCTGGGCCTGTTCGCAGGCGGGGTCTTGGTCCGGCAACTGCTTGGAATGCCCATGTGGCTCTCCGTGATCAGTATGGTCGTCCTCGCCACCTTTTTCACCGCCGCGGGCGGCCTGAAGGCCATTGCGTATACGAATGTCTTCCAGATGCTGCTGCTGATCGCGGTCTCCGGCTGTCTGGTATGGATCGGGATCGCCAGGGTGGGCGGGATATCCGCCTTATTTGCCAGAACGCCGCATCACTACTGGAACATGCTGTTGCCGGCAAGCGACAGGAACTATCCCTGGCCCGCGATCGTCCTGGGTTATCCCGTGATGGGCGTCTGGTTCTGGTGCACCGAGCAATCGATGGTGCAATCGGTGCTGGGGGCGCGCAGTCTCGAGCAGGGCCAGTTGGGCGCCAATTTTATCGGCTGGCTGAAAATACTCGACGTTCCCTTGTTCATCCTTCCCGGCGTCCTTTGCTATATCCTTTACCCCCATTTGCATAACCCCGATGAAGCGTATCTGACATTGGTGACCCGGTTGTTTCCCGCGGGAATGCGGGGTTTGATCATCGTCGTGCTGATCGCTGCGTTGGTGGGGAATATCGGATCTTCGCTCAATTCGGTCAGCACCGTGTTTACGATGGATATCTATATCCGGAAATTCCGCCCGGGGGCGGACAACCGGGAAATCATCCGGATCGGGCGCTTTGTCACCGTGGCGGGCGCGATCCTGTCCGTACTGGTCACACTGGCGATCGACAATATAAGGGGGTTGAACCTCTTCGATGTTTTTCAGTCGATCCTCGGCTTCCTCGCACCGCCGATGTCGGCGGCCTTTTTGCTGGGGGTCCTGTGGAAGGGAATGACCGGGCGTGCCGTCAATATGGTGCTCACCTGCGGAACGGCATTCAGTATCTGCATAGGGGTGTTGTACCTGTGGGTTTTCCCGGCAGCGTCACATCCGGCCTGGCCGCATTTTCTGCTTCTGTCCTTTTACATCTTTGTGCTGATCATGCTGGGCGGGGTCCTTGTCGCGAAAAGCGGAACAGGACGGGCGGTGGAGACGACAAATGCCGCGATAGTCCCGGCGAAGCCAGGCAGGCGGGTATGGACGCTTTGGGGTGCGTTGACCGCAGTGATGATCCTGCTGTATATTCTGTGCGACGGGCATACCGCGACTGCGCAGGAATTGCGCGGCGGGCACGTGGCGACCTGGATCGGATACCCTGGGGATTTTGAAGTCTGGCTGAGCAACCAGGTACAGAACCGGCGGACCGACCGGGGGACCTTCTTCCCGCCTTTCTGGAAACTGGACAGTCATTACATATTGATAGATTTCCGGAAAGCTTTCCAACTGGAGGCCGCTGATGACATCCGGATTCTGGCTTTCGGGCAATACAACTGCAAGCTGGATGGAAAAATGTTGCCCGGGGCGCCCCGACAGGTACGGCTGACTGCAGGCGCGCATACCCTTGAACTCAAAGTGTATAACCAAGCCACACCGCCATTCCTTTATATCAGCGGCAGGGAGTTGGAGTCCGACACCAGCTGGCAGGTTACTTTCGAAGACAAAGAGTGGATCGACGCGACGGGAAAGGCATCGGATAAATCGGGAACTGTGTGGGTGCCAGCGGCTGCCTGGGGATTCGACGACCCGGCCATGCCACCTTCGCACTGGCACCTCAACACCGTGCCGGAGCAACCGGAAAGCGTGGAGCGGGGAGCGCATTCGATGCTCGTGGATTTCGGACGCGAGACGTTTGGTTACGTCCGGTTGCTGGGATTGAGGGGAAGAGGCAGGTTGTCCTTGTATTATGGCGAATCGAAGGAAGAGGCTTTGTCGACCGACAGCTGCGAGACCCTGGACCATATTGAAGTGAACAGGCCGGCAGGCGGCGATTCCCTGCTGACCGGCAGCCGCGCCTTCCGCTATGTCAATATCCGGTGGGACGACAGCGTGCAACTTGATTCGGCCTCGATGCGCTACGAATACCTTCCGGTGGAGAACAAAGGAAGTTTCGAATGCAACGATCCGGAGATCAACCGCATCTGGCAGGTGGCCGCGTATACGCTTCACCTGAATACCCGGGAATTCTTTATCGACGGCATCAAACGCGATCGCTGGGTATGGTCCGGCGATGCCTATCAGAGTTTCCTGATGAACGACTATCTCTTCTTCGACCAGGCTACCGTGAAACGGACGCTGTGGGCCTTACGCGGGAAAGATCCTGTCACGAGTCATATCAACACGATCATGGATTACAGTTTTTACTGGTTCCTCGGCATCTACGACTATTACCGCTATTCCGGCGATTCGGCGTTCATCCGCGCCATCTACCCGCGAATGACTGGTTTGATGGACTTTATCCTTGGCCGCCGGGACAATAACGGTTGGCTGCAGGGTTTACCCGGAGACTGGCTGTTCATCGACTGGGCGGACGGGTTGACGAAGACCGGGGAACTGAGTTTCGAGCAATTGTTGTTCACGCGAAGCCTAGAGACGATGTCGCTTTGTGCGCGGCTGGCAGGCGATACGGCGGCGGCGGCCGGGTATGCGCGATTGGCAGCGGACAGGAAGGCAAAATTGTTCAGGGATTTTTGGGACGGGGACAAGGGGGCGTTCGTGCATAGCCGGTTGGGCGGAGCGGGCGATACGACTGTCCGGCGATACAGCAATATGTTCCCGATCTTTTTCGGCTGGCTGGATGCGCGGCAGGCCGGGAGCATCAAACAACGCGTCCTTTTAAATCCATCGGTGCCCAGGATCACCACCCCCTATATGCGGTTTTACGAATTGGAAGCATTATGTACGCTTGGCGACCAGGTGAAGGTGCTGAAGAAAATAAAGAGCTATTGGGGCGGCATGCTCAGGCTGGGCGCGACCAGCTTCTGGGAGAAGTTTGACTCCGCCGAAAAAGGTGTGCAGCATTATGCGATGTACGGGCGGCCGTTCGGCCGCAGCCTGTGCCACGCCTGGGGCGCCAGCCCGATCTACCTGCTGGGAAAATATTATTTAGGGGTCAGACCATTATCCGCGGGCTATGCCACCTATGAGGTGAGGCCGGTGCTCGGCGGACTGGAATGGATGAAGGGCGAAGTGCCCACTCCTCATGGAAATATCCGGCTATCTTGCACCCGGACCCGGATCACAGTTCAGGCGCCCGCGGGCGAGGGCGTGTTGCGGTGGTCGAGCAGGAAGCGGCCGGTTTGCGCCGGCGGAGCGATCCGGTCCGTGGGCGGCCAGGCTTACGAGATGACGATCGATAGCGGGAAATTGTATACGATACAGTATGTTTCGCCGGACTAGGATATTATTAGCCATATGCCTGCTGAGCATGGCATGCGCCCGGGGACAGCCGGCGCTGGAAAGCGGCTGGACGAAACCTCCCGCGGCGGCAAAGCCCTGGGTATTCTGGTATTGGATGCAGGGCGCCGTATCGAAGGCGGGCATTCATGCCGACCTCGTGGCGATGCGATCGGCCGGTATCGGCGGAGCCTACCTGATGCCCATCAGCGGGCCGGCTCATCCGCCCCTGTACGAGCCGGTGGCGGAACAATTGAGCCCATTGTGGTGGGAGATGGTGCGGTATTCGATGCAGCAGGCCGATAGCCTGGGCCTGCAGCTCGCCATGCATGACTGCGACGGGTTCGCGGTCGCCGGCGGTCCCTGGATCACCCCAGAACTAAGTATGCAGAAACTGGTCTGGACAATAACAGGCATCGAAGGCGGCCGGATGGTTGACACGGTGCTGGCCCGGCCGGAATCCTATCGTGGATATTACCAGGATATCGCGATACTGGCCTTTCCCACGCCGGCTGCATGGGAATTGTCGAGCAGGCGAATCGTGCCGCATGTAACCACTTCGACAGGCGAAGAGGCATCGTACCTGGCCGACGGGAAGCATGCGCGATCCTTTGCCAGTGCCGACAGTTGTTGGATCCAGTACGGATTCTGTGCACCGTTCACCTGCAGGACGATCGTCATCTCCGCGCCGAACAATTATGAAGCGCAGCGTATGCGGATACAAGTGAGCGATGACGGTATCCATTTTCGCGACGCGGGTCAACTGGAGCCGCCAAGGCATGGCTGGCAGGACGGAGATGCGCCTGTGACGCATAGTATTCCAGCCGTGACGGCGCGTTATTTTCGTTTGGTCTACAGTAAGACCGGCGCCGAGCCGGGCGCGGAAGATCTCGACGCAGCCAAATGGAAGCCGTCGCTCAAACTGAACGGGATCGACTTATCGGCGGCGCCGTCGATCGAGGGGTATGAGGGAAAGAATGGCGAGGTCTGGCGGGTAAGTCGGGCTACTACCCGGGAAGAGGTTGCGGACTCCGACTGTATCGACCCGCGGTCGATCGTCGGGCTGAGTGCGCAGGCTGACACAAACGGACGGTTGCACTGGCAGGCGCCGCCAGGCCATTGGACGATCTTGCGGATCGGGCATACCTCGACCGGCCACGAGAACGCCACCGGTGGCGGCGGCAAAGGGCTGGAATGTGACAAGTTGGATTCCCGGGCGGTCGGGTTCCAATTCGACCATTGGTTCGGCGCCGTTTTCCGGGAGGTACCGCCCGGGGTCGTCTCACCAGTGCTAAAGATCTTTCACGTCGACAGCTGGGAATGCGGCAGTCAGAACTGGTCTCCGGGGTTCCGGGCGGAATTTCGGCAACGGCGGGGTTACGACCTGTTGCGTTGGTTGCCGGCAACGGCGGGGATCCCCGTCGGCTCTGCGGATAGTTCGGAACGATTCCTGCGGGACCTGAGGTTGACGATCGCCGGTCTGCTCCACGACAAGTTCTATGCGACGATGGCCCGGCTCGCCCATCAGAAAGGGTGCGTATTCAGCGCTGAGAGTGTCGCGCCGACGATGACAAGCGACGGCATGTGGCATTTCAGCGAGGCGGACATTCCGATGGGAGAGTTCTGGCTCCGGAGCCCGACGCACGACAAGCCGAACGACATTCTCGACGCCGTTTCCGGTGCGCATATCTACGGAAAGCGGGTCATCCAGGCTGAGGCGTTTACCGAGTTGCGGGAAGCCTGGGACGAATACCCGGGCATGTTGAAGACTTTGCAGGACCGAAATTACACACTGGGCATCAACCGGCTGGTCTTCCACGTCTTCGTGCACAATCCCTGGGTCGGCCGGAGACCGGGCATGACGCTGGGCGGTGTGGGTACTTATTTGCAACGGGACCAGACATGGTGGCCTGCTTCCTCCGGCTGGGTTGCGTATACCCAGCGTTGTCAATGGTTGTTGCAACAGGGGCGCCCGGTGGCGGATATCGCGGTCTTCACAGGGTCGGAGATCCCGCGCCGGGCGGTATTGCCCGAACGGCTGACGGGCACGCTGCCGGGGTTGATGGGTGCGGCAACGGTAAACCGGGAGGCTGCCCGGCTGCGGAATGCGGGCGAGCCGGTCACGAAATTTCCCAATGGCGTTTCGCACGCGGCGAATATGGCCGATCCGGCAGCATGGATCGATCCCTTGCGGGGCTATGCCTACGATTCTTATAACGAGGACGCGCTGCTGAGGCTGGCGACCGTTCAGAACGGACGCGTCGCGTTCCCGGGCGGAGCGAGTTACGCGATGCTCGTGCTGCCGGGTCCATATCCCTTATCGCCTGACCCCGCGATGATATCCTTACCGGCGGCACGGCGCTTGCTGGAACTGGTGCGCGGCGGAGCGACGCTATTGATCGCCGACACCGCGGCGGCCTTCCATGTGGGCGGCCTGGGCGGTGAGGATGCGGCCGTACAGGCGGTTTTCCACGAATTGATGACCGGAAAGGTGGGGCGCGGGCGCGTGATCTGCGGGCCATGGAAGGGTGCCACGCTCGGGGCTATCGGTTTGGGGCGGGATTTCGAGGCCACGGAATCCGGCGCATGGGCTACCGGCATCGCCTATACGCACCGGAGGGCGCCTGGTGAGGATATTTATTTTATCTCCAATCAACTCGGCCGGCCGCGACGGCTGTTTTTGTCGCTGCGTGCAGCGGGCCGGATACCGGAAGGCTGGGATGCCGTGACCGGACAGCGGGGCGCCATGCCCGGATGGCAAACCCGCGCAGGCAGGACGACCTTACCGCTGACTTTGGCGGCGAACGGGTCGATATTTAT
>DATNBP010000114.1:0-3918 GCA_035572015.1 Puia sp. | reverse complement strand
TACCGTATCGACCTTTGCGATGCCCATGGCAAGACTGCGGCTGCACTCGGGGTTCCGTAACGGCAAGCAGTCGGGCGGGAAGATCTACCAGGTGTCCCTGGTGGCGACGCTGGGCTTCTTTGTCCTTTTGATCGCCTGTATCAATTTTATGAATATCGCCACGGCCAGGTCGCAGGTGCGTGCGAGGGAAGTGGGCGTCCGCAAGGTGCTCGGCGCCTCACGCGTCAAGGTCATGATGCAGTTCTTTGCCGAAGCCCTCAGCATTACGCTTCTCTCTCTGCTGGCGGGGACGATCATTTGCTGGCTCGTCATTCCGGTTTTCAACCGGGAAATGAATGCCGACATCCATTTTGATCTTTTGAACGGGCGGGTCTGGGCCGGCATTGCAGCCATCGGCTTGCTCACCGGCCTGCTCTCGGGCAGCTATCCGGCTTTATACCTGAGCCGGTTCCGGCCGGCCAGCGTGCTGAAGGGGCAAGGGACAACCGGCCCGAAAAAGGCTTTGCTGCGGCGGATCCTGGTGGGTTCGCAATTCTGGGTCGCGATCCTCCTGATCATCGGAACGATCGTCGTCTGGCAGGAGATCAGGTATATTGAAAACCGGCCGTTGGGCTATGAGCAGGAGAACCTCATCGACGTCCGCGCCTCGGCGGAGCTGGGCGCAAAGTATCCGGTCTTCCGGGCCCAGGTGGCAAAGATCCCCGGCATCCGCGCCGTCTCCGCGGGAAGCGACAACCTGGTCGGGTATGGCGCCGCGGTAACGGGTATGGACTGGCCGGGAAAAGTTCCGGGTCACGAGATATCCATCATCGTTACGAGCGTCGGCTACGACTGGGTGAAGACCGCGGGCCTGCAACTTGCCTCCGGCCGTGATTTTGACCCGGCGTACGGGACCGATACGGCCGGCTGCCTGGTGAATGAGGCAACGGTCCGGCGATTGGGACTTCGGGAACCGGTCATCGGGCAAAAACTGGGCGGGAGCCCGATCATCGGCGTAGTGAAGGACTTTGTCTACAACAATCCTTCCGGGATCATCGCGCCGATGGCGATCTACCTCTATAAAGGGACGCCGGGAGCGGGCCATTTCTTTCTCCGGGTTGCCAATAACGAGCACTGGCGCGAGACGATCGCCGCCGTCGGGTCGATCGTGAAGCAGCTCGATCCCCGCCACGGTTTCGACTACTCGTTTACGAAAGAGGACTACCAGCGACGGTTCGAGGAATTCAACTCCTACGGCGTGCTGGCGACGGTGTTCGGCGGCATGGCGGTCTTCATCTCCTGTCTCGGGCTATTCGGTCTGGCAGGGTTCCTGATCGAAAGACGCGCAAAGGAGATGAGCATTCGAAAAGTTTTTGGTGCGACCACCCGGGAAGTGCTGTTTTTGTTATCCGCGGATTTCCTCCGACCGGTCTTCTTTGCTTTCCTGCTCGCCATCCCGGCTGCGGTCTGGGCCCTCGGCCTCTGGCTGAACCAGATCAGCTACCATGTTAGCCTGAGTTGGATGGTCTTTGCAGCGGGGGGCATGATCGCGGGGGTGATCGCTCTCGGGACCGTGGCCATGCAAGGTTTGAGGACGGCTACCGCCAGTCCGGCAAAGAACCTCAGAAACGAATGACCTCACCGGGCCCATGGGCGGTGTGTGTGCGGGGGGTGCGGGCGCCTATACCCGCGGCCGGGTGCGAACGTGTGGGGTATGTGGTGGGCGTGCGGGACGCTACTCTTTCTTATAATATACTTTTTCAGCGACGTCGTTGGTTTGGGTGGCCGGGACGCCGCCTATGTTTTGGGTGGACACCTGGTGGAAATTGACAATCAGGGTTAGGGTGTCGTTGTGAATCGTGAACCTGGAACCAACCGCGTTCGTTTGGGTATTGGCGCTTGCGCCCATGGTAAAGACGCCGCCGGAAGGGAAGTATAAGGAGTCCGATCCGATCTGCTGGTATTTGCTGGAGCCGGATGTAGCCGGAAAGTTGACATCGAAGGGTTCGCTGACCACGCCGACCAGTTGTCCATCCAGATAACTGGAATCTACCGCTATGAAGTTAGCCTCACAAGTAAAGTCGGAGGTCTTTGCCACCCCACCGTTAAAAGTGATGGTACCTCCGTTATTGGTCGTAGTATAATCGGAGACGGTCACATCTTTATAGTCGTCGCTTCCGTAAACCTGGTCCACGGCGGCGGTAGTGTGTGCGACAAGCCCGACGAAGTCCCAGGTCCCCGAAAGCGTGGTGCCGGTGCTGGTATTACTTTTCTTACAGGAGACGGCAGCTAAAAGGAATAGAACCGGTAGTAATGGTAATTTCTTTCTCATATTTCGGAAATGTTTTGGCTTGCACAATATAATATTTTTAAAGCGAATGACCCCCAAATTGGGAAGTCATGGGTTCGGGGACATTGGCAAGGCGTTTGAATATTCGTCTAAAGAACAAACTAAAGACATATGAAAATCACCTTATTGGCCGTCCTGTTCGTCGTAGCCGGCGAAGTCGCCATTGGCCAGGACCATCATCGGCAGGCCCCTGAGCGGGTCAGGCAATCTTTTAGTTCCAATTTCCCCGACGCGCGGGATGCTCGCTGGAACCATAGCGGAAATCAATGGAGCGCGACTTTCGAAGATCGCAGCGACCAGGACCGTGGGGAAATGGTTGCACACTTCGACGAGCATGGCCGTTATATCGATTCGCATATCCCCTATGCGGAAACCGATGTTCCCCAGCCGGTGTACGAGAGCGCCCGCAGGAGGTATCACAAGGGTCATGTGGAGGTTACCATGATCGACCACCCGTCACGCCCGGATGTCTTCCAGGTCCGCGGGCGGGTTGACGGCAGGAGGAGGATCTCGTACTATGACGAACATGGGCGCGAGCGGGACTATAGGGATCGGCATTAGCTCGCCTTCGCCAAGGCTTCGGCGGGTGAAACCCCCGTTGTCAGTACGTAAGCGACTCCGACAACTGGTAATGCTGCGATTTTGCGTCGTACCGATGTAGCAGCGCGTCGGCTTCCGGCAAGACGAATGCGGTTTCATAGTCCGCTCCGGCAAAGGCGATCACGTCATTCAGGGACTCAAACGTCATCACGGTGATGAACTCGACTTCGTTTCCCAGCGGGCGCTTCAACAATTGGATTTGCCTGTAGCCGGGGACCTTCTTTTCCGCGATGTGGGGGAAGATCCTGGTTTTGAGTAGCTGTTCGTAGGGGTCCGCGTTTTCGGGTGTGGTGTAGCCATGCCAGATTCTAAGGATCATTGTTGCTTTTTTGATGTTTGGGTGCGTTTTGGCAGGTGCAAGGTAATGATAGTTGCGGGTATGGTGGGGGAAGGATGATCGTGCGGAGGGGTGTTTGTGGAGTAAGAGAGGACCTCTCCCAGATCGAGGCGATGTTCCCAAAACAGGAGAATTTTCTGCGGCTCCTGGTTTTTCCAATTTTTGGAATCGAGTTTCCAGCCGACATAATAGGTTGGTTGTAAGGTGATTATTCGGCATTCTCCGGCGGGTTTGGCACGCCGTAGGGTTTGGTATAGGCCTTGTCTTTACAGATGTATCAAACAAACCCGGACCTTTATGAAATCCAAATTCTATGTCTTTACCCTGCTGGCCCTGATCTCTACCGGCCTTGTTGCTGCCCCCCGTAATCTTATTACGGCTAAGGTTAACGGCGGCGACTGGTCCAGCCCCAGCACCTGGAACCTCGGCAGCGTCCCCCAGAACAACGACTCGATCGTCATCCCTGCCGGTTACACCGTCATCCTGAACAACTCTTACACGCTGAACAATGTCGATGTTGTTATCGCGGGCACGCTCAATTTCAATCAAAACAAAACCCTTGCGCTGGATGCCGCTTCGATGGTCAGCATCCTGAGTGGTGGTACGCTGACCGCGTCGCACCCTACGCCGAACGAATTGCTCACCATTGGCG
>DATNBP010000113.1:0-9105 GCA_035572015.1 Puia sp. | reverse complement strand
CCTCGGCGTCACCTTGACAGTACATTGATAAAACCACCACTATGGCAAATCTTATTTACCGGACGGCCGCCTGGGCGACAGCCATCCTCGCAGTCCTCCTCATCGCTTGTAACAGTAAGCTCAACCTGCAGCCCCAGGGCTCGCTGCTCGCTGCCAACGTCACCAACAATTCCGGTGTGCAGGGCCTGCTGATCGGCGCATATGCCTTGCTGTCTGGTGAGAACGTGCCCGGGCAGAACCTGGGAAACGGCAGCGCCGCTTCCAATTATGTCTATGGGAGCGAGTGCGCGGACGACTCCTATAAAGGGTCCACGCCCTCCGATCAGCCGGACTGCATTCCGCTGATGACCTGGTCCCTCGGACAGGCCGGCACCAGCGCCTATCTCGACGAGAAATGGGTGGTTTTGTATACCGGCATCCAGCGCGCCAACGACGTCATCCGGACGATGCGGCTATCGACCGGCATCTCCCCCGCCGACACGGTGGAGTACGAGGCAGAGGCGCGGTTCCTGCGCGGCTACTATCATTTTGAAGGGAAAAAGCTCTTCAACAATTTCCCCTACGTGGATGAGACGGTCTCCTACGCCAACAACAACCTGGATGCGCCGAATTTCAATAGCGGGGGATTTATCAACATCTGGCCGCAGATCGTTGCCGACCTTTCCTATGCGGCAAACAACCTGCCCGGGACCCAGCCCAATATCGGCCGCGCCAACAAATGGGCCGCCATGGCCTTTTTGGCGAAGGCGTACCTCTACCAGCACCGATACGACAGCGCGCTGACGCTGCTCAACCAGGTCATCGCGAGCGGCACCACCGCCAACGGCACACCCTATTCGCTGGAACCGAATTATGAAAGCAATTTCAACCCCGCCCAAAAGAATGGCTCCGAAAGCGTCTTTGCCTGCCAGGCATCGGTCAATGACGGCTCGGCCATCGCCACCAACGGCGGCAACGGGGATACCGGCGATGAACTGAATTTCCCTTACAATCACGGGCCGGGCTGCTGCGGTTTCAACAACCCTTCCTGGAACCTGGTTCAGGCCTATAAGACGGATCCCAATGGCCTCCCTTACCTGGACGGGAGTTACAACAACGCGCCCCTGGTCAGCGACGCCGCCAACCCCTGGACGGGTACGGTCGATCCGCGCCTGGACTGGGCCGTCGGTCGCCCGGGCGAGCCCTTTTTCGATTGGGGCACGATCGACTCGACCTGGATCCGCGATGTCAACGACGACGGCGTCTTTGTCCCGAAAAAGAATGCCTATGCGAAGAGCCAGCAGGGCACGTATTCTTCCACCGAAACCGTTTTCTGGGGCGCCGCCGAAGTCGATGCCAACAATGTCAACCTTTGCCGTTATGCGGATGTCCTCCTCTGGGCGGCCGAATGCGAGGCCCAGGTGGGCAGCCTGGATAAGGCCCAGACCTATGTGAATCAGGTCCGCGGGCGGGCCGCCAACCCAGGGGGCTTCGTCTACCTGAACGCGACCTATAACGCCACGACCGGCACGTACTCCCCGCAATCCACGCCCGGAGACAAATATAACGTCGGCCAATACCCGCCCGGCGCCTTTGCCGCCAACGGCCAGGCCTATGCCCTCAGCGCGATCCAGATGGAACGGCGCCTGGAACTGGCCATGGAAGGGCAGCGCTTCTTCGACCTGTCCCGCTGGGACAACGGAACCGGGTCTATGGCGGCGACGCTCAACGCGTATATAGGCGTGGAGAAGAACAGGACCGGTTTTTACCGCGTCAACAATGCAGCTGTGTTCACCAAAGGGGTCAACGAATATTTTGCGATCCCGCAAACAGAACTCGACGCGGAAAATGCCAAGGGCACGGAATACCTGAAGCAGAATCCCGGGTATAATTGATGGACCCTGGCTGTCGACCGGAGAATCCCGGGTACAATTGACAAGCGACCGCCTGCCTCAATGGCAAGCCGCCGCCCATCGCCCCGGGGGCACCGCAAAAACACCTGATTTTCGCGCTTCCGATGGAAAAGCGCGGCATTTTCGTAATTTCCCGCAATGTCCACCGCAACCAACTGGCCCGTAGCGATCCGGCCGCTGATCAGGAAATACCGGGGAAAGAAGCATCCGCTCGAACACAAGAACTTGTACCAGTTGCTGGTCATGGTGGTGCTGTCCGCGCAGTCCACCGACAATATCGTCAACGACCGCGCGCCGGCCCTGTTTGACGCTTATCCGGACATGACCGCGTTGTCCCGCGCCACGCCGGCGAAACTCTTCCCCCGGCTGCAGGGCATCCGGAACTTCGCCCACAAGGCCGACTGGCTCGTCAAGATTGCCCGGCAGGTGAAAAAGGACGCCGCCATTCCCCTCACCATGGACGAACTCACCGCCCTGCCGGGGATCGGCCGGAAATCCGCCAACGTGATCCGCCGCGGTGCGGGCCTGCCGCCAGAAGGGATCATCGTGGACCTCCATGTCATGCGCGTCGCGCCGCGGCTCGGCATCGCAGACGGCAAAGACCCCAAGGAAGTGGAGAAGCAAATGATGGAAGCGCTTCCAAAGAAGGAATGGGATGCCGGGATGGCCATGTCTTTTCTGGGAAGGGAGATCTGCCGCCCGAAGCCGCAATGCGAGATTTGCCTGATGAACCCCGTATGTGCGTACTATAAAGAAAGCCTTTAACACCCCCGGACCCAACGAGGAAAATCTAGGCATTCAGGCCCAGCCGCCTGGAAATATTCGAATTGAAGACGTTGCCCGGGTCGTATCGGCGTTTGATGGCCAGCCACTCCGTATGCCGGGGATACATGGCCTTGAACGTCGCCTCGTTCAGCAGCGCGTCCTTTCCAAGGTATAGCCGGCCGCCCGCATCCAGCACCTTCGCATCGAGTTTGGGCGTAAAGTTCAGCAGCTGCTTCGTCACGGGGAAATCGATGGCGAGCGTATAGCCCTTGAAGGGAAACGACAGGATCCCCTGACCCTCACCCATCCGCTTAAAAACATTCAAAAAGGGTGTGCACCCGCTCCCCGCGATCATCTCCAGTATCTCCGTCAGGTTCTTCTTCCCATTTTCCTCGGGGATCACGAACTGGTACTGGATAAAACCCCGTTTCCCATACCCGCGGTTCCAGTTGTTGATGGCATCCAGCGGGAAAAAGAATTTTTCGTAGTGGACAAATTCCTTCGGCGAATTCTGAACGAAGGCGATCACGCGGTTCAGCATCCGGACGGTGAGCCCGTTCAGCGTGAAGGACGGAAAGAAGAAAGGCACCGAAAGTTTTCCAGCCGCATGCAGCTTCAGGGGATTTTCCCGGAGTTTGGCGGGGAGCTCGTCCCGTTTTGCCGCGTTGCCCAGGGTCAGGACGCCGCTGCCCAGTCGGTCTCCTTTCGCCAGGGCGTCGATCCACGCCACAGAATAGTTGTATTCACGGTCATATTTGTCCAGGGCCTCGAGCATATGGTCGAGGTTCCGGATCTTCAGTGATTTTTGTTTGAAATAGGTCGTCTCGATCTTTCTCAGGCGGATCCTCGCTTTCAGGATCACGCCAAGCAGGCCCAGGCCGCCGAAATTGGCCCAGAAGAGGTCGCTGTTCTCGGTCCGCGACGCTTCGGCGGTCGTCCCGTCGGCCAGCAATATCGTGAATGACAATACGCAGTTTACAAATGAGCCGTCGATATGGTGCGCCTTCCCGTGGATGTCGTTGGCGATCGCCCCGCCGATGGTGACGAACTTTGTTCCGGGGCAGATCATGGGCAGCCAGCCCTTCGGCCCGAAGACGGTGATGATCTCTTCCAGGCTTACGCCGGCCTCGCATTCGAGGATACCTTCCTCCGCATCGAAATAAAGGAAATGATTCAGCTTCGTGCAGACGGCCACGTACCGCTCGTCGTTGATGGCCTGATCGGCGTAACTCCTGCCCAATCCCCGCGCGATCAGCGGTGTTTTTTTTAATTCGTTCCTGACGTCTTCTTCGACTCTTGGATACAGCGGGATCGATTCACATACCGGGTAATTTCCCCATCCTGCCAGCTTCTCTTTTCGCTCCGCGGCCATTTGATTTATATTGTTTTCGGGCCTCAAGGTACCTCAAAAAGTAATATCTTGCGCCCGGCCTCTTCTTTAACCTTTTATTAACCGTAAGGACAATACTTTTGTCAACCGGAACAAGGGAATCACCCACAAGTGACGTTATGAAGAAATATGCTTTTACTGCTTTAGTGTGCCTGGCTGCGACTGCTGTTTCCGCGCAAGTTCAGCCCACAAATCCGCCACTCACCGATACCACCGTCCCGCAAAAAAAGCCCGTTCCGCCCCCGCCGGCTCCCGCACCGGTCAACACGTCGAAAAAGAAGGATTGGAGCAAGGTCAAGCTCGATCCGCGCCGCCCCCAGGACCATTTCATGATCGAGTTGGGATATGACAACTGGGTGGGTTCGACGGACAGTATGAACATCAGCGGGTTCAATCACAGCGAGAATGTCTATTTCATGTATGCGTGGCCGTTTAAGTCGGATGCGCGGCTCAGTTTCGCGGCCGGCGTCGGTCTGGGGTCAAGCAATATCTATTTTGCCCACCAGGAAGTTCTCGTAGCAGCGTATCAGAACGTGACGCTCGCCTTTCCTGATGAAGAGGGCAGCAATCACTTCAAAAAATACAAGCTGACCACCACCTATCTCGAGGTCCCGCTCGAATTGCGTTTTTCGCTCGATCCGGAGCATATGGACCACAGCTGGAAATTCGCTATCGGGACGAAGATCGGCCTCATGCTGAGCGCGTACACAAAGGGTAAGACGCTCCTGAATCCCACCGGCCAGGTGCTGGGGAATTACACCGAGAAGGAAAGTTCGAAGCAATTCTTCAGCACGGCCGAATTCACCCCCACTATTCGCATCAGCAAAGGCGTGATCGGTTTCTTTGCCCAGATGCACATCAACTCCCTGATCAAGGCGTCCGCCGGTCCGTCTGTCTTCCCGCTGGCGGGAGGTATCGTCATCAGTGGATTATAAATAAAAAATATTATATGTACGGCCGCTACCGGTGTTCTCCGGAGCGGCCTGTTTTTTGCTATCTTGTCTGGCTCAATGCTTAATTTTGCCCCCTTATTCAGCCAAAATTCGACAGTTTGCTAGACAAGAAAAATAGTATTCGCAAGGAAGAACGGGCCATCCTGGTGGGCGTGGTGGACAAGACCCAGACGGAAGAACAGGTCCAGGAATACCTGGACGAACTTGCCTTTTTGGCGGAGACCGCGGGCGCGGTCACGCTCAGGCGCTTTACCCAAAAATTGGTGCATCCCGACAGCAAGACCTTTATCGGCAAGGGCAAGCTGGAGGAGATCAAGACCTATATTGCCCTGAAAGACGTCCGCGTCGTCATTTTTGACGATGAGCTGTCGGGGTCGCAGATCTCCAACATCGAAAAGATCCTCGACACGAAGACGATCGACCGCTCGGACCTGATCCTCGACATCTTCGCGGCGAGGGCCAAGACGGCGCAGGCAAAACTCCAGGTCGAACTGGCGCAATATCAATATATCCTGCCGCGGTTACGGGGGATGTGGAAACACCTCGAACGCCTCGGCGGCGGCATCGGCACCAGGGGCCCCGGCGAAACCGAGATCGAAACGGACCGCCGGATCGTCAAGGACAAGATCGGCCTGCTGCGCCGCCGGCTTCACGAGATCGACAAGCAGGCCTTTACCCAGCGCAAGGACCGCGGCGAATTCATCCGCGTCGCGCTGGTCGGGTATACCAACGTCGGCAAGTCCACGCTGATGAACCTGCTCAGCAAGAGCGACGTCTTCGCCGAGAACAAGCTGTTCGCCACCCTCGACACGACGACCCGCAAGGTCGTTTTCGGCAATACCCCCTTCCTGCTCAGCGATACGGTTGGCTTCATCCGGAAGCTGCCCCACCACCTCGTGGAAAGCTTCAAGAGCACGCTGGACGAGGTCCGCGAAGCCGACATCCTGCTCCACGTCGTAGACATCTCCCACGCCCGGTACGAGGAGCAATTGGGCGTGGTCAACAGGACCCTGCAAGAGCTGAGTGCGTTCGACAAACCCATCCTGGTCGCCTTTAACAAGGTGGACCTTTACGAAGGCCGCAATTTCGATCCCTGGCTGAACGACGGCGTCCGCGAGGAGCTGATGAGCGAGCTCAGGGAGCGCTGGGAGCGCGAGACAAGCGGGAACTGCGTCTTTATCTCAGCGACCGAACGCCGCAACATCGACGAGCTCCGCCGTACCATCCTCGAAAAGGTCCAGACCTTATACAAGATCCGCTATCCCTACAGGTCCGAATTCCTTTACTAATTACCCATGGCTTTCTCCAGATATAAGTGGCACAAATTCGCCGATTCCGAGACCGACCTCCATTGGACACCCGGCCAGGTCGCCGAGATCACCGTCGCCGACCGCAAACTTTGCGTGGCCCGTGTCCACGGCGAGTGGTTCGGCTTCGCCCACACCTGCCCCCACGCCGGCGCCCCCATGACCGACGCCTACCTGAAGGGCGATTGCCACATCGTCTGCCCGGTCCACCAGCTCAAGTTCAACCTCCGCAACGGCCGCGACAGCAATGGCGACGGGTATAAGCTAAAGACCTATCCCGTCGAGTCCCGCGCCGACGGTCTGTATGTCGGATTGGACGAGGGCGGCTTGCTGAAAAAGTGGTTCTAGTGCCGTGCCCGCCGAGGCCCAGGTGCCTCCCCAACATTTTTCCTTTTTTTAGCCGCAATTTTCCCCCGGAAATCCCTATTTTTGCAACCCCTTTTGGGGCGCATCCGGCTTACCCCGGACGCGAACGTTCGCCACATTCCTCCTTAGCTCAGTTGGTTAGAGCATCTGACTGTTAATCAGAGGGTCGTTGGTTCAAGTCCAACAGGGGGAGCGGAAAGTCAACAAGTTAGAAGGCCGCATTTGCGGCCTTTTGCATTTTTGCCAGTAATTTGCCAGTAGGCTTACTGCGATGAAGCAAAGAGCTTTTACAATCTAAATTTACGAATTTCATATTGATTAGCTCGGAAGAATCATACTTCCTAGTCGCGGCAATTTGAAATCCTTCAAATCATATCAAATTGACTGATCGCAAGGAATTCGGATTTAGCCCCGGGCTAGTAGTCCCAATCGTCGTTTTCGTAAATCAATGCCTGAAGACCGTCGAGATGCTCAGATTTTATTTTTAGTCTTTGCAGAACAGGGGTATAAATAGGATCGGGATATTTGTGCAGTGCCACCCATATTGCAAAAGAGTGATGCATTAGTTTCCAGTCCTTTATGTTCTTCAAGGCGCGCAACATAAGTTCCCGGGATATGCTGTCTTTGCATAGGGCGATATCCTGGTAAAGCACTCGGAGTTGCCAATCATTATAACTGGCGGCTGCACCGATTTGCGTTTCCAGAATTTTTTTGATGTACGGGAAAAACCCTGAATCTGGCCAATTTCTTACCGCGAACAGGCCCAGGTATTGTACTTGGGGATCGGGATCCTTAAGAAGGTTTTTGATTAGAGGAAATGCGATGGGGTCACGATATTTTGAGAGGGTGACTACAGCGACACTGTTTTTTTCGGTCAATGCTATTTCCCTGATTCGAGGCATCCAGGATTCCTTGAATCGGAACGTCTTTAGCAGGTCATGTTTTTCTTTGATTAGGACTCCCGGCCGAAATAGCATTAAACTATCGAGTCGCCTTTTCTCGGGTGAATTTTGGTCAATGCCTCCGAGTAGTTGCCCAGTCACCACATTATAAAAGAAGTCACCCACGGTCTGGTGGTCGCCGACATCCCCGAGGACGATGAAAACGTTCGCGGTATCCTGTAAATGGGTCAGCAGAATTGAATCGAGCAACGCGCTGTGCTTTTCGGAAAGTGCGAAGAAGGCGTAGCATCGGGTCGCAGGATTCCAATTAGTGGTGAGGTCGACCAATTCTTTTGTGGAAAGGGCATGGCTGAATTTCAGGTAATACTGCCCCACGGTTGAGGTTTCGCTTTCATAATAGAACCCGCCATAGTGCTCGATCATGTTAATCGCTTCTTTCGAACTTGAATCCAATTCTGGTTTTTCCTGGCAGTTTGCAGTGAGAACGTTTACCACAAAGAGCGAGAGTATCAGCAATGATGGCTTCACAAAGTATTAAATTTTGCGATTTTCCTTGTAATTGGTCAGTAAATAAACGGCATTCAAGGAAAGAACGGCTTACGCTATAAAATTACCAAATCATGTTGGCTAAGTGAGATTAACTGGCAAATTCACTTTTTTTCTTCTGTTGCCGCTAGATGAGAGACGAGAAATTAAGGTTTGAATATTGGAAATATATGTTTGAATATTTTTTCTTTTATAAACAAGAACGTACGATGGATGATGGACCGGGATGTAATGAATGTTATTCTTCGAATAATATCTATAACTAAAGTTTTCGTCGAGACTGACTTTCCCTTCATCGACGACAAAATTTGAAACCTGCTTTCCCAATAAAATGATAACTTTTGGATTCAAAATGGCAATTTCCTCCTCTAAATTTGGGAAACACCAACTCATTTCCTGTTTGGTCGGATATCTAATCTTTCCATTTAACATTGGAGCACATTTGACCAAATTTGTGCGGTAAAAGGAAAGAGTTTTGGTAAACGGCTTTTCAATCTCATAAACAAGCTTGCCTGTCGGTGTATTTTGGGAAAGCGGAACACCCTCCTCTCCCTGTGAGAGTTTCACAGCGGAAAGGCCTACCCAAAAAATTTGACTAAGCCGTCGTTCACATATTAAAGGGAGTTGAAGAGTGTAAAGGCCACAAGATCTGCATTGTTTAATTTGGTGTGGCTCTCCAATGGGGCTGGAGATTAGCGAATATTCTACCGCCATTTAAATCATTTGTGCGGTAAATATATGCATTAAGTATCTGATTTTCAACAGACGAATAATTGCCGCTATGGAAGTTGAATTGTTGCCTGCCAACCATTCCAGACAGTTCTATATTCGGTTCGTACAAGCTGTATAAGTTAATACTTAATCTGACAGTTATTAGTAAATTTAATAACTGAAAACGATTAAACATGACAACGACACAGAAACTGATCCAGCCGAAGATGGGGCTGTTAAAGTTAGCCGAGAAACTCGGCAATGTCTCGGAAG
>DATNBP010000112.1:0-5409 GCA_035572015.1 Puia sp. | reverse complement strand
ATACCCGCTCCGGGAGCCTCCCCCGGTGGAATAGTTGCGCGAATTGCCACCCTCATGAAAATTTCTCGGGCCGCGATCCGACGTCCCGCGATACCCGTTCATTCCGCTCGTGCCGCCGATTCTGCCAGGCAAACCTCCCGCGTAAACCCAGGGCTCAGCACCATTGCTTCCCACATGGCGCGGGGCGTCACCCGAACCTGCCCAGCCGTTACTGTAGCCGATCACATGGCCGTTACCCGGCATCCGCGGTTGCCACCCCCGCGGCGGCCGCGGCGCGATGAATCCGCCCCCCGGCGAGGCTCCCCCGGAATAGTTTTGACCGCCTCCTCTGCTTCCGCCTGCCCAGGGCCGCTTACCGCGCCAATGACCACCGCCACCATAACCATAGAATCTCGATCCGCCTGTAAACCAGTAGAACCCGTCGTACCAGCCGCCGCCCCATCCGAACACACAATCGAGATCGAAGCTCCAATAATTGTCGGCCGCCCCATAGCTATATGATTCCGCCAGCGCGCAGTCATCGCCCGGCATCCCGTCATAGCCCGCCAGATAGCCCTCGTACACGAAATCCGGATCAACCTCGTACACGTACACAAACCTGGCTGCATAGGCCCGGTACCCCCGCGGGACCAATTCAACGTCCCCCGGTCGCCGGGAACTGACCTCCCACCGGCCGACAGGGCTGCTCGCGACAAACCAGACGCCATTATCGAGCGCATAATAGAGCCCGTTATAAGCGAGCACGAGCGAACATGTATTCGTCGCATACGAAAGATGCGTTCCCGGGATCGGGCTGAACCTCGGGACGCCGTCATAGTCGATCTCCGTTGTTGCCAGCCGGTCTACCTTCATCGTCTGCGGAACCTGCGCCTGCCGCGCGGCCTCCCGTTGCTCCGGCGTACCAGCGACCGCTTCCCGCGCACCGGCCTTGGGCGAGCCCGGGGGGATGCGTGCAAAATCGGCTGGCAGCAGATCCGGGCCTACCGGCTTCCAACCGGCACTGTTCGTCAGGGATGCGGAGCGGTACCATTGTCCGTCAGCCAGGACGAAATACTGCCCGGTCGCCGAATCGATAAAGACATCGTCCCGGGAATTCATGATATACCCAAGCCGGGTCCCTGGGATGGGACCGGGCTCCGCCGGGCCATCCGACTGGATCAGGATCGCGGGAACCGTGCTGACGACGATCTGATAAACGGGCGCGCCGTCCATGGCGTCTACATCGATCTTGTCCTTTCTGGCTGCCTTCCTGAGGTCCTTCGCGATCTTTTTAAGTGTGCGGCTCACCTTATCTCCGGAATAGGTATAGGGGCCCGTCGCTGCCGGGGCCGCATACCAGTGATTGCCGCCGTACAGATAATATTTTTCATCCTTGTCCCGCACGATGACGTAGCGGCTGTTGGCGACAGCTTCCACGCCCCAATGCGCGTTCCTTTCCAGCCGCGGCTCGCCGTCGATCAGCACCAGGACGGCCGGCCTGTTCCTGTACAGGATTCGCGGCGCGGGTATGCTGCTGTCCCGGGTCAGGGCGAGTTCCCGTTCGTGCTGCTCCAGCGATTGACGGATGGCGCTCACCGGCAGCGTCTTTACTACCCACGGCATGTACACCTCCATCGCCGCGGAAACAAAGTCCTGGTCCGCTCGGTCGGTGTCGTCCGTCAACCGGATAAGATCCACTTTTACGGCTTGGATCGCCACGTTGCCGCTGTCGCCCGCAGCGATGTCCGGATTGCCGGAGTCCGCGCTTACGGTTGCTGTGGTCCAGGCGATACCGAACACCGGGTCGTCATCTTCAGGGGATTTGACCGAGATGACGGATTTTGAAGAGAGGATGTTTCCGGCGTAGGAGAGTACTTCCGGTTGATAGAGATTGATGACCGTGCCGTTGCTGGTGACGATCGACTTCGGCCAATCCTGCGCCCGGCAAAAACCGGCAGCCGCGAAGAACAAGGCAGCCGTCGTGAAGAAGCGCATTACCAGGAGGGGTTTCATAACAGTATTTTTGATAGGTGACAGCGACGGGCAGGAGGACTGAACGCTTCGCCCGGCGCCAGTCCTAAGTTACTGCGGTCTTGACCCGATTCCTGGATGCGCGCTCAGATTTAATCGAACTTTTAAACCTCTTTAATGCTACTTTAACGCCCTCGGCCCGCTCACATACCCATTACCCCTTAAAAAGAACCGGTAATTCAGCGCGGCATCGGCTCCCGCATAGTCCACCCCGATCCGTGGCGTCGCCACGATCTCGCCGCGTTTTGGCCGGTAACCGTCATCGCCGATCCATATCTCCTTATCCAGGAGCGAGAACCCGGTATGCCGCGTCAGGAGTCCCATCGCCCGCGATAAATTCCCCGGCCCCCTGGT
This sequence comes from Puia sp., assembly GCA_035572015.1. Taxonomy (GTDB): domain Bacteria; phylum Bacteroidota; class Bacteroidia; order Chitinophagales; family Chitinophagaceae; genus Puia. The sequence goes on along the minus strand of DATNBP010000112.1, from coordinate 3,045 downwards.
CAGGCTGTTGTCCAATTTTTCCCGGCCCATGCGCTCAAGCATCACCGGTATACCCTCGATGGGCTCCAGAGCGCGGACGAGTACCGCATGCGGGACACCGGTTTTATTCGTGACGACATTGAATAAATGATGGATCCCGTAGATGAGATAGACATAGGCCCTGCCGCCGCTGCCGAACATCACTTCCGTCCTCGCCGTCCGCCGTCCGGACCACGCATGGCTCGCGCGGTCCACGATCCCGTTATACGCCTCTACCTCGACGATCCTTCCCGTGGTGCGCTGCCCTTCGAATTCCGTCACCAGCACCTTGCCCAGCAGGTCACGCGCTACGGTTACCACCGATGCCCGTTCATAGAATGCCGTCCCCAATTTTGCGAGTTTGCCCTTTTGACGATTGGCCATTTATCCGTACGTTTGAATCTAATGTCTTTGAACCGGACGCCGTCCGGTCTGGACCCAAGTTAACCAAAAGAGGAACATATTGTTAAAAGAGATCATCATAGCCTTCCAGTCCTATGGCAAAGCCCACCACTTCATCCGGACCCACCGGCTTTGGAGGTGGATCCTCATCCCCGGCATCCTTTATTCCATCTTGTTTATAGCTGGCATCTATTTCTTCTGGGGCACGGCGAATAGCGTGGTTTCCTGGCTCGGCGGTCTTGGTATCAACCGGTTTCTCCACCACCAGAAGAGCGCCGTCCTGAACTATTTCTTCCTCATGGGCGGTGTGATGATCCACCTGGTGCTCGCCTTCTTTTGCTTCTCGATCTTTAAATATATCATGCTCATCGTGGGCTCGCCGCTATTCGTCTACCTTAGCACCAAGACGGACGCCCTGCTGAACGGGAAAGAGTATTCGATGCGCTTCGACAGCGAGTTCCGCCGGGACATGGGCCGTGGAATCCGGCTCGCGCTGCGGAACGCATTCTGGCAAACGGTGTATATTGTTTGTATCCTGATCCTCGCCCTGATCCCGCTTGCCGGTTGGATCGCACCCGTCGTCTGTATTTTTGCGGAGTGTTATTTTTACGGCTTCTCGATGCTGGACTACAGTTGCAACCGCCACCAGTTGTCGCCCTCGGCCAGCGTGGCCTATATCAGCCAGCGGAAGGGCTTCGCTGTCGGCAACGGCATCATCTTCTACGGAATGCATTGTGTGCCGGTGCTGGCTCCCGCCTACGCGATCATCGCCGCCACGATCAGCCTGTATCACCAAAATCTGGACTGAGGAGGGTAGCGCATCGCAGCGCGCCACACTCTCCCGGGGCGAGCAACCCAAACAACACCCATCTCCGCGTCACCCGGTGCGCCAAAAAAATCCCCGCCCCCTTTCCCCCCAACCTCCTACTTTTGACGCGTGGATATAACCGCAACCGTATATCTCATCCCGACCTTCCTCGACGAACGCTCCCTTGCGCCGCTTCCCGCCTACCTGCTCGACGCGGTCAAAGCCTGCAGCGTCTTCTTCGTCGAAAACGAGCGGAGCGCCCGCCGGTACCTCAAAAGCCTGTGGAAAGAAATGGTCATCGACCGGTACGAGTGGCACCCGATCCAAAAGATCGAGGAAGACCCTTCCGTAACAGCAAGTTTCCGCGCAGCACTGGCGCGCGGCGCCATCATCGGCATCATTTCGGAAGCCGGCTGCCCGGGCATCGCCGATCCCGGCCAGGTCCTCACCGCTATCGCCCAGGATGCGGGGGCCACCATCCGCCCGCTGGTTGGCCCGAGTTCCATTCTCCTGGCGCTCATGGCCAGCGGGCTCAACGGACAGCAATTCAAATTCAACGGCTATCTACCGGTTGACAGTAACGCCCGTAATGCCGCAATCCGCCATCTCGAAGCGGAATCCGCGCGCACGCACTGTACCCAGATCTGTATCGAAACACCATATCGGAACAACCAGTTGGTGTCCGCACTGCTTTCCACCTGCCGGCCCACGACGCGCCTGTGCATTGCCGCCAACCTCACAGCGCCAGGGGAATATATCCGCACGATGCCTGTTGCCCGCTGGCGCGAAACCCCGCCACCCGACCTGCACAAGCAACCCGCGATCTTCTGCCTGCTGGGGTGAAAAGAGTGCTTTATTCCGCTGATCCTCCCCCTACTTCCCCGGCGCCGCTGAGTTCTCGATCGAAACCACACTGTCTACGATAAATTTGCTGTAGCCCCGCCAGGCAACCGCGCCCTTATACTCGTTGTAATGCAGCTGCATCGTCTTTCCGCTGTTCAGCATGAGCTTTCGCGCCAGGGCAGGATCCTGGATGGAAAAGAGAAATTCGTTCGAGCCCATGGTCGCAATACCCTTCGTCTGGAACCCGGTAAGGATCATCTCCCCCTCGTACGTCTTGAACAGGTACCCTTTCCGCACGACATAATTGAGCGTTCCCGCCTTCACGCCTTCTCCGAAAACATAGAAATACCGCGCCCAGACGAACGCGGCGAGCCCCAGCACGACGACCGCGACTATTATCATCAATATCTTTTTCATAATCGCCTTTAATTCGCGCTCCACCCATATTTATCGACCAGGTAGATCAAAGCCGCCATATTGATCGCTCCGAGCTCGAGTTCGCGCTTGTTCACGTTCTCGAGCACGTCGGTCCGCGCATGGTGGTAATCGAAATACCGCTGCGAATCCGGATGCAACTCGCCAACGACCGCGCCCACCGCGCCCTTCAGGGGATTCGTATCCGATCCGCCGCCGCCCCTTTCAAACGCATACACGCCGTAGGGGCGAAGGAGATCCAGCCAGGGTCGGATGGCCGACAATTGCTCCTCGTTGAGCGATAAGGAGAACGACCGGGGTGTAAATCCGCCGGCATCGCTCTCCAGGCCGAGCAAATGCTGCTCGTTATTTTCCTTGGCCGCCTCCGCATATTTCCGGCCGCCGCGGCCGCCATTCTCTTCGTTGGCGAACAACACCACCCGGATCGTATGCCGGGGTTTGTAGCCGATTGCCCGCAGGGCCCGGAGCACCTCGATCGACTGTACACAACCGGCGCCGTCGTCCATCGCACCTTCGGCGGGATCCCAGGAGTCGAGATG
>DATNBP010000111.1:0-30325 GCA_035572015.1 Puia sp. | reverse complement strand
AAATGGGCCGGCGTCCAGTCCTGCGAACAGCCGCAGATATCGACGAGAAAATTCTTAAGTATCTTTTTGCCTTCGATCGAATGATACACTTCGGGATGAAATTGGAGACAATAGAGGGGGAAGTCCCCGTTGTGCCTGGTCTTCGAAAAGGCCGCATAAGGGATCGATTCGGTGTTGGCCAGCACATCGAACCCGGCCGGCAGTTCCAATATCGTATCCGCATGGCTCATCCAAACCTGCGATAATTCGGTCACTTCCTGCAGGATGGTGTCTTCCTTTTGCTTGTGCAGCAAGGCCCGGCCATATTCCCGTTTGTTACTCTTTTCGACGCTTCCGCCGTACAGCTTTGCTGTCAGTTGAGCGCCGTAACAGATCCCCAGCACCGGTAGCCGCCGGTGCAGCCCGGCGATGTCCACCATGGGCGCCTCCGGGTCGTTGACCGAAAAAGGACTGCCCGAGAGGATGATACCCCTTAAAGCGGGGCCGAAGTCGATTTTTTGATGGAAAGGGATAATCTCGCAATACACATTAGCCTCACGCACAGCCCTGGCTATCAATTGGGTATACTGAGAACCAAAGTCAAGGATCAAGATCTTTTCCGTCATGGTGACGCGAAGGTAAAAAAAATCCCCCACTGTAACCCCGACAGCTTTTCCCCGTCAAATCATTTACATTTGCGTACAACCTAAAATATGCTCCATGACCAGATCCAACCTTACAAATATTCTTCTGCTGCTGGCTTTTCCGGCCGTGCTTTCCTCCTGTGGAGAAATCTTCGGGAAGCGGATCCATGGCAATGGTAACGTCACCACCCAGGACCGGCCCGTCAGTAATTTCAAGAACGTAGAGGTGGGAGGCGCCGCAAAGGTATTGGTCTCGCAGGGAGACCGTAACTCGGTAAAGATCGAAGTAGACGAGAACCTTCAGCAATTTGTCGAAGTACTCCAGGAAGGGAATAAGGTGGTTGTCCGTACGAAACCGGGCTATAACCTGGATCCGTCCGGCGATCTCAAGATCCATGTCACGTCTCCCGTGTACAACGATATCGATGCATCCGGCGCCTGCGACATCATCGGGCAGGGAACCATTACCAATCCGGAAAAAATGTCCCTGCATATCAGCGGTGCGGGCGATATGAAGATGGAGCTCAATGCGCCCGAGATCGATGCCGAAGTCTCGGGTAGCGGCAATGTAGACCTGAAAGGCGAAACCAAAAATGTGGACATCGACCTGACAGGAGCGGCAAACGCGCATTGTTTCGACCTGAAATCGGAAACCACCAAGGTGGAAATTTCGGGCGCCGGCACGGCGGATGTCTACGCCAGCGTGAAGCTCAGCGCGGAGGTTAGCGGCGCGGGGACGGTCAATTATAAAGGCGGGGGTCAGGTCGACCAACATGTCAGCGGCGCCGGCAGCATACACAAGGCCGATTAGCTTTTTTAGCGCCGTATTAACGAATGTTTTCGGAATTTGCGACATGCTCCGCTGCATGTCCCATCGTATATACGGCCGGTTTACCCTGCTCATCGTGACGGCCGGTCTCGCTGCCGCGTGCAGCGCGCAGGCGCCCTTCCCCACACCCGAGCGCTTCGTGAACGAGGTCTTTCCTATCGTCGTCGACAGTTCGCTAAGCCATTATTTCCTTGTGGAGGGTGCGGACACTTGCCGTTTCGTGCGATACGACTACGAGGAATGGGCAAAATATCACTTGCTTGAGCCGGTGCCCGTCAGCGTCCTCAACGAACTCGCGGAGAAGGTCTATCTCTCCCGTTTCCGCTATTTCTGGAAACAGGATTCCCTCCTCAAAGCCATTTGCGTCTCGCGTGTCCAGGCGGACTCCATCCTGTACAAGGACCCGCCCAACGGAGACGGGACTCCGAAACACCTCGTCTTTTCTTTTTCCCTGCCTCAGTTCACAGACGACGGCAAATATGCGGTCATCGATTTGAACATGGTCTGCGGCGGCCATTGCGGCCTCGGGGCTACCTATATTTTCAAACATACCGGTTCCGGGTGGAAAATGGTCGGGGTCTACCGGAACTGGTCGGCTTAGGATGCGGCAATGTCAACGAATGAAGTTTGTCACAGGGATACATACTTTACCCTGATCCAGATATTCCGGTTCCGACCTTTATCATCCGTGCAGGAAATCTTCACCGGCCCCTCCGATGGTACAAAGAACTGCCGCGTACCCGCGTCGGCCGCCTTATAAAATTGATCATTGATGTACCAAAACACTCTCCCCACATCATTCCCCACCCGGCAACGCAACTGCAACGGCTCCGGATCTTTTCGGTTGATCAGGTACTCGGTTCCGGCAACAGGCGACATCACGACCGGGGCACCCTCTTTGAATACTTTCTCACATTCCGGGTTATGCGGCGGGATCGGAACATATGCGATCTTGTGCTCGTCGTAGTATTCGCGCATTTCCGGCGGCACCACTTTGTATAACTTTTTCTTATAGCCCGATCCCGGCATGCAGAACCTGCAATATGACAACTTCTCGTCCGGCGACACCATCACCTCCTGCACATTGCTGCATTTCACCGCAGGTGAAACCAGGGGGATAAAGTAGTCGGTGACAAGGTGCGCGCAAAACTCCGCCGGCGGCAACCCGGTCTCCGTGCAGACCATCCGGAGATCACAATCCGGCGGCTGTCTGAACCAGGGTTGGTCATTGTCATAATCGATGCTGTTGAAGATTTTGAACAACAGCGGCGTGGCTACATTGGCGCCGCTAAGTTCCGGCACGCCTACGCCGGAAAAGTTGCCGGCCCAAACGCCGACGGTGAACCGTTGGTTATAACCGATGCTCCATGCGTCGCGTCGACCGTAGGATGTCCCCGTCTTCCAGGCGATCCTCGGCAGGTGTACGGTGCTTTCCCAATTCAGCGGGAAGTCGGGTCTGTTTACTTTCGACAGGATTTCGTTGATCATATAAGCCGCCGCCGGACTCAGGACGCGCAGGCCATTGCTTCCGATATACGCACCGGCCTCCCCGGAAGAGGCGGCGTTGGGCGGCCGCCAGGCGTTCCTGAGCCGCACCGGCGACTTTACCGTGTCATCGGTCGAAAAGACAGGTCTCACCCAGACGCCGTCGTTCGCAAAGATCGAATACAGTCCTGTCAGCTCCTCCAGCGTGGCGCCGCATCCGCCAAGGATCATGGATAACCCGAGCTTGTTCCGGTCCCGTTCGACCTGCCGGAAACCGCATTGCGCCAATTTCCGGATAAGCACATCCTTCCCGAGCGCCCTAAGGCTTTTGACGGCAGGGATGTTGAGCGAATGTTCCAGCGCGTATTCCATCGTGACATATCCATTCCACCTGCGGTCGTAATTCTCGGGGGCGTACCCCTGATAGTTGACCGGCACGTCGGTAATCGTCATCTTTGGCGTGAGCAAACCGGCATCGATGCACAACCCATATAGCACAGGTTTCAACGTGCTGCCGGGCTGCCGGACGGCCATCGCCCCGTTGACCTGGCCTCCGTCCGAAGAATCGTGAAAATCGGCGCTGCCTACATAGCTGACTACCCGGTGCGTGCGATTGTCCAGGACAATAACGGCGGCATTTCGAATGTTGTTCAGCGCGAGTGTCCGAGAATAGTCCCTGACGAGCTTTTCGATCTTGAGCTGCCTGTTCAGGTCGATCGCCGTGTGGATGATATCGCGGCCGTTTTTGCGAAGCCGAAGCGCCAATTGGGGGACCAATGCCGGTACGGCGCCCCTCCTGGCGGTCAACGGCTCGTCCAGTGCGTCTTCGATCTCCCTCGGGCTAAATACCTTCTCGCGCGCCCAGCGTTTCAGCCACTTGTTCCGCTCCGCCACGATCAGGTCGTTATGCCGGCCGATCACGAGGGTGGACGGCCGGTTGGGAATGACCGACAGCGCGGTGATCTCCGCGAGGGACAGGTGATCCGGGTTTTTGCCAAAGTATAGAATGGCGGCGGATTTGACGCCCTGGATATTGCCGCCGTATGGTACTTTATTGAGATACAGTTGAAGGATCTCGCTCTTGCTGTATTTCCATTCGAGCTGGAAGGCGCGAAAAATTTCCCTGAGCTTATTCCAATAAGTCCGCCGTTTCGGCTCCAGCGCCCGCGCCACCTGCATGGTGATCGTGCTGGCCCCGGAGGTCCGGTGACCGGTAAAAATATTCCGGATCAGCGCCCGCGCCATGGCCAGCGGATTGATACCGGGGTGCCAGTAAAAATACTTATCCTCCTTTTCTACGATGATCTTCCGCAGCAAAGGCGAGATCTCCTGCAGGCCAGTCTTCATTCGCCATTGCTGGTCGCGGGTCAGAAAGGCATGGATCACCTCGCCCTTGTCGTCGGTCACGATCGTGGAATACTCGATCCTGTCGGGAAGCGGAAAGACCCCATTCATTAACAGGAAGAGCAGAAAAGCGGCCGCCGATGCGATACCGAGGCGCTTTGCCCATCTTAACCAATTCCTGTTCCTGCGCCTGGCAGCATCTTTTTTCATTTCACCCCAATTTCCGCCTTTATTTGTTACCGATCAATACCGGACCTGCAATGAATTCCTGACCTTTTTGTATATTAACGCCACCTTACGTAAAAAAACCTCAACTGACCCTCTATGCCTGCCCGTTCTGGCCTCATCGCCGCCCCGCTACTGGCCGCAGTATTTCTCGTTGCCTGTAACCGTAGCATCGTCAGCCTCGATTATACGAATGCCCGCGAAGAGGTGCCCGCGCTGAGCAACCTGACCTTCCGGTTCGATCAATCTCTCGTTCCGGATTCATTGGTCGATCAATGGGATTCCACCCAGTATGTCGAGTTCCAACCCAGGATCTCCGGCCGGTTCCGTTGGGAGCACCCGGATGAGTTGGTATTTTCTCCTGCACAACCCCTCGCGCCCGCGACAACCTACAAGGCCACACTCAGGAATACGATCCTCCGATATAGCAAATTCGGCCGGTTGTCAGGCGGGACCGATCTCGAATTCCATACGCCCGGCCTGCGCCTGGATAACGCAGCCGCGACCTGGGTATTGCAGGACGAGAGCAGCACCTCGGCGGTTCCCCAACTGGACCTTCAATTCAATTATGCGGTGAATCCCAACAGCCTCAGGGAGAAACTGCATGTCACGGTCGGCAACCAGCCGGCCGGCTTCGCGCTGCTGACCCTGTCTCCGGCGGATCATATCTCCCTCCGGCTGCTCAACCTTAGCATGGAGGACAAGACGCTGGACGCAAAGCTGAGTATCGACAAGGGCCTGCTTCCGGAAGGTGGCACCAACGGGCTGACAGCGTCCATCGCGATAAACGCCCCGATCCCCTCTCCTTTCGTGCTGATGATCGGGGACGTGACTACCGATCATGACGGCGAAACCGGGTCGATCCGGGTTTCCACCAGCCAGCAGATCGTACTTACTGACCTGGCCGCGTCCATCAAGCTCAGCCCGGCAGTGAAATTCACAACCGAAGCCACCGAAACGGGTTTCGTCATCCGCAGCGATAATTTCGACCAGACCAAGAGCTATACGCTCACCATCGGCAAGAACATCCGCGGCCGGATCGGCGGCGTCCTGCATGAGGAATTCTCTACCAACATCACTTTCGGCGAACTGCAACCGGCGATCAGTTTTGCCAACGGTAAGGGCGTCTATCTGTCCGGTAAAGGCGCAAAGAATATCGAGGTCAGGATAATCAATGTTCCAAAGGTGAAGGTCGTCATCTCGAAGATTTACGAAAACAACCTGCTGGCGGCCCAGCAGCTGAACTACCGGCCTCATGAAACAGCGGGGACCGCCGGATCGGATAACAGCGGCGGCTCAGAAGAAGGGGAGGGGGTCGAGGAAGGCGACTATGAAACCCCCGATCTTGCGCTGGGTGATGTCATCTATGAACAGGAGATCGACACGCGCATGCTACCGCGGAGCGGAACCAATAACATCAACCGCATTCTCAACCTGAATTTCATCGACAAATTGCCGGAGTTCAAAGGGATCTACCATGTCCTTGTCCGCTCGGCCAAGAATTACTGGGTTAAGGACAGCCGGTTCATCTCGCTGTCGGACATCGGCCTGATCGCCAAGGAGGGGAAAGACAAGATACTCGTATTCAGCAACTCGATCAAGTCGGCCACGGCCATTCCGGGCGTTACCGTACAGGCTTACGGTGCGAATAACCAACTGCTGGGGGTGGGTACCACGGGCAACGACGGCGTGGCGGAGATCGCCTATAGCCGGAAGGAATTCGCCGGGTTCCGCCCGGCCATGATCATCGCCAAATCAGCCGATGATTTCAACTACCTCCCCTTCAATACGACAAGGGTCAATACTTCCCGCTTCGAGGTCGGCGGCAGGCGCTCCAATCCCTCGGGCCTCGATGCCTTCGTTTACCCGGAAAGGGATATTTACCGGCCCGGGGAGCGGATTAACTTCTCGGTGATCATCCGCGACCGACAATGGAAATCGCCGGGCGAATTGCCGGTTGTTCTGAAGTTCCTGCTGCCGAACGGCAAGGAACTCCGCACCTTCCGGAAAACGCTGAACGCCCAGGGCTCACTCGACGGCAGCGTCGATATTGCGCTCACGGCGATCACGGGCAGCTATTCCCTCGAGGTCTATACGTCCAGCGGCGTCCTGCTCGCTTCCCAACCATTCCGGATCGAGGAGTTCGTTCCAGACCGCATCAAGGTCAGCGCAAAACTTGACAAGGCTTTCCTGGAAGCCGGTGATGCCGCTACCCTTCGTATCGACGCCGTTAATTTCTTTGGCCCGCCTGCGGCCAACCGCAACTATGAATGCGAGATCCAGGTGGCCCAGCGCGAGTTCCGGCCGAAAGATCACGATAATTTTGACTTCGGGATGGCGGTCCAGAGTTCCCTTTTCGACAAGACCGTCCGGCAAGGCAAGACGGACGAACACGGGAGCGCGCTGGAGCATTATGAAGTACCGGCTATTTTCAGGAATGCAGGTGTGCTGAAGGCTACGTTTTATGCGACGGTTTTTGATGAAACGGGCCGGCCGGTCAGCCGCAGTACTTCCGTGGATATCTATACACAAAAGATTTTCTTTGGCGTAGCAGATGACGGTTATTTGTACTATCCCCTGAACCAACCGGTTCAATTTCCGCTGATCGCGCTCGACCGCGATCAAAAAGTGGTCAGCGGAGACGCGCGGGTCCAGGTGATCAAGCACGAGTATCATACGGTGCTGACTAAAAGTGACAACCTGTTCCGCTATGAATCGCAGGAAGAGGATAAAATGATCAGTTCGTCGGTCGTGACCGTCGCGGGCGAGCGCAGCAGCTATTCCTTTACACCGCGCTCTCCCGGTGACTATGAGGTCCGGATTTCACTGCCCGGGGCGGACAGCTATGTCAGCCGCCGCTTCTACAGTTTCGGCAGCTGGGGGGGCGATAACAAATCCTTCGAGGTCAACAATGAAGGCCATATCGACATCTCGCTGGACAAAACAGGCTACTTTGCCGGCGAAAACGTGACCGCGCTGTTCAAAGCCCCTTTCGACGGGAGAATGCTCGTGACACTGGAGACCGATAAGGTGATCTCCTACCAGTATGTGGATGTCGACAGGCGCACTGCACGGGTCAGCCTTCCGTTGACGGCCGATGATATTCCCAATGTATATATTACGGCGACACTCGTCAAGCCCCACGAATTATCCGATCTTCCGCTGACGGTCGCCCACGGTTTCCAGTCTGCCAGGGTGGAAGCGAAGGACCGCCATATGTCCGTGCAGATCGAAGCTCAGGCCGCCGTCCGGTCCCATACACATCAGAAGGTGACCGTAAGGGCGGCGCCGGGCAGCATGATCACCCTGGCCGCCGTCGACAACGGCGTGCTCCAGGTTACCGATTTTTCGACGCCCGATCCATATGGCCATTTCTATGCGAAACGAGCCCTCGAAGTCAACGATTACGATCTGTATCCCCTGTTGTTCCCCGAAGCGAAGACTGCCCTCAGCAGTACCGGCGGCGACGGTGAGGCAGATATGAAAAAGAGGACCAATCCGATGCCCGCGAAGCGAATCAAGATCCTTTCCTGGTGGAGCGGCATCGCACAGGCCGACGGCGACGGAAAGGCCTCGTTCGAGTTCGATATCCCACAGTTTTCGGGCCAGGTACGGCTCATGGCGCTGGCATACCGCGACGAGAGCTTCGGGTCCCAGGAGCAAAGCATGACCGTCGCCGACCCGATGGTCCTCAGTTCCGCACTACCGCGTTTTATGAGTCCGGGCGACACGGTCTCGATGCCCGTCACCGTCAGCAATACCACCGCGGCCCCGGCCGGTGCGGAGATCAAGCTCCGGCTGAGCGGACCTCTCCATCCCATCGGGGACGCGACAGCCGCGATCAATATTCCCGCGAACAGTGAAGGCCGGGCGGAATTCAGAATTGCAGCCAACGCGGCCATCGGGATCGGCAAGGTCGACGTGGAGGCGGGCAGCAAGGGTGAACGCTTCACGGATGAAACGGAGATTGGCATCCGCCCTTCCGCTCCATTACAGAAGGCCACCGGCGCCGGTTCGATCGGCGGCGGATCCGCCCAGGACGTTAACTGGGACCTCACGGGTTATATTCCGTCGAGCATCGGGTACCAGTTAGTGCTAAGCAAGTCACCCGCTGCGGAACTGGGACCCTGGTTGAGCCGTTTGGTCGAATACCCATACGGCTGCACGGAGCAGACCGTATCGATCGCCTTCCCGCAACTGTATTTCGGCGACCTCGCCGATGTCGTCCGCGGCAGAAGCGTCGACGCGTCGCAGCGCGCGAACGCCAATAGTAACGTCCAGGAAGCGATCCGCAAGATCCGGATGCGCCAGCTCTACAACGGCGCCGTCACGCTGTGGGACGACGAAGGCACGGAGAACTGGTGGGCGACTATTTATGCTGCCCATTTTCTGATCGAAGCCCGGAAGGCCGGTTTCGACGTCGACAAAAGCCTTTTATCCACGATGCTCGGGTATATCAATAACCGGCTCAAGAACCGCGAGCTGATCACCTATTGGTATAACCGCACGTTCAACAAGAAGGTTGCACCCGAGGAAGTGGCATATGGACTGTATGTGCTGGCGCTCGCGGGCCAGCCGAATGTTTCCGCGATGAACTATTATAAGGAAAACCCTTCCATGCTGAGCCTGGCTTGCCGGTACCTGCTATCAGCCGCCTACGCGCTGGCCGGAGACCGCCGCAACTTTCAGCAATTTCTGCCTACCAGCTTCAGCGGTGAAGAGCCCAATACAATGACCGGCGGCTCGTTCGCATCGGACATCCGTGACGAGTCATTGGCCCTGGACGTGCTGGTCGAAGCGGACCCCAACAATGCCCAGATCCCGGTCATGGCGCGGCATGTGATGGACAAACTTAAATCCCGCAGCTGGTATAGTACCCAGGAGCTATCGTTCAGCCTGCTGGGGCTCGGCAAGATCGCCCGGCAGGCGGCCGGCTCGTCGGTGACTGCCGATGTCAGCGTCGATGGCAAAAAGGTCGGCTCGATGGATGGGCAGCCCCTCAGGCTTTCTACCCGGGAGATCGGCAACGCCGGTGGAGGCATTCCGCATATAAACATCGCTGCCCACGGAACCGGCAAACTCTATTATTTCTGGGAGACGGAGGGCATTAGCGCCACCGGCGCGTACAAGGAAGCCGACAGCTATCTGAAGGTCCGGAAGCGCTTCTTCGACCGATTCGGCCGTCCGCTTGCGGGTAACAGCTTTAAACAGAACGACCTGGTGATCGTCCAGCTGACGCTCGAGCGGACCTTCAACACGAATGTCGACAATGTCGTCATCACCGACATGCTGCCCGCCGGCTTTGAGATCGAGAATCCGCGGACCAAAGACATTCCAGACATGGACTGGATCAAAGATGAGGATAGCCCGACGGCCCTCGATGTCCGCGACGACCGGATCAACCTTTTCCTCGACCTGCACCACGCCCGGCAAGTCTACTATTATGCGGTCCGAGCCGTCAGTCCCGGTACCTATCATATGGGACCCGTTAGTGCGGACGCCATGTATAACGGTGAATACCATTCTTACAATGGCGCCGGGATCATTCATATCGTCCAATAACGACAGATCCGGTCCATTTTGGATCCGCCAATGATTAAAAGAACGGGGGGAACTCCATTAAGAACTCCCTGATCTCTTCCTCGGTCACGCCGGGGTGGATCACCTCCAGTTTCACGACGCCTTCTTCGGAATCAAAGTAGGCAGCGTAGCGCGAATTCGACACATGGAACTGGTGCCGTTGGGTATCCGACTGCATTTCGTACTGCCGGGACAGCTGGTTGATCACAAGCGCCGCATGTTCCTGATCCTTTACCGGGATCCTTTTTATTTCCCTGGCCATATTCAGATCCCGGCATCCCGCCGGGCGTTTTAGACATGTATCAATGTACCACTTCCAGCACCACTGTACGCCTTTTTCCATTTCGCGAACTGCACCGCAAAGCTGCCGACACCGCCGGACACGCCGTGGATCAGAACCTTCTGCCCGGCCTCCAGGCCGCCGTGCTGAAAAAAGGCCCTGCCAGGCGGTCAATGCGGCCAGCGCAACGCCGGCTGCCGTCCGGTGGTCGATGGTGCCCGCCTTTCATATCCTGATTCCAGCAAATTCCGGACCCGGGCGCCACGGACAGGCGGTGCCGGTTTATTAGCGATTTCTACTCATTCCATTCGTAAAACCCCGGGCATTCCATTTATTGCTAGGTCATATTGATGTTTTACTCTATTTTTAAGTTCTAATAAATTCGCTGGCATAAATTTTAACTTTGTATTTTTACCTCTTAAATCTAAAGGCATGAAGCTTTTTGTTGCAGGTCTTCCTTACGATTTTGACGATGTGGATCTGAAGGAGATGTTCGAGCTATATGGTACCGTGAATTTTGCAAAAATTGTAATGGATCGGGAAACCGGGAAGAGCAAGGGCTTTGGCTTTGTAGATATGCCCGACGAAACGGAAGCCCGGGGAGCGATCGAGACCCTGGACAACGCGTCTATCCGCGGCAAGAAAATGGCTGTCAAAGAAGCCGAGGAACAGAACCGGGGTGGTGGCGGAGATCGGGGCTTTGGCGGCGGGGGCGGATATCGTGGCGGCGGCGACCGCGGTCATGGCGGGCGTGACGATCGCGGGGGGCGTGGCGGCTATCGTCCCGGAGGGGGCGGTGGCTATCGGCCAGGCGGCGGAGGAGGCGGGTACCGTGGCGGTAGTGGTGGCGGCGGTTATCGCGGAGGCGAAGGCGGTGGATATCGTGGCGGCGAAGGCGGTGGTTACCGGGATCGCGGTGGTGACAGCGGCGGCTACCGGGGTGGCGGCGAAGGCGGCGGTAATCGCGGCGGCGATGACCGGGGTGATCGCGGGGACCGGGGCGACCGGGAAAGAAGATTCTAATTCCTTACTTCATTATCCGATATACGGGATACCTCAGGTGCGCCGGCTCATAATAAGGCGAGTGGGTGTACACAAACTCGAGCTGCGCCCTGGCATTTTTTGCAAATGCCGAATCCGTCTGCCGTTTGGCCTCGAGCGCGGCCCGGATATCCGGGTGTTGCTTTAGCCAGTCCCCCGCCACGTCTTCCCAGCGGTATGCACTGTATCCCTCCTTCTGCTGGAGGACGGCATCGAAAAAATTCCACGCAAAATAGGAGTCTTCGCCGGTTGGTTCCAGCATTTCGACCAGAAAACGGCGCGCGGCCTGGTCTGTGGCAATGATATAGTCCCCTTTGCGCAATTGTACCGTTCCGGTATCGGTCCGAACCTGGATCGCGGTATTTTTGTGATGCTTTTCATATGCCCGGGGATATGACCTGTAGTCGGCGACATGGTATATTTCTGCGGACACGGTACTATCCCTGGTCAACCGTCGCATCCGGACGCGGTTCAACTGCAACAGGTCAATCACCGCGTGCCAGGCTTGGGGGATTACGTAGGCTTTGGGCACGGTGACCCATGCGTCGGCCGAGAACCAAGTGTAAAATTTCACCGGCCGTTCGAAAGGCCTGGTGTGATCGTAGTACATTCGCTCCATTCCTGTCACCTCGCTGGTTTTCATCCCTGTCTCATATCCTTTGAACAGGATCGTATCCCATCTCGACCGGTCCACCTTCCAATCCAGCGCCAACCGGGTGCTGTCCAGGTCGGCGGCGATATCCTGCTTCCGCTTGCGCAACAGTTCGCCACTCAACCGGGAACATTGTACAATCATCGCCTGCATCAACGCATAGGTGGCCAGGACCCGGTCCCTGAACGGTTTCAGCATATGGGTTTCGGGCATGAAGGCAATCGTATGAAAAAGTGCCGCATACCCGCTGGAATACCTGGGCTCGTCATAGAAGCCGTTCCAGCCCTCCCGGGGATTGCCGCTCTCGAATTCCACGTACGGCGTCATCGGCCAGCCTCGTTGCGCCATGTCGCGGAAAAGGGCGGGTTGCAGGACGTCGTGGAGGAAGGTCCCGAGCTGGCCGCCGAGCTTGTTCCATTGCGTACTCAACAACGTCATGGTATACTGATAGTCCGCACCATCACTCACATGGTTATCTATTTGCAGATCGGGATCGAGCCAGTGAAAAATCTGGGCGAACGAACGCGCATTGCGGCTGTCATTTTTGGTAAAATCCCGGTTGAGGTCCAGGTTCTGTCCGTTTCCCCGGAAACCGTAGCTCTCGGGCCCGTTTTGGTTTACCCGTGAGAACGAGGTCCGGTTGAGCGCGCCGCCGATATTGTAAATGGGTATTACTGCCAGTCCGATATTGTCCGGGATGCGGATCTTTTTGGCGATCAGGTCCCGGATCAGCAGCATGCTCGCATCGATACCGTCCGGCTCGCCCGGATGAATTCCATTATTGATCAGGATTACGACCTTCCCCTGACGATGCCAGGCGATGGGGTCTTGTGTGCCGTCGTTGGAATACAGCACGACGTGATAGGGGAACCCGGCATCGCTCATGCCCATTTTCCGGATGGCTACCAGAGGTGACATCTTATCGAGCTGCTGGTAAAAGGCTATACATTGGCTGTAGGTGGCGGTCTGCCTGCCGCCGGAATGTTCGAACGGGGTTTCAGGACCCTGGGCTTGCGTAAAGAGCGGGAAGATCACCAAAACCCACCACCATTGTTTTCTCATAATTACCCCTAAAATAAAAAAAGAGAACGTCCCAATCATAGTGACGTCCTCTTTTTTTGTACAAAGTACAACAACCTATGTTACAGGGGCGGGCGTTCTGCCCGCCAGCCAATATTGCGGTTATTTGGCAGGTGCCAGCGTATTCACCTTCCGCGCCAGCTTGCTTTTCAGGTTTGCGGCTTTATTCTTATGAATAATGCCCTTTTTTGCCAGTTTGTCAATCATGGCGGCTACCTCCGGCAAATGTTTTCCAGCCTCTTTTTCTTCTTTGACCGCTCTGAGGTCACGGATCGCATTACGGGTGGTCTTGCCATAATAGCGATTGCGATCCCTGCGTTTGTTTGCCTGCCTTACATCCTTTTTCGTTGCACTGTGATTTGCCATGAACTCGACAATTTTAGGACTGCAAAAGTAAGGTCGAATACCGGAACTACCAAATCCAAGCGCGCTAAAATCCTTTATCCTCAAAAATCACGCCGACACCTGCCGCCTGCGGGGCAGGGGTACCCTGGCCGGCTTTGCAAATAATTGGTAAAAACCCTTAAAAACCCTCGGCCGGTCATTAACTTTGAGCGATATTTGCAGGCCTAGCATATATTGTTCAACCCCCTCTTCTATGAAGGACTTCTCGTTCATAACCAATTCACATCCAGCCTATATTGAGGGTCTCTACCAGGATTTCGTGCGGAATCCGGAAACGGTAGACCCGGAATTCAGACGTTTTTTCGAAGGATTTGATTTTGCCGTTAGCCAGGGCAGATCGGCCGTCGCGAACGGCTCCGCCAATGGCGCCGGCAACGGTTCCCGCCCGGCCGCCGGTGCTTCCATAGCTGCCGCGGTTGCGGTCACGACACCCGCTCCGCTTACGGGCGCCGACTGGAAAAAGGAATTGGGGGCTTACCGGCTTATTCTCGGCTACCGCAATAAAGGCCACCTGATCGCCAAAACGAACCCGATCCGTCCCCGGAAGGACCGGGGGGCCAACCTGGATCTCGCCTTCTTCGGTTTTACGGATGACGACATGCAAAAATCCTTTTATGCGGGCAACCTGATCGGCCTGGGCACAACGACGCTGGCGAATATTCTTGCACACCTGGAGAAGTGCTACGCGGGGCATGTCGGCATTGAGTTCAAATATATCAGCGAACAGGAAAAGATCGACTGGCTCACCAATGAAATGGAGCATAAATTCCTCGCCCCGCTTTCATTGGAAAAGCAAAGGCGGATCCTCGAAAAGCTTAATCAGGGTGTCATGTTCGAGAAATTCCTCCATACGAAATACATCGGACAGAAACGCTTCTCCCTCGAAGGTGGAGAGAACGCTATTCCCGCCCTCGATACCATCATCAATACCGCGGCCGGGCTGAATGTTCAGGAAGTGGTGATCGGCATGGCCCACCGCGGCCGGCTCAACGTGCTGGCCAATGTTATGGGTAAGACCTACGAGCAGATATTCAGTGAGTTCGAAGGTACCGCAAAGCTGGACCAGACCATGGGCAGCGGCGATGTGAAATACCATATGGGGTACGGCAGTACGATCAGGACCGAATCAGACCAGACCGTACAGCTCAAGCTGATGCCCAATCCCTCACATCTCGAAGCGGTCGATCCGGTCGTGGTCGGGTTTGCCAGGGCTAAGGCCGACGTCCTGCATGAGAGTGATTTCGACCGCATTCTTCCGATACTCATCCACGGAGATGCTTCCCTGGCGGGCCAGGGAGTGGTGTACGAAGTGCTGCAGATGAGCGACCTGAAGGGGTATTACACGGGCGGCACGATGCATCTTGTCATCAATAACCAGATCGGGTTCACCACGGATTTCGACGATGCCCGCAGTTCCGACTATTGCACGTCGCTGGCCGCGGCCATCCAGGCACCCGTCCTTCACGTCAACGGCGACGATGCGGAGGCGGTCGTGAAATGCGCCGATATCGCGACGCGTTACCGGCAGGAGTTCAACTCCGATATCTTTATCGATATGGTCTGTTATCGCCGCCACGGTCACAATGAAGGCGACGACCCGAAATTCACGCAGCCGCATTTGTATGCGCTCATCGATCAGCACCCCAATCCCCGTGAAGTATACACTCAGTACCTTATCGATAATGGCGAAGCGGATGCAAAAGGCCTGGCCAAAGAAATGGAAAAGAAATTCTGGGGGGACCTCCAGGAGCGCCTGGACGAAGTGAAGCAAAATCCACTGCCTTATATCTACCAGAAGCCTGAACGGTCCTGGCAAAGCCTCCGCAAATCCTTGCCTGCCGATTTCGATCAGTCACCGGTCACCGCGATCAGTGAAGCGGATTTCAGGAAGATATTCGAGGCGATTATGAGCTGGCCGGAGGCCTTTCGGCCTTTGAGGAAAGTGGAGAAACTGTTGCAGGACAAGGTAAAGATGTTCCGGGAAGATGGGAGGGTGGACTGGGCGACCGGAGAACTCCTGGCATTCGGCAGCTTGTTGCTGGAGGGAAAGGATGTCCGGATGAGCGGCCAGGATGTGCAGCGAGGGACTTTTTCCCATCGGCACGCCGTGCTTCGCGACGAGAACACCGACGAGCAATATAACAGGTTGAGCAGGCTGCCCGACGCAAAGGGAGAGTTCCGGATCTATAACTCCCTGCTCAGCGAGTATGCCGTGCTGGGGTTCGAATACGGTTATGCGTTGGCGACCCCGAACGCGCTGGTATTGTGGGAAGCGCAGTTCGGCGACTTCAGCAATGGAGCCCAGGCGATGATCGATCAGTTCCTCGTCGCCGGAGAGCAGAAATGGCAAAGGATGAACGGGATCACTCTCCTTTTGCCGCATGGTTATGAAGGTCAGGGACCCGAACATTCAAGCGCGCGTATGGAACGCTTCCTGCAAATGGCGGCTGAATGGAATATTGTGGTCACGGACATCACCACCGCCGCCAACCTCTTCCATGCCTTCCGCCGTCAGCTTGCCTGGCCTTTCCGCAAGCCACTCATCAATTTTTCACCGAAGGCCAACCTGCGGCATCCCGGCAGCTATTCGAAGATAGAAGCTTTTACATCCGGCGGGTTCCGGGAAGTCATCGATGACTCCTTTGTTGAAAGCCCGGCCGAGGTAAAAAAAGTTCTTTTCTGCTCGGGAAAGGTTTACTTTGATCTCGCCGAACGCCAGCAAAAAGAAAATCGCAAGGATGTCGCCGTTGTCCGGCTCGAACAGCTTTATCCTTTACCCGTGAAGCAGTTGGAAGATCTGTACAAGAAGTACAGCCACGCCACGACCTGGTTCTGGGTCCAGGAAGAGCCGCTCAATATGGGCGCCGCGTCCTATCTTCAGATGAACCTCAAGTCTCTGAACTATGGCGTGATCAGCCGCCAGCCCAGCGCGGCGACCGCCACCGGGTACCTGAAAGTCCACGCGCAGGAGCAGGCAGAGATCATCGATACCGCGTTTAGCATTTGACAATTGACATTCAATAAACACGCTCCCCCGGGGAGAAGGAGGATTACATGATCGAAATAAAAGTTCCGGCAGTAGGTGAGTCCATTAACGAAGTCACCCTGGTAAAATGGCTAAAAAAGGAGGGAGAATATGCGGAGCGTGACGAAGTGATCGCGGAATTAGAAAGCGAAAAGGCCACCTTCGAGGTCAATGCCGAAAAGGCGGGAACGTTGAAGACCCTGGCCAAGGAAGGCGATACCCTTAAGATCGGGGATGTGCTGGCACAGATTGACGAGACCGCCGCCCGCCCCGAAGGCGTAACTGCCGATGCTTCCGCGGGAGCAGCCGGCGCTGCCGTGTCCGAGGGCACCGGTACAAAGGCCGCCAAAGCGGCAAGGCCTCCGGCCGCTGCGGGGACTGCCTCCTCCGGCACCAATGGATCCGAACACAACCATCCGGCGGTCGTGGCGCCCGCCCGCCCCGCTGCGCAGGGTTCCGCGACTTCCGTTGCCAACGATCTCCGGGCGACGCCGGTGGCGGCGGCTATCATAACCGACAGGAAAGTGGACGCCGGATCCATCACGCCATCCGGAGCCGGGGGTAAGATCCTGAAACATGATGTGCTCGAAGCCCTGGCGCACCCCGGCCGGCTCCCCGGTAAAGACCTTTTCACCCGGCAGGACCGGCGCGAAAAAATGAGCAACCTGCGAAAAACCGTGTCCCGCCGCCTTGTGGAGGCCAAGAACACGACGGCCATGCTCACGACCTTCAACGAAGTGGACATGAGTGCGATCATGGCGCTTCGGGCAAAACACAAGGACAAATTCAAGGAAAAGCACGGCGTCAACCTCGGGTTCATGAGCTTTTTCACCAAGGCCACCTGTTACGCGCTGCAGGAATGGCCCGCAGTAAATGCATACATCGATGGTGACGAGCTGGTCTACCACGACTATTGCGATATCTCCATTGCGGTTTCCGCGCCGAAAGGCCTAGTCGTTCCCGTGATCCGGAATGCGGAAAGCCTCAGTATGGCCGACATCGAGAAAAAGGTGGTGGAACTCGCCGCCAAAGCCCGCGACAACAAGCTGAGCATGGAGGAAATGCAGGGCGGCACTTTTACGATCACCAATGGCGGTGTGTTCGGCAGCCTCATGTCGACCCCTATTATCAACATTCCCCAGTCTGCGATCCTTGGGATGCACAAGATCGAGGAGCGCCCCGTCGTGGCAGGCGGTCAGATCGTCATCCGCCCGATGATGTACCTGGCGGTCAGTTACGATCACCGTGTCATCGACGGCCGGGAGTCGGTCAGCTTTCTCGTGCGGATAAAGGAACTCCTCGAGAACCCCGACCAGCTCCTGTTCGGCAAGGATCCGCTGAAAGCATTGCTCGAACTCTAGCAAGCGTTTTTCCTATAAATGATATTCGACAACCAGTTACGCTATGCCATCGAGATCATTGGGACTTACAAGGGCGAAATACCTTTACATGTCTGGCTAAAGGATTATTTCCGGGCGCACCGGCAAATGGGATCCCGCGACCGAAGACAGCTTGGGGACCTGGTTTACAGTTTTTACCGCCTCGGCCATGCGCAACGGCGGTTGCCGGTAAAAGAGCGGCTGCTGGCCGGACTGTACCTGTGTACCGATCACCCTTCGGATCTCCTTCGGCATTTTCATCCCGGCTGGGATCCGACCGCTCCCGTCGCGGAAAAGCTCCAACGGCTCGGGGTCAACCCCACCGATATTTTTCCGTGGGAGGAGGAGCTTTCGGCGGCCATTGATCACGAGGCCTTTTGCCTTTCCTTTCTTCACCAACCCGACCTTTTTATCCGGATCAGGCCCGGACACCTGCAAGCCGTCAGCGCAACACTTTCGGGTATCGGCGAGTTCGTTCCGCCCGCCGCCTTCCGGCTGCCAAACGGCTTCAACATCGAATCACAGTTTACACCGGATCGCGAAATCGTTGTCCAGGATCTTAGCTCGCAGCGGGTCCTCGAATTTTTCACGCTTTCGCGGACCCCGGGGTTTTTTTGGGATGCCTGCGCCGCCAGCGGCGGAAAGTCGATCCTTGCGCATGACCTGTATCCCGGTCTCCATATTTTTGCATCGGATATCCGCGAATCGATCCTGCATAACCTTCGCGGAAGGTTCCGCGCAGCCGGCATTCGGCAATATACCACCTTTGTTGCCGATCTTTCCCGCCAGCCTCCTCCCGCGCCGGCGGCAGGCGCCGACCTGATCCTTGCAGATCTCCCGTGCACCGGCAGCGGGACCTGGGGCCGGACACCGGAATCGCTTTACTTCTTCGACCCTTCTTCGATAAAAAAATACGCCGACAGGCAGCGTGCTATCCTCCGCCATATCGTGCCGCAGCTTGCAGCCGGCGCATCGCTCGTATATTGCACCTGCTCGGTCTTTAAAAAGGAAAATGAAGATGTGATCGAGTGGTTGGGGTCAGCCTTTCATCTGCAGCCCGATCTAGTGAAGGCCATCGCCGGCTACGGAGATCGTGCGGATACGTTGTTTGCCGCCCGTTTTCAGCGCACGGGCGCTTAGTTGTGGTCGACGACGGACATGGTGAGTGCGAATCCGATCTTATATCCTGCCTGGCTGCCATCCGGCGTCGGCGGCTGGTACTCCCACATTTCGGTTTGCCGGTAGATAAGTCCGATGTGCTTGGCATACGTCTCGCTCCAATAGGTGACGGACGCAAACACCTGCGGGTTCGTGATGGGCACATTCGTGGAGTCTGCGATCTGCAGGACTGTCGATGCGCTGTCGAAGGTCATCCCGTTCCCGACGGTGAAAGGCTGATTGACCTGGGAGTAATAGTAATTCCAGGTCGACAGGCTGAGGTTATTGTAATCGCTGTATACGAAGAAGTCCTGGTAAGGATCATAGGGAAGAAAGGTATTGCCGGTCCAGCTGTAACCCAGGTCCATGGGATAGGCCAGTTTGACAAACCGGAGATTGTTTTCCGTGATATCGATCGACTGGGCGGTCGGCGAGACGATATAGGTCATCGAGGGCGTCCAGAAAGAGCCTGACGTATCGCTCAAATACCTGGTCACAAGATAGACCGTCGCCCCACTATTGTCCACGGTCTGCTTCTCAACGGAATCTTTGGCGAGGTAACTGGTGATCGTGTCGCTTTGGCCATAGAAGTAAAAGTTCAGGGAATCCATCCGGTAGGTAATATACTTCCCTACATGCAGGTCGATAAAATAATTGGTAAGGGGGTTATTGGGGTAATTGGCCTTCTTATTGCAGCCGGAGGCAGCTACCGCTAACGCGAGTATCGTCATCAGAGCTAAGCGCGGCCGGAATTTCATGTCGAAATAACGCCTTGCAGGCGGGTTTTATTGCCTCATGGGAGGGGGGGGGTGCCGGGGGCGCGGCTCACCATGGGAGCGGCCGGCTCCAGCCTACCCGCGCTGGATAACCCCACCGCCGATCAACTCATCTCCTTCATAAAATACGGCGCTTTGGCCTGGTGCGATGCTCCGGGCCATCTCGAAGAACCGTACGGTTACGGCCGACTGCCCGTCCGGATAAAGATTGCTGAGCGTTCCGGGGTCCTTGTATCTCACCCTCGTGGTCGCCTCGGTTCCGGGTTCGATTCCCTCGTATTTCAGCCAGTTGATCCCCGCCACGCGCATTTCATGCCGGTCGAGGTCGGATTCATCACCCAGCACCACGGTATTCGTCTCCGGCCGGATAGCCGTCACATATACCGGTTTGCCAAAGGTGATCTCCAGGCCCTTCCGCTGTCCGATCGTATAAAAGGGATAGCCCCGGTGCTTTCCCAGCACTTTCCCAGCCTTGTCGACAAAATTGCCGCCCGCCACCTGCTGTTCCAATCCTTCCACCCGTCGTTTCAGGAATCCCCGGTAGTCGTTGTCGGGCACGAAACATATCTCGTAACTTTCGCTCTTCTTTGCCAGCTCCGGGTATCCGTAGTCCAGGGCCAGTTGCCGGATGGCTGTCTTCCGGTATGGCCCCAGGGGCAGGAGCGTCCTGGCCAGCAGGTCCTGCTGCAAGCCCCATAGCACATAACTTTGATCCTTGGTTTCGTCCACGCCTTTACCAATGGTGTACCGCCCTCCGGGGGTCTGCCGCACCATCGCGTAGTGTCCCGTCGCGATAAATTCACAGTCCAGTGCATCGGCGCGTTTCAGCAGCGCCCGCCACTTGATATGGGTATTGCAAAGCACACAGGGATTTGGCGTCCTCCCCGCCAGGTATTCGTCTACGAAATTCCCGATCACGAAATCGCCGAATTCTTCGCGGATATCCAGTACGAAATGTGGAAATCCGTGTTGGACTGCCGCCATGCGCGCATCGTTGAAGCTATCGAGGTTACAGCAGCCGGTTTCTTTCTTCGATGCCCCGGAGCTTGCATAGTCCCAGGTCTTCATCGTGATACCCACGACTTCATAGCCCTGGTCATGCAGCATCAGTGCAGTTACGGTACTGTCGATACCGCCGCTCATCGCTACCAATACCTTCCCCTTCCGGCTCATAGTTAAAATTTTACCAAGGGGCAAATGTACGTAAAATCGGGAAAACTTCTCCCTTCCGGCGGCCCCAAATAGCGTAAATTGCCTGGTAACGCTAAAATTTACCATTATGATTAAGCTTCAAGTTATCGGAAACCTGGGCAAGGACTGTGTCACCAATACGGTGAATGGCAAGACTGTTATCAACTTCAATGTTGCGCACACTGAAAAATTCCGTGACGCCCAGGGTAACCAGAAGGAAAAGACGATTTGGGTGGAATGTGCATACTGGACCGATCGCACCGGTGTAGCGCCCTATCTCAAAAAAGGCA
Source organism: Puia sp. (assembly GCA_035572015.1). GTDB lineage: Bacteria > Bacteroidota > Bacteroidia > Chitinophagales > Chitinophagaceae > Puia. Next base: position 8,962 of record DATNBP010000111.1, on the reverse strand, counting down.
CCCAGGTATATGCGGAAGGCACTCCCGAAGTGAGGACCTATCCGAAGAACGACGGGACGACGGGCGTATCTCTGACCCTGCGCGTTCAGAGCGTTCAACTGTTGGGCAGCAGGGGATCCGAAGGCGGTGGCTATTCCGGCGGGCCCTCCGAGGGGTATGCTTTGCAGGGCAGCGCCAGAGTCCCGTCGGCCGGCGAGATCACGGAGCCGATCGACGATCTTCCCTTCTAGACGGCGTCAGAAAGATGCTCAAAATAAAAGGGTCGCCAGCCGGCGACCCTTTTTCGTGTTCGTTATCGATGGACTAGTAGCCAGGATTTTGCTGCGAAGCAAGTGTCGGATTCCGCAGGATCTCCTGTTGCGGGATCGGTGCAATCCGCCGGTCGTCGGGATAGGGGATCGTCAACCCGTCGCCGGAAGGCGCCGAGCCCGGGTTGGATGCCCGGACGATGGGCAGGCCCAGGCGGTTCATGTCGTACAAACGGTCACCCTCAAAAGCAAGTTCTTTTCTCCTTTCCGTGGCGATATCCATCAGGAGGGTTTGACCCGTGCTGGTATAGCCCGTAAATGCCGCGTCGCGGGCCTGGGCAACGTCATTCGCATAGGTCTGCGCATCGGGATCGTCACCCAACCGGTTTTCGCATTCGGCTGCGATCAGGTACACTTCGGCTATGCGGAGCACCTTGGGGTTGTCCCGGTCGGAATTTTGTGCGTTCGGGTATTTGTTGACCAGGAAGGCCGAAGCGCCACCTTTGGTGGCTCCTGCGAGCAGCAACTGGCCACGAACATCCGTGTTGGAATACAAATTCGCCAGTTGAATCGAACAGTAGAGGTCCTGATAGCCATTGATATAAATGCCGCCAAGGTCATCGAAACCATTGTTGTTGATGGCGTCGCAATCCTCCTCGAACATCACTTCCACCTGGTCGGTATGGATGCCGGGATCGGCCCAGAAACTCAGGAAATTGCTGGCGCTTACCAGTGTAAACCCGCTGTTGTCGATCACATCCTGCGCCGCGGTAAGCGCATCCTGGTAGCGGCCCATATACATGTATACTTTGGCGAGCAGCCCTTCGATCGCATAATAGCTCAGCGTCACCGAACTGCTGTATTGCGGAGCATGCTGCAGGGCGGTGATCAGGTCGCTCACGATCTGGTTATACACCGTTCCGACAGAGGCCCGGCCTGGCAGCAAGGTGACATCGTAATGCAGCACGAGCGGAACACCAGGAGAGGAACTGTCCACCGTAAATTGCTTTCCCCAGATGTTAACCATTTTAAAATAGAGCAGGGCGCGCAGCGCATACGCCTGCGCCTTGATGTCATCCGCGCCGTTCACATTCGCATCGATGATCTGATTCGCGTACAGGACACCCTGGTACGAATTCTGCCACATGCTTTGCGTCACGCCGTCGGTTATGGGCACAGTATACCCGAATTGGCTGAGATACCGACCGGAGTTCCTCGCTTCGAGGAAAGTATTGTCGGCCATCAGGTCGCCGAGCACCGGCCAGTCACGGCCGTATTGGTCGACCCCCCGTAACTCCGCATACACGGCATTCAGGTCGCTCCCGAGAACGGTGGAGGTGTCCAGCGCCTCGTTGAAGGGCAGCGAAGCGTTGGGATTCTTGGTCACAAACGATTTTGAGCAGGAAGCCATCAGCGCCCCCGCCGAGAGCGCGATCAGAAAATATTTATTGATGATTCTCTTTTTCATATTACTAATTTCTTTTTTGAGGATATGCAGGTCAAATTAGAAGCCGATGCGGATCCCGGCTGCCGCCGTTTTGGGAATCACGACTTCCAGGTTTGCCGTGCTGTTGATACCCGCTTCCGGATCGTAGGGCAGGTTCTTGTCCACACCCCAGGTGAAAAGGTTGGTTCCCCGGAAATACACACTGATATTGGCGAGGTGCAACTTCTTGATCACGTCGGAAGGCAGGTTGTAACTGAGCTGGATATTCCTCATCCGCATATAGTTTCCCTTGTACAGCCAGCGGGTGCTCGGCGCATTTGAATTGCTCGGATCCCCGTAAATGAGTTGCGGCACATCAGTCTTGTCGCCTGGTTTTTGCCAGGACTTCAGTTGGCTCGAGAATTGGTTGAAAGATCCGACATAACCGCCGTCGCTGTTCAGGTAGTTGTACCAGTTATCGAAGATCCAGTTGCCAAAGTTATAGGTCACCTGGACATCGAGTGTGAAGCCCTTGTAGGTAAAGGTATTGGTCAGGCCGCCGAACCATTTCGGGTCTGCCTGGCGGTTAAGCCCAAGGCCTGCACTGTCATAGTTGGTAGTGATCTGCTGTTTCGTGTTCCCGTCCACATACCACTGCGCCTGCCCGGTTTGGGTGTTGACGCCGGCCCATTGCTGCAGGTAATATTCCTGCAGGTCATGACCGATGGTATATTCAAATACGCCGTTCGGGATCGGTTTATTCTGGAACAGCGATTTGACCCGGTTTACATTGTGGGCGATATTGAAACTGATCAACCAGCTGAAGTCGTGGGTAACGACCGGCCGGCCGCTTAGCGTAATTTCAATCCCCTTGTTATCGACCGTCCCGATATTCTCGTTCTGGCTGCTGAAGCCGCTTGTGTAAGAGAAGGGTATCGGCGACAGTAGTCCCACCGTCTGGCGGTCATACCATTCGATCGTTCCGTTGAACCGGTCCTTCAGCATACCGAAATCCAGGCCGATATTGAGCGAATTGTCCTTTTCCCAGGTAAGCGCAGGATCGCCGACGTTGTTTGGCGCCAGGCCGGGCTGCCCCTGATAGTTAAAGCCGGAACCATAGGTCGCCAGCGCCGTATAACCCGGGAACCCATTGGTGTTACCCAGTTGGCCGTAGGAAGCGCGGAGCTTGAGCAGCGTAAAAAGGTTCTGGCTCTTCATAAAGGCTTCCTCGTTCAGATTCCAGGTGCCACCCAGGGACCAGAAAGTGCCCCACCGGTGTTCAGATCCGAATACGGAAGATTCGTCCCGCCGGAGGCTGCCGCTGAGGACATAGCGATCCTTGATATTGAAGTCGGCGATCCCGAATTCAGAAAAGGTCGTTTGTTCTGACGGCAGGGCGGTAGCTGTGGTCGGCGTAGAGGTGGAAGCGAGGAACCGGAGATTGGGGGTCAGCGGGAAGCTATGGCCGCCGGCTTGCAAAGTGTAGTAGCGGCTGTCATAGGCTTCGATACCCGCCTTCAGGTCGAGATACATATCGCCGTCCGTGTTCACCTTTTGTCTCCAGTCGGCAAAATTGGACCAGGTATAGTTGAATACCCTCGTATACGTCGAATACGCGTCGCCGCCGTCGGCGAAACCGTCGCCATAGAAGGGGCTGCGGTACTGGTCTTCCTGCACGTTGATATATTCTCCCGCGAACCGGCTGGTAAGCTTCAGTCCGTTGACGATCTTCAGCTCGCCCGTCGCATTTCCACGGAAGGCAGTCTGCTGCGCCAGGTTACTGTTCAACTTGGCCTGGACGACCGGGTTAAAGATCCCGCCATTGGTCGGGAACTCAAAGAGGGTATCCGCATCGCCGAAACGCAACTGGCCATTGGGCAGGTAGGGGGTGTTCCAGGGCAGCAGGAAGTAGGAGGCAAGGACCGGGTTGGCAAAAGTACCCCCGTTGCTGGGCGTGTGCTGTGCGGTGTTGCTCCCGTTCAGGCTGGCGGAGAGGGTAAATCGGTCGCCCGCATGATGTGTGATGGCCAGGGCACCGCTGAACCGGTGAAAATTACTCGCGATGCTGATCCCTTCCTGGTTGAAATACCCGCCGGAAGCATAGACCTGGGTCTTGTCAGTACCCCCGCTAAGGCTCATATTCACGTCGGTCTGCGCACCGTTCTGCGATACAACATCGAACCAGTTGGTATTCGTGCTGGTATAGTTTTTTGGATAACCAAAGGCATTGAAGATCAGATTGTCGGCGCCTGCATTGTCCGCCGCATAACCGGCATTGATCAGCGACTCGCGAAGCGTAGTCTGCAATTGAGTGGAGTTCTGAGGCTTATTGCTGGGATTAAAGGCCCGGCTGTTTTGCCCGAATTCCCCGACGATATTGAACCGGGTTGCGCCGATCCTCCCTTTTTTAGTGGTTACGAGGATCACGCCGTTTGCCCCGCGGGAGCCGTAGGGCGCTACCGCCGCGGCATCCTTCAACACCGTAATGCTCTCGATATCGTCCGGATTCAGCGTGCTCAGCGGGTTTGCCGTGGTGGTGTTGACCGAAAGATCGGAGGACGTGGAGATTACGCCGTCGATCACCCAAAGCGGTGCGGCGCTCGCATTGATCGATCCGATCCCGCGGATCCGAATATCGGTTGCCGATCCCGGGGCACCGGAGGTGGAAGATACCTGGACCCCCGCGACGTCTCCCTGGAGGGCTTTATCTACCGAGGTGAATGGTTTGTCGGCCACGGCAGCGCCGGTAACGGTTGCCACAGAGCCGGTAACGTTGGTCTTGCGCTGCGTACCGTAGGCAACGACGACCACCTCACTCAGGTCTTTGTTGGCGGGCTGAAGGTTGACCACGCCGATCTTTGTCTTTCCACTGATATTGACTTCGAGGGCTGCAAAAGTGACGGCTGTGATCTCCAGTACCTTTGCATCGCTGCTCACGCGAAGTGAAAACGTTCCGTCGATCCCGGTACTCGTACCGGCGGTGCCTCCCTTGACGGTGACAGAAGCGCCGGCCACCGGAGCGCCGGTGGCATCAAGCACAGTTCCGGAAACGGTTCGCATTTCCTGGGCTGTAACCCCCAAAGTAAAAACAAGGATGAGACAGAGAAAGCTTAACAATTTTCTCATAAGTCTTAAATTTTGGTTTTTTTAAATGTGACTCGTGTTGACTTTAGCAAAAAATAAAATTAACGAATAAATGCCTCAATTAATATCCGTCTATATAGAATTGCCTAATTTTCGTCGCGTTACTAAAACCGAATGACATGAAACTATTCAGCTTTACTTGCCTCCTCTGTTTTGCGTTCCTGCAGCCTTTCTACCCAATCGCCCCAGCCGTTCATCGCACAGGCACCGCGCCGGCCGCAAGGTACACTACTAACACAGACGCTTCGGGGTCGACTTATGCTGCTTCACCGAAAGACTGGAAGATCGGCATCCAACTTTGGACCTTTCATTTCGTGTCGTTCGTGAAAGCACTCGACAAGGCGGACAGCGCCGGCGTTCACTACCTCGAGGCATTCCCCGGCCAGACGCTGGGCGGCGGTATGGAGGGTACGTTTGGTATTGGAATGTCCGAGTCGACCAAAGCGAAGGTCAAGGAGCTTCTCAAGGCAAAGGACATGCACATCTACGCCATGGGCGTTGTCGTTCCCGGTACGATCGCCGAGTGGAAAAAGTATTTTGAACTCGCAAAATATTTCGGGCTCAGTTATATTACCGCTGAACCCCGCAAGAATCAATGGGATGCCATCGACAGTCTCGCGGGGATCTATCATATCAATATAGCGATCCATGACCACCCGAAACCCAATGTCTATTGGCATCCTGATTCGGTGCTGGCCGCCGTCAGGGGCCATCAACACATCGGCTCCTGCGCGGATATCGGGCATTGGGTACGTAACGGCCTCGACCCGGTGGCCTGCCTGAAGGAACTCGAAGGGCATATCTATGGCGTCCACCTTAAAGACGTCGACCAGGCAGGGAATACCAGGGCGAAAGACATGGTCGTGGGTACGGGGGTGATCAACTACCCGCCGGTCTTCGAGGAACTGAAACGTCAGCATTTCGAAGGGTATTTTTCCATCGAAAGGGAAGACAACTGGTATAACAATGTGCCAGACGTCGTGGCAACCGTCAAGTTCTTCCACGCGCAAGTCCGGAAGCTATAACTATCATTATCAGTCTACTATAATAGTAGACCACCTCCGGTCCCCAGTCAATAACGCGCGTCCGCCCGTTAAGGTTGCTTGTGCGGAAAGAGTTGATCTTCTTTTCTTTCCCGAACTTTGTGCCCCAAAAATGCCCTCATGGTCTTTACCTACCCCCGCTTACTCGGCTTCACCATCGATATTTTCCGCCGCATCGGGTGCCCGGACGATGATGCCCGCACCGCGGCCGCTGCTTTATTGAGCGCCGACCTTCGCGGTATCGATTCGCACGGGGTCGCCCGGCTGATCGGTTATGTCCGGCTCCATGAAGCCGGCCGGGCCAACCCGCGCCCGAAGCTTCGTGTTTTACACGAGACACCCTCGACCGCGGTCGTCGACGGGGACGGCGGCCTCGGGCTTGTCGTCGCCCCCTTTGCCATGCAAATAGCCATCGACAAGGCTGCCACGTGCGGTACCGGGTGGGTCAGCGTCCAGCACTCCAACCATTTCGGCATTGCCGGCTACCACGCGCTTTCGGCCGTGCGCAGGGAGATGATCGGTATCGCCATGACCAACGCCAGCGCCCTCGTCGCACCCACGTTCTCGCTGGAACGCCTGCTGGGTACGAACCCAATCTGCGTCGCCGTCCCGGCCGGTGAGGAACCGCCCTTTGTCGCCGACCTCGCCACTACAACCGCGGCAAACGGAAAACTGGAAATCCTCCAGCGGAAAGGAGAGCCGGCTCCGGCCGGCTGGATCCAGGATAAAGAAGGTCGGCCTTCCACCGACCCGCATGAACTTAAAGCGGGCGGCGCCCTGCTCCCCCTCGGGGGCGACCGGGATCACGGCAGCCACAAGGGCTATGCGCTGGGAGCGGTGGTCGATATTTTCTCGGCTGTACTCAGCGGCGCCAACTACGGCCCCTGGGTCCCGCCGTTCCCCGCATATGTACCCATGCCCACCGGGATGCCAGGAAAAGGCATAGGCCACTTTTTCGGCGCGATGCGAGTCGATGCGTTCCGGCCAGCAGCGGACTTCAAGGCCGATATGGATAAGTGGATCCGGCGCTTTCGCTCGGCTACGCCCGTCCCGGGCCAGGAACGAGTGCTCATCCCGGGCGATCCCGAACGTGAAATGGAGGCCGAGCGGCTGGCCAACGGCATTCCACTCGTGCCCTCCGTCGTGGAAGACCTGAAGGCCCTGGCAATTAAATTAGGAGTGGAATTCCCATCGGCAGGCTAAAGGCCTTAACTTTGCGCTCCGAAAAATACCTGTGCCTTCCAAACAAAGTCAATGAACCAGTTTAAGATCATGAAGTTCGGCGGTACGTCCGTGGGCAAGCCCGAGCGGATGCGCCAGGTCAGCCAGTTGATCACCGCCGATAAGGAATCCAAGATAGTCGTGCTCAGCGCTCTTAGCGGCACGACCAATGCCCTTGTGGAGATCGGAAATGCCATTGCGGCCGGAGACAGGCAGCGAGCCGGTGAACTCATCGACAAGCTGGAAGCGCATTACCAGACCTTTATCAAAGAGCTTGTGCGGAAAGAGCCATTGTATGCCAAGGCAAAAGCCATACTTGCGGAGCACTTCGAATTCCTGCATATCATTCTGCGCATTTCCTTCAGCGAAGCGTTGAGCAAGGACGTCCTCGCCCAGGGCGAACTCTTGTCCACTAAGTTGTTCTCGGTCTTTCTCGAAGAGAACGATATCCCGCATTTCCTGCTCCCTGCGCTGGAATTCATGAGCATCGACGACCATGACGAACCCCAGATCAACAATATCAAGGCCCGGCTGGCGCATTTGATCCAGCAACATAAGGAGACCACGCTTTTCATTACCCAGGGTTATATTTGCCGAAACGCCCGCGGTGAAGTCGACAACCTGAAACGCGGTGGCAGCGACTACAGCGCATCCCTGATCGCCGCGGCGGTCAACGCTTCGGTATGCGAGATCTGGACCGACATCGACGGCATGCACAATAACGATCCGCGCGTGGTGAAACGAACGTTTGCGATCGAACAGCTCAGTTTTGAAGAAGCCGCCGAGCTGGCTTATTTCGGGGCAAAGATCCTTCACCCTGCAAGCATCTGGCCCGCCCAGTTCTATAAGGTGCCTGTCCGGCTCCTGAATACGATGCAACCAAAGGCCAGGGGTACCCTCATCACGGAGGAGGCCGGGTCCACCGGCGTGAAAGCCATCGCCGCAAAGGACGGCATCGCCGCGATCAATATCCGCAGCAGCAGGATGCTACTTGCCTATGGCTTTCTTCGCAAGATCTTCGAGATCTTCGAAAAATACCGGACGCCCATCGACATGATCACGACCTCGGAAGTGGCGGTTTCCCTCACGATCGAGAATGTCGCAGAGCTGAAGAATATCGTGCGCGAACTGGAGCCTTTCGGCACCATCGAAGTGGAGGACAATCATACGATCGTGTCGATCGTCGGTAACGAGATCACGCATACGCCGAGGTTGCTCGGCCGCCTGTTCGATTCGCTTGCCCAGGTACCGATCCGCATGGTGAGTTATGGCGGCAGCAAGCACAACGTCTCTCTGCTGATACCGTCCGCTCATAAGACCGAGACGCTCCAACTCTTAAACAAAGGACTTTTCGGACTGGAATAATGGACCGGCTCGACCCACATATCGAACAAAGACTACTCGACAGTTTCTCCCGCCAGCCACTGATGGTTGCCTATGGCGCCCGGATCACGGCGATCGCCAAAGGTTTTGTAGAAATCAGTGTTGAGCCCAGCGATATGTTGCTGCGCGGCGGCGGGCTGTTCCACGGCGGGGTCATCACCGCGCTCGCCGACAGCGCCGGCGGCTATTCCGCGGCGGCCCATCCAGGCCAACAGGGCTCTTTTTTGACCGTGGAGCTGAAAATAAACTTTCTGAAAGCCGCCAAAGGCACGCGACTCGTTACCCGCGGAAAGACGATAAGAGCCGGCCGGACGCTGACGATCGTCCAGGCGGACAGCTACATTGAAAACGACGGGGATCTCGGCCATGTCGCCACCGCCCTCCTGACATTTATCCGCGAACAGCCCTGACCCGTTATTGCAACCATCCTCCGCCGGCCAGCCAGTTCCTCAGCCGGTCGGTCCACTGGTCGGCCGTTGTCGGGTTGTGCAGCCCGA
>DATNBP010000110.1:0-59322 GCA_035572015.1 Puia sp. | reverse complement strand
AGCAGTCGATCTCGTGCGTTCCATTGTTGCAGGCTTCGCCCGTGCCCCAGTTCCAGAACCAATGCCAGTTGTAAGGCACAAGATTGTCCTGGTAATCGCGGCGGGGAGCGGGTCCCTGCCACAGTTCAAAATCGAGTGTCGGCGGGACTGCGACCTTTTTGCCAATGCCTATAGATTTGCGGGAATTAGCATACCAGGCCTTTGCCATATAGGTATTGCCGATAGCTCCTTCCCGGACCTGGCGGACAGCGTCGATCAGGGTGGGGAAGGAACGCCGTTGATCGCCCATTTGAATATGGCGGCCGTATTTGTGGAGAGCGGCCGCAAGCAACTCGCCCTCGTAAGGGTTGTGGCCGCAGGGTTTTTCGACATAAACATGTTTGCCGTTCTTCACGCCCATGATCGCAGCCGGTGCATGCCAGTGATCGGGCGTAGCAATAACCAGCGCATCGAAGTCCTTTTGCTGGACCAGCTTGCGGATGTCGCCTACGATCCCCGGTTTTCGTTTGGCCTCCTTTAATGCATTGAGGCCGTTCTGAATGGCGCGCTGATCGACGTCGCAGATATAAGCTACTTCCACATCGGGAAGCTGCGAGAAAGACTTGGAGAGGTAGGCGCCACGGCTATTCACGCCTGCCACCGCAACAATCACCTTGTTGCTCGGCGCGGATCTTCCAAACACGGGGAAGTGAAGGATCAGAGGGCCGGCTGCGGCGACGGATGCGTTACGGATAAATGTTCTGCGATGGATCTTGCGGGACATGGACATTCGGTTTTGTACGGATAAAGATAGGGCAAAAAAAAATCCTTTCGGTCCGAAAGGATTTCAGGAAGGTTGTATTGATTGATCAGACTAATATTCCCTGTCGTAACCACCACCGCCGCCGCGGTTGTAGCCACCTTTCTTGTAACCGCCGCCGCCGCCGCTGTTGCCGCCGCCGCCAAAGCTTCTTTTTTTGAAGCCGCCGCCGCCGCCGCCCTGCTGTTTTGGCTGCGATTCGTTCACGATGATCTTACGACCCATGACTTCGCTGTCATACAGGTTGGTGATCGCCTGCTGTGCTTCGCCATCGTCTTCCATTTCGACGAAACCGAAACCCTTACTGCGGCCCGAGACTTTGTCCTTGACGATCTTGGCCGAAGCGACGGTACCGTGCTGTTCAAAAAGGTTCCTAAGATCCTCATCTGTCATCTGCCAGGAGAGGTTGCCTACATAAATGTTCATTGTACAAAAAATTAAAAATGAAAAAAACTCACTCTACCTACTGTTAGACTATAATGACTGAGGAATCTGACTGGAAAAGAAAGTTACGACAGCCTACTATAACACTAAAAATAATAGAGCTATAGTAAAGATAACAATTTTTATTACTTAGTAAAATTTTGTGGTGTTTCCCCGGGAGCAAGGATTGGTAGGGCTTTCAACGATTTTTGGCAAAGAAAGCCGCGCCGTTTCAAGTAACATTATTGGGTTTTGCTTGCTAAAACTCAAATAAAATGGTAAACCCCATAAAAAAGCCCGTAAGGTTATTTACGGGCTTTATAACGTGTCGGTATTATGAAATCGGACGGCCTATTCGGCTGTCACTTCGAATTCCACTTCGGTCTCGTTGCTGTTGCCAAAATCGACCCTGGCCTTATAGGTGCCGAGTTCTTTGACATCATCCAAAATGTGGATCCTGCGCCGGTCGATCTCGTAACCTTTCTGGTCGCGGATCGCACGGGCAAGCTGGACGGAGGTGACACTCCCGAAGATCTTGCCGCTGGTGCCGGTCTTGGCGCCCACCTTGAGCGGGGATGCCTTTAGCACTTCGATGACCTTGTTGACTTCCGCCAGGAGCTTGGCCTCTTTCTTCTGCAGCTGCTTCATCCGCTCATCGAGCTGTTTCAGATTGGAGGGATTAGCCTCCACTGCCAGTTTTCGGGGAATCAGAAAGTTACGGGCGTATCCATGCTTGACATTCACCTTTTCGTGGGCGGACCCGAGGTTGTCTACATCCTGGATTAAAATGACTTCCATATTGGTTACTTTAATAGGTCTGTTACGTAAGGCAATAATGCCATCTGACGGGCTTTTTTCACGGCATCGGAAACTTTCCGCTGGTATTTCAGCGAGTTCCCGGTGATGCGGCGGGGCAGCATTTTACCTTGCTCGTTCAGGAATTTTTTCAGGAATTCGGCGTCCTTATAATCGATGTACTTGATACCATATTTCTTGAAACGGCAGAACTTCTTGGCGCGTTTCTCGGGTTTGATGGCCGTGAGGTATTTTATTTCGTTTGTTTTTGGCATGGCTATACGGCTGCTTTTTCGGTTCCTGTTGGTACGCCACTTCTCTTTTTGGCATTGTACTCGACGGCGTATTTATCGAGTCTCGTAGCCATGAAGCGCAACACCGATTCGTCCCTCCGGATCTGGATGTTGAGCTTCTCGTTGAAGTCGGATGGCGCAGTGTACTCCAGGACCCAGTACAAGCCTGTGGTCTTTTTCTGGATCGGATACGCCAGTGATTTTAATCCCCAGGGATTGTCGTGCACGATCTCTCCGCCGTTGTCCCTGATCAGGGCGGCGTATTTTTTCTGGGCGGCTTTATAGTCCTCCTCAGAGAGCACAGGGGTAAAAATCACCATCAATTCGTAATTGTTCATGATCCCTTGATGATTGTTTAATTGTGATAAATGGGTCGCAAAGCTACGCCTTTTTGGCGAAAAAACGGCTTTTTTTCCGGCAGGGATGGCGGCGGGGCGCGGTCCATTGGCGCCGGTTCACCGTCAGTGTGGCAGTCGAGGCGCAAATGGCATTTTCTTTGTTTCCCGGACTGGGCCGGCCACAACAGGCCCTAAAAACTATTGCCATGCAAAAAGGAAATATCCGCGTTCAGACAGAAAACATCTTTCCGATCATCAAGAAATTTCTTTACAGCGATCATGATATTTTTATCCGGGAATTGGTCAGCAATGCGGTGGATGCCACCCAAAAGCTGAAAACCTTGTCGTCATTGGGAGAGGCAAAGGGGGAAATGGGAGAGTTATCTATTGATATTCAATTGGATAAAGAGGCGAAAACGATTACCATATCGGACCAGGGCGTGGGAATGACGGCCGAGGAAGTCGATAAATACCTGAACCAGGTGGCTTTTAGCGGGGCCGAGGAATTCCTGAGCAAGTACAAGGGCCAGAACGAGGCCAATATAATTGGTCATTTCGGCCTTGGGTTCTATTCCGCTTTTATGGTCAGCGAGCGGGTGGATGTCATCACCAAAAGCTACCGGGAAGGTGCGCAGGCGGTGAAATGGGAATGCGACGGCAGCCCGGAATTCGGCCTCGAGGAAATCGACAAAGCCGGCAGAGGAACCGATGTGGTGCTGCATATCAACGAGGAAAGCCAGGAATTCCTGGATGCCGAGCGGATCAAGGGGATCCTGAAGAAGTTCTGCCGCTTTTTGCCGGTCCCCATCCGGTTCGAGGGAGAACAGATCAACAATCCCTCTCCCGCCTGGACGAGGCGGCCGAACGAACTGACGCCGCAGGACTACCAGGATTTCTACAAGGAACTGTATCCCTACAGTGAGGCGCCGCTTTTCTGGATCCACCTGAACGTGGATTATCCGTTCCATCTCACCGGCATATTGTATTTCCCCAAGATCAAGCAGAGTTACGAAATCCAGAAGGATAAGATCCAGTTGTACAGCAACCAGGTCTTTGTCACGGATGAGGTGAAGGACATCGTGCCGGAATTCCTGATGTTGTTGCACGGCGTTATCGACAGCCCGGATATCCCGCTGAACGTCAGCCGCAGTTATTTACAGGGCGATCCCAATGTCCGCAAGATCAACAACCACATCACGAAGAAAGTGGCGGACAAACTGGAAGAGATCTTCAGCAAGGAGCGCAAAGAGTTCGAAGAGAAATGGGAGAGCCTCGGGTTGTTCGTGAAGTACGGGATGATGACGGATGACAAGTTCCTCGAGAAGGCGGTGAAGTTCCATATCATGGAAGACGTAAAGGGCGGAAAGTTCTATACGCTCGACGAATACCGCGCGGCGGCGGAGGCTTTGCAGAAAAATAAGGATGGCAAGCTGGTGATCCTGTATACCAGCAACCCGGTGCAGCAGGACAGCTATATCCGCCAGGCACAGGAAAAAGGGTATATGGTCGTCAGGCTCGAGACGATCGTCGACGCAGCCTTCATCAATCAAATGGAGATGAAATGGCAGGACGTCCACTTTACACGGGTGGATTCGGATATCGTGGACAACCTGATCGACAAGGCGGATACCGGGAGCTCGGTGCTTAGCGCCGGGGAAGAGCAGACCCTTAAGGAACTGTTCGGCCGGCAGATCCCCGAACTGCATGTCACCGTGGAAGTAAAAGGGCTCAGCCCCGAGGCGCCCCCCGTGATCGCGACGCGGCCGGAATTCATGCGGCGGATGAAGGATATGGCAGCGGTCAGCGGCGGCATGGGCGGCTTTTACGCGAGTATGCCGGACGAGGTGAGCCTGACGGTTAACGGGAATCATCCGATCTATCAAACGATCCTGAAGGACGGGGACAGGCCGCGGCAGGAAAAGCTGGTGCACAACCTGTCGGATCTCGCACTGCTTTCGCAGGGTTTGCTGAAAGGGAACAACCTGACGGACTTTATCCAGCGCAGCGTCGAGTTGATGAGCGGCGAAGCCAGGGGCAGGATCATCCTCGAGGCATAAGGGCCGGCGGGCGTTAGTAGTGTGGACGGTCGGTGCCTGAAGGGACGCGGACGGACGGTGCTGTCACGCGCCGGCGTCGGCCGGGGAGACCACGAAGTCGAGCACTTTCAGCTGGAGACTCTTTTGGTTGTTCCATTCATTTTCTTCCAGCGTATAAACGATATCGATAGGCGCACCGCCTTGCAGCAGCGGAAATTTGGCCGCCAGATTGAAGCCGATGCCGTCCATGACGGCAGAACCCTGGCGCAAGGCGAAGCGGATATGGAGTTCCTTGACGATCCGGCAGCCGGCGTCGGAAACGCGCCGCGAGACAAAGACGGGCTGGGCATTGTCCGGGCCGAAGGGTTGCATTTGCTCCAATATGTTGTAGAACGAATTCCGGATATTTTCAAAAGTAAGTTCGGCGTCGACGCTTAGTTCGGGAAACAGCGACTGCGGTCTGATCGTGGCGGCGACGGTTTCTTCAAATTTTATCGTGAATGCTCCTACCTGCTCCGGCAGGAGGGTGACGCCCGCTGCGGCAAAGTGGCCGCCATACCCCAACAGGTGTTCGCGGCAGGCATGGATCGCTTCATATACGTTGAAGCCGTTGACAGTTCGGGCGCTGCCGGCGATGACCTCCCCGCTACGGGTCAGAATGACCGTGGGGCGGTAGTATTTTTCGATGAGGCGCGACGCGACGATTCCCACGACGCCTTTATGCCAGTGGGGCTGGTACAGCACGGTCGATTTCCGGTGCTGGCAGGCAGGGTCCTTTTCGAGGATGGCGAGCGCTTCTTCGGTGATATTGCTGTCAGCTTCCTTCCGGTCGCTGTTATCGGCGTGCAACTGACCGGCATATGCCAGCGCCGTTTCGGGATCCGACCCGGTAAAGAGATGGACCACTTTCCGGGCATCGTCCATCCGGCCGGCGGCATTGACGCGGGGTGCGATCAAGAATATGAGGTCGATCATTTTGAGCGCCCGGTTCAGGCCGCTCAGGCGGATCAACGCGCGGATTCCGTTGTTGGGATTCTCATTGACCTTTTTCAAGCCATACCAGGCCAGCACCCGGTTCTCGCCGGTGACGGGCACGATATCCGCGGCAATAGCGGTAGCGACGAGATCGAGGTATTGGAAGGGTTCATCCGGCGAAAGCCCAAGACGCTCCGACAGGGCGGCGATCAATTTCCATCCCACGCCACAGCCGCACAATTCCTTGTAAGGATAGCGGCAACCCGGTTGCTTGGGGTTGAGAATGGCGACGGCCGGCGGAAGCCGATCGTCCGGCAGGTGGTGGTCGCAGACGATGAAGTCGATGCCGAGACCGGCCGCGGTGGCGATGAGATCGGCCGACCTGATCCCGCAGTCAAGGGAAATCACGAGCGAATAGCCTCCGGCTGCTGCAAAGTCAACCCCCTGCCGGGAAATGCCATAGCCTTCCCGGTAACGGTGGGGAATATAGAAGTCGAGCCGGCGGGCGGGGCAGAATTTCTGCAGGAAATGGAAGAGGCAAGCGACGGCAGTGGTGCCGTCGACGTCGTAATCTCCGTAGATCAGGATCTTTTCCTCCCGGCGGATAGCGTGCAGGACCCGGTCGACAGCCGCGTCCATGTCTTTCATTAGCCAGGGGTCATGCGTTGCGCTCAGTTGGGGCCTGAAAAATTCTTTCGCCTGGTCATACGTGCCGATGCCGCGTTGGACAAGCAGCCGGCAAATCACCTCGTTGATCCCGAGGCTTGCCTGAAGCGATGTAACGGCAGCGGGGTCACTACCCCTTATTTTCCAGCGTTTTTCCATCAGTATTTTCTGTCGGTCGTGTACCGGACCAGCTCTTCCAGCCCCTTACGGGCATCGTTATCCCCGAATTCATACAGGATAGCAAGGGCTTCGTCGCGATAGTTGTTCATCTGCCGGGTCGCATAGTCGATACCGCCGGTGTCGACCACGGTGCGGATGACCTGGCGTACCCGTTGCTTGTCCTTGTTGTGGTTGCGGATCGTGTAGATCATCTCCCGGCGCTTCGCCCGGTCCACCGTATTGAGCGTATAGATCAGCGGCAGGGTGAGCTTCTTTTCTTTTATATCGTTACCTGTCGGCTTGCCGACCGCTTCGTTGCCATAGTCGAAGAGGTCGTCCTTGATCTGGAAAGCGATACCTACCTTTTCCCCAAACCGGCGCATCTTTTCGGCCGATGCTTCGTCCTGGCAGGCGGCGTAGGCTCCTGCGGCGCAGGAGGATGCCAGGAAGGAGGCCGTTTTGTTGCGGATAATGTCGAAATATACGGACTCGCTAAGGTTGAGCGAGCGGGACTTTTCGAGCTGGAGCAGCTCGCCTTCCACCATGTTCTGGATCGAAGAGTTGAGGATCTGCAGGACCCGGAAGTCGCTGTGATCCAGCGAGAGCGACAGGCCTTTGGACAGCAGGTAATCGCCGACAAGGACCGAGATCTTGGTCTTCCAGAGCGCATAGGTGGAAAAAAAACCCCTGCGTTCGAGGGATTCGTCCACCACGTCGTCATGGACGAGGGTAGCGGTGTGGAGCAGCTCCACGAGGGAAGCCGCCCGGTAGGCCGCTTCATTGACGGGCCCGCACAATTTCGCGGACAGCAGGACGAACATGGGCCGCAGCTGTTTGCCTTTTCGGTTGACGATGAACTGCATGATCCGGTCCAGGAGTGGCGTCTGGCTTTTCACCGCCTCCTTGAACCTCTTTTCGAAGCTGGCGAGCTCCTCGCGTAGTATGGCTTGTGCGATTTTCATGCTGCTGATCAGTCTTCCCGGCGGCCGGATAAAATCCTTTCGTACAAATTTTCATTTAGGGGTGACAGTAATAATAACGATGGCTCGAGCGACTGGAAAAAATGTTGGAAGGACAATATTAGAATTTTTTCCGGTCAGTGCATCTAATTTTAAATTTAGACTGTCTGCCGATCGTACCATACAACTTTTATTTTATACGTATTGTTAAAAAAATTTGGTTATTGCGGCCCAATATCTATTTTTGCACCATATTCTTCTCAGGTTTAATTCATTCATTCACATAAATATCAGTTATGGCCAGTAAGAAATTGACTCTTTTGATTGGGTTAATCTGTCTGTTCCTGTCATATGCGAATGCCCAGGGCGTGGGCAGCAGTTATGATATCCGGGACTCTTCTCTTATTCCTACCAGGCGACTCGCGCAACACAACGAATTTTTGAATAATGCGTATCCGTTTCCGGCCAAGCCGCGGAACGAATGGGAGATCGGCATCAAGGGTGGGTATACCAGCGGATTCACGGATGTTTCCAACTGGGGACCTACCGGCGGTTTTGGTTTTCATGTCAGAAAAGCGCTTGGCTATGTATTTTCGGTCAGAGCGGAATACGACTGGATCCGGCTGCGCGGTCTGAATTATCAATATACGGAGGCCTATGGCCGGAACGCTCAACTGACCGCTGTCTATCCGCAACAGGCGAGCGGTGCCTACGACTCGATATTTTACAATTACAGGAGTACTGTCCATGAGTTGTCGTTACAAGGTGTCTTCACGTTCAACAATATCAACTTTCACAAAGCGAAGACCGGTTTCAACTGGTATTTGTTTGGCGGTATCGGCGCCATGACATACAGCACGTTATACAAACAGAATCCCAGTTACTACGCAGGTTACGACGCGGTCATCAACCAATTTCCGAACGATGAGAATTACAGCCACCGGAAGCAGATCCGCAACGCGTTGAAGAACGTCCTGA
The DNA here is from genome assembly GCA_035572015.1 of Puia sp. Lineage (GTDB taxonomy): Bacteria > Bacteroidota > Bacteroidia > Chitinophagales > Chitinophagaceae > Puia. The sequence continues at coordinate 50,901 of DATNBP010000110.1, read as the reverse complement.
CCGGCAAGTGGGACGTTATCGCCGACCGTTCCAGCACGAGCGCAACACTGGGCGGGGTGCCATTGACGGTGGTCGGCGTTGCCGGCCTGGGCATGCAGTTCAAGTTGAACGACAGGCTGAACATCGCGCTGGAAGACAAGTTTACGTTTACCGCCAGCGACCTGGTGGACGGCCAGGAATGGCAGAACAATTTTATGCTCGGTGCAACGCAAAGTATCGCGCAGACAAGGTCTGCCGACGCGTACAATTTCGTTTCGGTCGGTATCAACTACAATATTTTTGCAAAGCATGCGGTCGAGCCGCTGTGGTGGCTGAACCCGCTCGACTACGCTTACAACGAGATCAATGCTCCCCGCCATATGAAGCTGCCGAAGCCTGTGCTGGATGATGCCGATGGGGATGGGGTCACCGACCAGTTCGACCTTGAACCCAACACGCCGAAAGGATGCCCGGTGGATACACACGGGGTGAGCCTGGATACGGATGGTGATGGTGTTCCCGATTGCCGCGACAAAGAAAAGATCACGCCGACCCAGTGCCAGCCGGTGGATGCCGACGGTGTAGGGAAGTGCCCGGATCCGCAATGCTGCAAGGACCTTCAGGCTAAGCTCGATTCTGGTGGCTTTGCCGGAAAGTGCCATATCGGGAACCTGCCCAGCATCACTTTCAAGGGTCACACGGTCACGCTGAGCAAGGACAACCAGGCCCTGCTAGCCAGCGCCGCCAGCCAGATGCGGAACAACCCCAGCTGCAAGATCGCCGTTATCGGTTACGGTGAATCCTCCAAGGCCGCTCAGCAGCTGAGCTGGGACCGGGTAAATGCAGTTATCAACTATTTGGTTGAAAAAGAAGGTGTTAGTTCTGACCGGTTTATCTTCCGCTACGGCCAGTCGGGCGGTGACGAGAATACGGTCGACCTGCGTGACGGAACGGGCGAGGAAGGTCCGAACACGGTACCTGCTCCGCATCCGAATCTTCGCCGGAAATAATATATAACTGACTTTGAATGAATGTGATAGCGCGGGCCGATGGGCCCGCGCTAATTATTTGTCCCTTATTTGCCGGAGAGCGGTCATTTTTAGGCCGATTTTAACGAGCGATTTTTGGGACTAAACGGGAAACCTTGCATTTTTGCGGCCGGTCCTGCTTAAAAAAACATTAACTTTGCCTGCTTTTATGCGACTATTTACCGCTGCGTTTATCGGATTGTTTCTTTTCGCGTCCTGTTCGCGCTTTTCCAAAGTGATGAAAAGCAATGATTATGACTATAAGCTGCGGATGGCTGACAAATATTACGAAGCCAAGGATTACAATCACGCGCAGCAGCTTTTCGAGGAATTGTTCAGGGTATTCAAGGGAAGCGAGCATTTTGAGGATATCTATTATAAGTTCGCCTACTGCGCTTATTACCTGAAGGACTATCCCAACGCGGAGAACCTTTTCAAAGGCTTCGTCGAGGTATTTCCAAACAGCAATAAGGCAGAGGAGATGGATTATATGAGGGCCTACACCTTTTATATGCAATCGCCAAAGGTGGAACTGGATCAGACGAACACCACGAAGACGATCGGTTTTATGCAGGCCTTTATCAACACACATCCCGGTTCCGACAAAATCAAAGAGGCGAATGATATCATTGAAAAATGCAGGGCGAAGCTGGAACTGAAGGATTTTTTGAGCGCACAGCTCTATTTCGACCTGGGGTATTATCGCGCGGCCGGGGTCGCCCTGACCAGTCTGATGAACAGCTATCCGGACTCTGAAAAGAGCGATCAATACAAGTACTTGATAATCAAATCGGACTTTCAATATGCCGAACTGAGCGTCTTCGAAAAGCAGGAAGAGCGATATGATAACGTCGTGACACAATGTAACGAGTTCATGGATCGTTTTCCCGACAGCAGGTTGAAAACGGAGGTCCGGGAGTATCTGACTTCAGCGCAGAATAATCTAAAAACGTTTAAAAATGAGCAGACTAAGAAGGCAAGTTAATGCGAACACCGCCAACGTGGTGGAAACCAAGAACCTGACCGACATCAAAGGGAAGACAGGCAACTTGTACGAGTCGATCGCGATCATTGCGAAGCGGGCGAACCAGATCAATATTTCCCTAAAAGAGGAACTACACAATAAGCTGGAGGAGTTTGCCACCCATACCGATAGTCTGGAAGAGATCCATGAGAATAAGGAACAGATCGAGATCTCAAAGGCTTACGAGCGGATGCCGAATCCGGCATTGCTGGCCACGCAGGAATTCATGGACGACAAGATTTACTATCGCCGGAATGACGACGATCTGTTCAAGTAAGAACGGACTCGCGCAGGATTGATATATTTGACGGCAGGGCGGCTGATAGGCACCCTGCCGTTTTGCGCTTAACGATTTAACCGATTTGTCATGTATCAGGGTAAAAAAATCCTCGTTGGGATAACCGGAAGCATCGCTGCCTATAAGGCGTTGTTGCTGATCAGGGCATTGGTGCGGGAAGGCGCCGAGGTGCGGGTGGTCCAGACGGCGGCTTCGAGGGATTTTGTTACACCCCTGTCACTTTCCACGTTGTCGAAGCATCCTGTGTTGTCGGACCTGGCCGATTCGGGGACCTGGGCAAATCACGTCGAGCTTGGACGGTGGGCGGACCTGTTCGTGATCGCGCCGCTGAGTTGCAATACGCTGGCTAAAATGGCGCATGGAATTTGTGACAATCTGCTGTTGGCGACCTGGTTGTCGGCGGTTTGCCCGGTGCTGGCTGCGCCGGCGATGGACGAGGATATGTGGCGCCACCCGGCTACCCAGGCCAATCTGGACCGGTTGCGCAGTTTCGGCAACCAGGTGATCCCGGTGGGCAACGGAGAACTGGCCAGCGGCTTATTTGGCGATGGCAGGATGGCGGAGCCCGAAGTGATCATGGAATATATTGCAGGCGTCCTGGGAATGAAACCAACCGTGGAGGCTGCTGCCAACAGTCGCGAAAAAGGCAAGGTGGATTTGCTGGGGCGCAGGGCGCTCGTCACCGCAGGGCCGACGTATGAGGCGATCGACCCTGTACGATTCATCGGCAATCATTCATCCGGTAAAATGGGTGTCGCGCTGGCCGAAGAGCTGGCCGCCCGGGGTGCGCAGGTGGACCTTGTGCTGGGGCCTTCGCCGCTGGCGGTAAGCCGCCCCGGAATCACCATTCACCGGGTAGTGACCGCCGAAGAGATGTATAAGGCCAGCCAGGACTGCTGGCATTCCGCAGATATCGGGATCATGTCCGCTGCGGTGGCGGATTACCGGCCGGTGGAAGCGGCAAAAGAGAAGATCAAGAAATCGGGCGACAGGCTGACGCTGGAATTGACGCAAACGACGGATATCCTGAAGACGCTGGGCGGCAAGAAGAAGGCCGGCCAGGTTTTGGTCGGGTTTGCCCTCGAAGGGAAGGATGAACGAGCCTATGCGATAAAAAAACTGGAGGCGAAAAATGCCGACCTGATCGTCCTCAATTCCCTCCGGGACGACGGGGCGACGTTCGGGTACGATACGAACAAGATCACCATATTCGGGCGGGGCGGGCTCGAGCTTGCCTTCGAACGGAAACCCAAGCAACAGGTTGCAAAGGATATCGTAGATCAGGTTGTAAAACTCTTGTATGTGTAAAAAGATCGTGCTTTTCCTTTTGCTATGCGCGGCATTTGCGGGAACCAGGGCGCAGGACATCAATGCGAACGTAACCGTGATCGCCTCCCGCGTGCCGTCGACCGTCGACCATAAGGTATTTACGACCCTGCAGAATTCACTGCATGATTTTATCAATGGCCGGAACTGGTCGAACGAAACGTTTCAAAACAATGAAAAGATAAGGTGCAATTTCCTGATCAATATTTCGTCGGCGGGCGACAATAACTCCTATTCCGCGACGCTGACGGTCCAGGCGGGCAGGCCCATCTACAATTCAGGGTATACGAGTCCGTTGATCAATTTCCAGGACGAGTCGTTTGCGTTCCGGTACGTCGAATTTCAACCGCTGGATTTCAGCGATAACAGGGTGCAGGGTACTGAGCCGCTGGCGGCGAACCTGACGGCCGAGGTAGCCTATTATGTGTATATGATCCTCGGGCTCGAATTCGACAGCTATTCACTTCGCGGCGGGGACCCTTATTTTCAGAAAGCGTTGAATATCGTCAACAACGCGCCCGATTCGCGCGAGATCACCGGGTGGAAACCATTCGACGGCGTACGCAACCGGTACTGGCTGGTGGAAAACCTGACAAACAGCAAGTATACGCTTGTACACGATGCCTATTATGCCTATTACCGGACGGGGATGGATCAATTGTACGACAAGCCTGCTGAGGGAAGGGCAGGGGTGCTGAATGCGCTGAATATGCTCAATACGGTGAACCAGGAAAACCCCAACCTGATGATCATGCAATTCTTTTTCCAGGGAAAGGCGAACGAGGTCTCGAAGATATTTGTGCAGGCGGATGCGGATCAGAAGTCGCGGGCGCTGGACTTGCTGACGCACCTGGATATCTCCAATATCAATACCTATAAATCGGATCTCCAGTGACCGGCGGTGTGCGGCGGCTGTCCCGTGCGGGCCAGGCCTTCGTGTTGTCAATGGCCCTGCTGGCCGCAGCCTGTTCCGACAAGACCAAGGTGCCGGGCGGCATCCTGCCCAAGGAAAAGATGTCGCAGGTGATTTGGGACCTGGCGCAGGCCGATCAATATGCGGCGCTGTATATTGCGAAGGATTCGGCAAAATCAGACCGGAAGGCGGAGACGATGAAGCTGTACGAGGCGGTCTTCCGCCTGCATCACGTGACGCGTGAGCAGTTCAGCAAGAGTTACCGGTGGTATCTCGATCACCCGGCATTGAACCAGGTGTTATTCGATAGTGTGATCGCGCACGGCACACAAGCGAGATCGGAGATGTATGACCGGCCATTCTATCATCCGCCGTCTTCCCGTCCGATCAGCCCGTCTCCGGCGGGATTGGGAGGACGCGGCAAACCGTTGCCGGGGCAGGGAATGACTGTAAGGCCCGGGACGGCCATGCCCGGTTCACCGCTGCGGGCGGGCACATTACGGACGCCGGATGTTTTGAGGCGGATGCAGGAAGCGAATATGCGGCGCATCCGGGACTCGCTTGCGCGGGCGCACCGGAAGATCGACACGGCGGGAATGTAAGGACGTGCCGCTTGTGCAGAGAGAAGTCGTACATTTACCGCTGAAACATCTTCCATATGAAAAAGGTTGTCGAGGGGCCAGATGCTGCGATCCGGGACATTACGGATAGCGCGGTCATTATGCTGGGCGGTTTTGGCTTGTGCGGTATTCCGGAGAATTGTATCAGCGCGCTCGCGCGAAAAGGGGTCCGTCAGCTTACGTGTATTTCCAACAACGCCGGGGTCGACGATTTTGGTCTTGGGATCCTGCTCAAGACGCGCCAAATCAAAAAGATGATCAGTTCGTATGTCGGCGAGAACGAGGAGTTCGAGCGACAGCTGCTGCAGGGGGAGCTGGAAGTGGACCTTGTACCACAGGGAACGCTGGCGACACGTATACAGATGGCGGCGATGGGGATCCCTGCCTTTTTTACACCCGCGGGGTATGGGACGGAAGTCGCGGCGGGTAAGGAGGTCCGGGCGTTCGGCGGGAAACCTTACCTCATGGAATATGCGCTGCACGCCGATTTTGCGCTCATAAAGGCCTGGAAAGGCGACACGTTGGGGAACCTGGTCTTCCGGAAGACAACGCGGAATTTTTCCATGGCCATGGCGAAGGCCGGGACGGTCACGATCGCCGAGGTCGAGCAGCTGGTGCAGCCAGGGGAGCTCGATCCGGACCAGGTGCATGTCGCCGGCATTTATGTGCACCGGATCTTCGAAGGGAAAAATTATGAAAAGCGAATAGAGCGCCAGACAGTAAGATTACCCAAAAAGTAGGGGTACACAAAATCATTGATATATGGCATTGGATAAATTTGGGATCGCAAGGCGGATTGCCCAGGAATTGCGGGACGGAATGTATATCAACCTGGGGATCGGCATCCCTACCCTGGTCGCCAATTATATTCCGGGCGGCATCACGGTGATGCTGCAGTCCGAAAACGGGTTGCTGGGGATCGGGCCGTACCCGACCAAAGAGGAGCTGGATGCCGACCTGATCAATGCGGGGAAGGAGACGGTGACTATTTTGCCGGGCGGTTCCTTTTTTGATAGCGCGGAAAGTTTCGGGATGATCCGCGCCGGAAAGGTCGACCTGACGGTCCTCGGTGCCATGGAGGTGTCGGATACGGGTGATATCGCCAACTGGAAGATACCCGGCAAGATGGTGAAAGGGATGGGCGGGGCGATGGACCTGGTGGCGAGTGCGCGGAATATCATCGTGGCGATGCAGCATACGAACCCGAAGGGGGAGCCGAAATTGCTGCCTGCGTGCACCCTGCCGCTGACGGGCGTGAAATGCGTGAAGAAAGTGGTGACCGATCTGGCGGTTTTGGACATCACACCGGACGGGTTCCTTTTACTGGAGCGTGCACCAGGGGTGGAGGTGGAGGAGATCAGGCGGAAAACCGCAGGCAGGTTGTTGATATCGGGCGAGGTGCCCGAGATGAAGCTTGACGAGCAGGGGGGCTAGTCGATCAGGTTGTTCTTCACCGCAAAGAATACGAGACCGGCGGTGTTCTTGGCGCCGAATCTTTCCATCAGGCGGTCTTTGATGGCTTCCACGGTCCGGGGGCTGACGTCGATCTTTTGCGCGATTTCCTGCGCCGTGAATTCCATACAGATATAGCGGACGACTTCCCGTTCGCGGTCGTTGAGGGTGATCTCGGTGTTGAGGCTCGGAATCATCTTAGTCCGGACGTGGGACTTTTTGAGGAGGATACGGTTCACGAAATTATTGAGATAGTAGCCTTTGGTGGCGACTTCTATAATGGCACGTTTGATCTCCGATGGATCGGCGCTTTTTAGCAGGTAGCCGTTGGCGCCGATCTCCATCATGTGGCTGACAAACCGTTCGTCCTCGTACATCGTGAGCGCGATGATGTGAATGGAGGGGTATTGTTTGGCGATGATCTTGGTGGTCTCGATACCGTCCTTCTGAGGCATGCGCAGGTCCATCAGGACAACATCCGGTTCGGATGCGGCAAGGCCGTCGAGCAGTTCCTGACCGTTCTCCGCTTCCTGGACAAATTTGATGGCACTGTACGGGCGAAGGGACAGGATGACTCCTTTCCGGAATATTTTGTGGTCGTCGGCAATGGCAACTTTTATGACTCCCATAGGCTAACTGTTTGGTCCGTGGGTCTTTATACGTAACGCTTGAGCACTCAATATATTATTAGGCCTGGGGTAGGGATCGATCACCGCATAAAGATACACAGAATTTTACGGGGTTTTGCAAGCTTTTTAGCACCGGCCTGACGTCAGGGCCCGGGCTCAGGCACCGTTGCCTCTTCCTTGACGAGTTCGATGGTTACTTTATAGTAGGTCTGCGACATGTCCTTCTCGAAAAAGATCTGGCCATGCAGCACTTTCAGGCGGCTTTGGATGTTCTTCAGGCCGAGTCCCACGTTGCTCTTGTTGAGCTTGTTGAAATCGGTTTGGGTGATACCCCTGCCGTCATGGTGCAGGCGGATAAAGAACTTGTTACCACTGGTGTTCTGCGTCAGGTGGATGAAGCTGGCGTTGCTGTGCTTCAGGATATTGTTGACGAGTTCCTGGATGACGCGGAAGATGATGAGCTCGTTTTCCGCCTGCAGGCGTTCCCGGTAGTCATGGAAACGGGAGCTGGCGTTCATGCTGCCGGAACCGCTGATCTTCTGGAAAAGGTCGTTGACGGCGGATTCAAGCCCGAAATTCTTCAGGGTGGGGGGCATCAGCGAATGACTGATATTCCGGATAAGCTGGATGGTATCGTCAATGATCTGTTTGGCATTGTAGATGCTTTGCAGCTGGGTCGTCTTGTCAAGGTTGACGAGGTTCTCGTTGAGGTAGAGCCGTGCAGTGGCCAGTAGCGGGCCGGCATCGTCGTGGAGGTCGGCTGCGATCCGCTGGCGTTCCTCTTCCTGCAGGCGAATGCTGGCATTGAGGAGCAACTTCTGTTGGTCCTGCTCCATGCGCTGTAGTCTCAATTGGTACCGGATGACCTTGCGCTGGTGGAAAATAATGAAAACGATCAGCCCGATAGTGAGCGCCAGCATGCCGATAGTGCCAAAAAAAAGCACAAGGGAAACGGTACTACCGGAAGTGACGTCTAGAATTATCATGGGCGGGCTGTCTGCGGTCGGTTAGGGTTTATATTTCATCATTGGGGTGGTCAGATGTCGCTACTGAGGTTATGTGGATATGGATCTTTACTCATTTTCTTAATTATAAACGAGACAGATAACAGGATATTCTTCAAAATTTCAAAGAAATTATTGATTGTCCAATATTTATGATATTCGCTCGCAGTGAAGGAGCGCGCATATAGAAACAGGAAAAGAGTAGAGGAAAAATAGATAAAAAATGCAATCGTAACCCAAAATTTCTTGGTGTTGTAGACGAAGAGAACCTCAGGGTTATTGATTTGTTCGTATAGTAATAAAATGCAATATGTGATGATGAAGATCGCTTCCATGGAGGCGGGGACCGTGTCGAAGCTGCCCTGTTCCTTCGTAAAATTGATGATGGCGATAGGGTAAAAAATGATCGCGCCGATGATTGGAATATATTTTAACCTCCTGCTCCGGAGCGAAGACCACGTGAAGTAGGAAATAACGGCGAATTCGATGATCGTAAACCAGGAATCATGGATGGCGTCGGGAATATCCAGGTGAACCAGGCTCAGCGTGGCCGATTCGGTCAGCCAGGAGAAACAGCAATAAAAAAATATTACCCCCAGCCCTTCTCCCCTGTTCTGTTTCAAGAACAAAAGAAAGAGTGCTATGGGTAATACTTCTGAAAAAAAGGCTATGTAAGAAATCAATGCCTTATTTTTTCTCAAATATAAAAGGCATTGGCTTATAATCCAACTAAATCAGCCAATTGCAGGCATCTGCTGCCAGCTTAATGGCCCAATTCGTGGATACGGTCGGCGAAAATGCCATCGGCCGTAGCGAGGTCACCGCTGCACATGACAACCGTCCTCTTGACGATGTCCTTGCCTTCGGCGTCGATGCCTACGTAAACCAGGGTCTTCTGGCTTTTTTCGTTGAGGCCATAATAAAACCGCATGCCAACGCAGCCGGGCTGGGCCAGGATTGCGTCGATAATGTTGCGGCCAATGTGGTACCCCCTGTTCTCTCCGGGATGCGATTCCTGGTAAGCCTTGATAAAATCAGCGGCGAGTTCGTGGCTAATTTCCTCTCCGATAGCAGCATAGTCTTTTTTGGTCGTTAACTCTTTTTGTAACATACAAGTGAGTTTTTTAGAGGTTCTGAATGATAGTTCGTAAGGCTAAATAACCCCTAAAAAAAAATCTGGCCAACGGCCAAAAATGATGATAAAATGCTTTACATTGCCTGTAATTCAAGCCTGTACTGCATTTGACGGGTTTTTACCATGGGCTTTCCCGGGTAAAAATTGAGTAGTTTCACGCTGGAAAAATAGTATTTTTACTATCGCAAGGATCGTAAATCCTACATGGAGATTTACCAAAAATAAAAATCCACAATCGTGCCAGGGATTGTGGAAAAGCTCATCGGGCATGCGAAAAGCGCTGGAGAGCGGCAAAAAGGCCGGCCGGGTCGGGCAGACGATCCGGTATCGCGGGCAGTGGGGAAAGAATGGTTCGAAGTGTGGAATTGCGATTGGGCCGCCCGGGGAAGTTGCGCCGGTGCGGGTAAGTTACGAGGATGTGCGGTAGGCCTCTCGTGGCGACACAAAGTGGAAATCTCGTTCGTGAATGTGGAAAAGCTGTGCGTTCCCTGGCAAATTGGTGGAAAAGACGATGCTTGGCGTTAACAGCGGTGCAGCGGGTAATTTAATCCATGATTTTTCGTTGTAGGGTCAGACCGGCATTTCTACCTACATTCGTTCTTCCGTAGTTCTTTCCAATTTGTCGGGAGGAGGCGATTTCCGGCGGAAGAGAAGGGAAGTTGACTGATATTGGATTTTAATATTCGGTTTTCAGGATATTGGAATCTTTTACTGGACGGTAAACGGGGACATGGATGGTTTGTGAGAGATCCATATCAATCAACTTCCGATATAAAGTTAGTCAGGATGTCTGTTCCCGGCAAGCGCAGAACTGCCCGATTTGCGAAATGTGGAAATTACTTTTCGAGACGTAGAAACGCAGCCTGATCCTGGTATTTGTCCGTGCCTGGTGCGTGACCGTAGATAGTCGTAGCCGTTACCCGATGCTGATGTAGAAGGAGTCAATAACCAAAAAATCGCGACCTATCCCTTTAAATTTACAAACCTGCCGGTATGACTGCTGAATTAGTAATTAAGGTATCGATCGCAGACGATCACAAGATCTTTCGCGATGGTATTAAAATGGCTTTGAAGAATAAAGAGTACCTGCGAATTCTTTGGGAGGCAGAGGATGGGAAGGACCTGGTACATAAAATGCAGATCAAAAGGCCCGATGTGTTGCTGATGGACATCCGGATGCCGGAGGTGGATGGGATAAATGCGATCGGGTTGCTGAGAAAGGAATATGAAGACGTCAAGATCATCGTGCTGACGATGTATGATGATCAGGAGATGATCTCGAAAATGATGGAAATGGGCGCCAACGCCTATTTGACCAAAACGACCGATCCGGACGAAATATACCAGGCCATCCTCACCTGCATGAACGACGATTTCTACTTTAACGACCTGGTAAATAAGGCGGTCCTCTCAAAACTCCAGACGAAACGCCAGGTGCGGCAATTCTATCCGAGCCCGATCAAGTTTTCGGAGAAAGAGATCAGGATCCTGAAATTGCTGGCGGAGGACAAGACGACGGAGGAGATCTCCAAGGAGGTCTTTCTCAGTACGCGGACCATCGAGACCATCCGACAGAACATGAAGACGAAGATCGGCGCCAAGACGATCGCCGGCCTGATCATGTATGCCATGCGCAACAAAATCATTGATTAGTTTGGGAGGCTTGCGTGCCGCGCCGGAGTGCGCGTTTAACGTGCTGTGTGGAGGGGAACTTTCTGCCGGGGTGCGCGCATGAAGACGGCGGTCGACGGGACGGCCCAAAAAAAAGCCTGCCTCGCTGCGCTTTCAATAAACCGTACACGCAAAGAGACAGGCAAAAACTTCTAAACCAGAGGATAGGTCAGGATAAGGCCTGGAGCTAAGGCAAGGATTTATAGGATATTGAATCTAAAAACGGCGAAAAAAGTTGACTGACGGTTGGATTTTGCCGGGTTTCATAGAATATTGAAAATCGTTTGGACGGTTCCAGGACATTGGACGATCTGAGGTGCAAACCAGGTCAATCAACTTGTAAAACAAAGTTAAATGTGTATAACTATGTGGACAAGCGCACAATTGCCCTATTTTATTCCTTCAGTTTTTACCGCGGTTTTTCGTAAAACACCGTTCGTCGGACACGTATAAATTCCACTTTTAAATCGAAAAAAAACCACTTACCTTCGTAAAAGCAGGGGTGATCGTAGTTTCCGAAAATCGATTGTTGCGTAAATTTCCTATAGTAAGTGTTGCAAATTTTGCGTCATTTTGTAGCTGGCAGTCGATCCAGCTGCCCCTCGTAAACTGGCTGATGGCCGGTTCGACATATAAAACACTAAAATCGTATGAAAAGACCAGAGCCCGGCCAGCCCATCAAAGTAGCCATTGCGGATGATCATGCCCTGTTCAGGGCTGGCGTGAAAACAGCTCTTTCCGTTAAGAAAGACGTGGAACTGATTGCGGAAGCGGATAACGGCATGCAATTGCTCAATCTCCTCAAACACCTGGACCCCGACGTTATATTGCTGGATATCCAGATGCCGATCATGGATGGGATCCAGACCCTGCCGGAAATCCGGAAGGACCATCCCCAGGTCAAGGTCATCATCCTTTCCATGCATAACGATCACTCGATGATCTCAAAACTGATGGAGATCGGGGCCAATTCTTATCTGACCAAGAATTCAGACTCCGAAACAATCTACCAAGCCATCAAGACCTGCTACGAACAGGAATTCTTTTTTAATGAATTGACAAACAAGGCGTTGCTGACGGGCTTGCGGACAAAACGGCCAGAGGTGGGCGCCGTGGCCGATGTGAACCTTACCGAAAAGGAACTGACGGTCCTGAAGCTGATGTGCGAAGAGAAAACGACAAAGGAAATCGCGGATATCGTGGATATATCGCCGCGGACCGTCGAGGCGATCCGGGATAAGCTCAAGACAAAGACCGGTGCCAAATCCATGGCTGGTTTGGTGATGTATGCGGTCAAGAACGGCATCATCGAGCAGCGCTAACCATGTTACTCAACTTTAATGGCCGGCTCCGCCACGAGGAGGAAATGCTCCTGCGGGCGGACAACCGGGGATTCCGGTACGGGGATGGACTGTTTGAAACCATGCTTGTCCGGGAAGCAGGGGTGCGGCTCGGCCGGTACCACCTCGAACGGCTAGCCCGCGGGATGAAGTTGCTCGGGCTTGCACTGGCAGACCCGTTTACGCTGGAGTCCCTCGGGCGGCAAATCGAAGAATTGCGCGCGCTGAACGGGCTGACCTGGGGCTGCCGGGCGCGGTTGACCGTCTTCCGGGAGGCCAGCGGCTTGTACACTGTACCGGACTCACGCGCCGCCTATTTCCTGCAAACCAGCGAATCAGGCGGGAAACGGGTCGGGTTGGGTTCCGGGGTACGGTCTTCGGGGACGGGTGAGGAGGACGATGCTGCCGCCGGATTGAGGCTTGGCGTCTTTCCTCATGGCCGGAAGGCTTGCGATGATTTGGCTTCGATCAAATCCAATAATTATCTGCTTTCGAGCCTGGCGGGTGTGTACGCACGGGAACACGGATGGGATGAATGCGTGTTGTTAAATTCATTCGGGAGGATCGCCGAAACGGCCGCGGCCAATATTTGGTGGGTCCGGGACCGGTGCTGTTTCACTCCGCCCCTGTCCGAAGGATGTGTCGCGGGCGTTATGCGCCGGTTTTTGCTGGAAGCGTTACCGGCAGCGGGCTTTTGCGTTCGGGAGGAGCGGGCGGAGCCCCGGGAACTCGCGGACGCTGGCGAGATCTTTATCAGCAACGCGATCCGCGGGGTAAGGGGCGTAACCAGTTTCGAAGGCCGGGACCTTTCCCAAACCGTTTCGGCGGCAATCCAGCGAGAAATTATTCAAACATTATAACGGTGTCATGGCGACAGCAGTTGCGATTTTCTGGTTCCGCCGGGATCTCCGGCTGGAGGACAATGCGGGTTTGCACCACGCGTTGACCTGCGGGTTGCCCGTTTTGCCATTGTTCATCTTCGACCGGAATATCCTGGACCGGCTGGAGAACCGGGCCGACCGCCGGGTCGAATTCATCCAGGCCGCCCTGGTATGGCTGCAGGAGGGATTGGCTGGCCGGGGGACTTCCCTGGAAGTGAGGGATGGCCGGCCGTTGGAAGTCTTCAACGAGATCCTCGGAGAATGGGACGTGAAGGCGGTGTACACCAACACCGACTACGAGCCGGAGGCCGTCGACCGCGACGAGGGTGTAAAGAAGCTGCTCGCCTTGAAGAGGGTACCCTTTTATTCCTTTAAGGACCAGGTTATCTTCGAAAAGAATGAGGTGGTAAAGGCCAACGGTGAGCCATATACCGTATTTACGCCCTACAGCAAACGATGGAAGTCGCTGCTGACAGCGCATGGGTTGCATGGCTATGCCTCCGCGCGGCACGAAGGCGGTTTTTTGCCGCGACGCGAGGTGGAGGTCCCGGCACTGGCGGAGCTGGGTTTTGAACGGACCGGCGGCCCTTTTCCTTCAAACGCCTTGCTTCCGGAGATACTCCGGCAATATAAAGACCGCCGGGATTGGCCGGCGGTGGTCGGCACCAGCAGGCTGGGCGTCCACCTGCGGTTCGGTACCGTCAGTATCCGGCATCTTGTCCGGCGCGCGCTTCGCGAAAGCGAAACCTATCTTACCGAACTGATCTGGCGGGAATTTTTTCAAATGATCCTTTGGTATTTTCCAGCGATGGGCCGGGGGAGGGCGTTCAAACCATCATACGAGAAGATCGGGTGGCGAAACAATGAACGGGAGTTCCAGTGCTGGTGCGAGGGCAGGACGGGTTACCCTATCGTTGACGCGGGGATACGCGAGCTGAACGCTACCGGATTCATGCACAATCGGGTCCGCATGATCGCCGCTTCCTTCCTGGCCAAGCACCTGCTGATCGATTGGCGGTGGGGAGAGGCCTATTTTGCGGAAAAGCTTCTGGATTTCGATCTGGCGTCCAACAATGGGAACTGGCAATGGGCCGCCGGGTGTGGGTGTGATGCGGCGCCCTATTTCCGCATTTTCAATCCGATCGTGCAGGCGAGCCGATGGGATCCGGAATCCCGTTATATCCAGGCATGGGTGCCGGAATGGGGGACGCCGGCTTATTCCGCTCCGATCGTGGAGCACGCGACGGCCCGGGAAAGGGCTTTGGCGGCATATAAGAAGGCGCTGTCTGGTCGCGGGGAATGACGGTGGAGAAGGTCGGTGACGCCGGGGCGGCGAGTGCGACGCCGGAGGTGGTTGGTGTGAAAATTAAATAGGTCGAATTCGACTCAATTAAGCGGAAGGGGTACCGACGACTGATAAGGGGTGTGCAGGTTCGGCGGGATGGAGGCCGGCATAGGTGCGGATCAGCGTGTCGATGGCGGTTTTGCCGGATCTGCCGAGGCTCAGGCTATATTCATTGACATAGAGGTCGATGTGCCGGCGCATGACTGTTTCGTCCATTTCCTGTGCGTGAGCTTTGACGAAGTCGGGCAGGGCCGGATAATTTGCAAAGGCGTATTCGAGGCTCTTGCGGATCAGCGTATTGACAGTGATGGCAACATCGGGCGCATCGGAGTGTAGCCCACGCCGGACGACGATCCCTCCAAGCGGAATCGGGGCCTCGGTTTTGCTTTCCCAGAACTCCCCGAGGTCGATCAAGTTCGTAAGTCCTTTTTGGCGATAGGTAAAGCGGTTTTCGTGGATGATCACGCCGCAGTCCACCTTCCCCGTCAGCACCGCGTCTTCGATATCGGAAAAAATCATGAATCTTTTGTGGCGCGCCAGCGGGAAGGCAAGCGAGAAAAGCAGGTGTGCGGTAGTCCGTTCGCCGGGGATGGCAATGATGGCTGTGTCGATATCGGCCATTGCCCGGGGATGGCGGGAAATCAGGAGAGGGCCCACGCCTTTGCCCAGCGCACCGCCTGCGTCCAGCAATCGGTAGCGTCCGGTAATGAGGGGCAGGGCGCCATAACTTATCTTGGAGATATCGAGGCGGCCCTGGATTGCCCATTGGTTGAGTGTTTCCACATCTTCCAGCCGGACGTCGAAATCAAGTCCGCCGGTGTCGATTTTTTTGTTGACGAGGGCGTCAAAAATGAAAGTGTCGTTCGGACAGGGGCTGAAACCGAGGGTAAGGGTCATAAATTTTCTCTTTTGCGGGGCTGGAAGATGTTTCCGGCAGCCGCCAGGCTTTCCAGCAGCCGGATCAGGTGATCATTCAGGTTCCCGATAGCCAGGGGCATGTTCCATTTTGATTTGTCACGAATACCGATCGCATTGGAAACCGACCGCAACTGGATAAAAGGAATGGCTTCCCGGCGGCCGACATAATGCAGCGCGGCGCCTTCCATGCTTTCAACAACGGCCGGGCTATTTTGTTGCAGCCATCGGATCCGTTCCGGATGGGTACTGATCTCATTGATGGTGATGGCTTCGACTGGTTCCAGACCGGTCAGGGCTATCAGCTTCGACCAGGGATTGGGGAGGCGACCCGCCGAAAAGGGCTGCGCGTCGGGGTCGGCCAGCCCGAGTTCAAAGGGCGACTTGAAACGGCCGTCCTCCCAGACGCCCAGATCGGCAAAAGACTCGTCGCGGATGACAACGGTTTCGCCCGCGTTCCGGCAGGTGAGGCAGCCGGCGATCCCGGCCTGTATCATCAGGTCGGGCCGGTCCGTCCCGATGGATTGCATCAACGTCCAGGTGGTGGCGACGGAACCGATACCCGTAATAATAATGGACACGCAATGTGGTCCGGGAAGCGGGATGACGGCAGGAGTGGACGTGGGGGCGTTGGCCTCGCCGGCGCGCGAAACGCTGGTTTTCAGCAGAAAATCGATTGTGGGCCGAATTTCTGCGGTGGTGGCGGCGGCCAGGAGAATATGCATACGCAAATATCGGATTCCTTGACTTTTTTGGGCTATGTATTACCTTTGCGCAAATTTTATCGCGGGCGGGGCGGCGGCAGGGCATTCCGGTCACATGAAATTTAACGTTTAGACTATGGTGTATTTGACGCGAGTGGAGCATTTCAATGCGGCCCACAAGTTGTATAATCCGCAGTGGAGCAGGGAGAAGAACGATGCGGTCTTTGGGAAATGCGCTAACGAGAACTGGCATGGGCATAACTATGACCTGTATGTGACGATCAAGGGGGAGCCGGATCATGAAACGGGATTCCTGTTCGATGCCAAACGATTAAGCGCCATCATCAGGGATACCGTCATCGAGAAGCTGGACCACCGGAACCTCAACGTCGAAGTGGACTTCCTGCAGGGAAAGATGTGCTCGACCGAAAACCTTGCGATCGGCATCTGGGATCAACTACAGCCGCATCTGCCGGAGGGCGTTCGGCTGCATGGGATCAAATTATATGAGACACCGAGAATTTTTGTGGAGTATTTTGGCGAAAAAAAGGGAGGATAGCATGAAGCAGGTGAATCAAAAAGTGGCAGTATTCCGGAAGGAACACTTCAATGCGGCGCACCGGATATTCAATCCCGCATGGGACGACCGAAAAAATGCCGAGGTGTTTGGAAAATGCAGCAACCCGCACTATCACGGGCATAACTATGAGCTGATCGTGAAGGTCGTCGGCGTGCCCGACCCCGAGACGGGTTATGTGATAGACATGAAACTATTGTCCCGGATCACCGCAGAGGAAGTACTGGAGCGCTTCGATCACAGGAATCTCAACCTGGATACCGAGTTCTTCAAGGACTTCAACCCCACGGCGGAGCACATTGCGGTAGTGATCTATGACTTGCTGCGGGCAAGGATCGACCCGGCCCTGGAACTGCAGGTGCGCCTGTACGAAACGGAGCGGAATTTTGTGGAGTATCCGGCCTGAGCGAACTAAACAGAAAATCGGAACTATGGCGTATAGGAAAATCGAACAGTACGACGAGGAAACCACAAGTGCGCTGACGGGACTTTACCACCAATCCCTGGGTTTCATAGGAGAAGATCCCTCACGGGAAGGGCTTCTGAAAACCCCGGAGCGCGTGGCGAAGGCGATGCAGTTCCTCACGCAAGGATATGGTCTGGACGCGCATGCTATTCTCAACTCGGCGAAGTTCCACGAGGAAGTCAGCGAGATGATCCTGGTGAAGGACATCGAGATATACAGTCTTTGCGAGCACCACATGTTGCCTTTTTTTGGAAAGGCGCATGTCGCCTATATTCCGAACGGCTGGATCACGGGACTGAGCAAGATCGCGCGGGTCGTCGATGTCTATGCGCGAAGGCTGCAGGTACAGGAGCGGTTGACGACACAGATCCTGCATGCGATAAAGGAAACCTTGCAGCCGCTGGGCGTGGCAGTCGTCATAGAGGCGTCGCACCTGTGCATGATGATGCGGGGCGTTCAAAAGCAGAATTCCGTGACGACCACTTCGGCATTCTGGGGTGAATTTGAGAAGAGCGAGACCAGGAGCGAATTTACCAAACTAATCTCCTCCAGCCTCCACTAATATGACGGAGGTCCTTGCCGGTCGGGGACCCGATGTTGAAAAAGGCTGTATATTTGCGAAGGTCAGCGTTACCCCTGACCCTGTATACTAAACCCAAGGCAGAATGAAGCATGCATATGTGTTCCCGGGACAGGGATCGCAGTTTCCCGGAATGGGCAAGAACCTTTATGAAAATAGCGCGTTTGCCAAAAAGCTATTCGAGCAGGCAAACGATATCCTCGGTTTTCGGATTTCCGATACCATGTTTACGGGGACGGAGGAAGAATTGAGGCAAACGAGGGTAACGCAGCCGGCCATTTTTCTGCATTCGGTCATCGCTTTCAAAGGCGTCGAGAATAATAGGCCGGATATGGTTGCAGGTCATTCCCTGGGGGAATTCTCTGCGTTGGTAGCCTGCGGCGGCCTGAGCTTCGAGGACGGGTTGACATTGGTGTCCTCCCGTGCACAGGCGATGCAGAAGGCTTGCGAAGCGGGACCTTCCGCGATGGCCGCGGTCCTCGGCCTGGAGGACGAAAAAGTGGAAGCCGTTTGCGCCGAAGTGCAGGAAAGGACCAGGGAAATCGTGGTGCCTGCCAACTATAACTGTCCGGGTCAACTGGTGATCAGCGGTTCGGTCAAGGGAGTGGAAAAGGCCTGTGAGGCATTGAAGGCTGCCGGCGCCAAGCGGGCGTTGCTGCTTCCGGTCGGAGGAGCGTTCCATTCGCCCCTTATGGCTTCGGCGCAGGACGAGTTAAAGGCGGCGATCGAGAAGACGACCTTTTATACCCCCGGATGCGCTGTGTACCAGAATGTAGCAGCCAAGGCCGTGGTTGAAAAGGATGAGATCAAGAAAAACCTGATCGATCAGTTGACGGGCGCCGTGCGATGGACCCAGTCTGTCCGGGCGATGATCGAGGACGGAGCCTCGCATTTTACGGAAATTGGACCTGGCAAGGTGTTGCAAGGGCTTGTTCAAAAGATTGATAAGACGATGCAGGTGGACGGGGTAAGTTAGCGGTTGTCCCGGGCCAAAGCGCCGGTCAGGGGTTGTCGACCGAGCAGGTGATCCAGCCGGCATCAAATCGCGCGCCATACTTCTTGTAGAATTTGATGGCGGATTCGTTCCAATCGAGCACCTGCCAGACCATTCCCTTAAATCCCTTCTCTTTCATTTCTATCAGCAGGCGGTCGAAAAGGAGCTTGCCCAGACCTTTTCCGCGCATTTCTTCCGTGACGAAAAGGTCCTCGAGGTAGAGCCGTTGACCTTTCCATGTGCTATAACGGACATAATACAGCGCGAATCCTTCCACTTTTCCGTCGACAGTGACGACAAAGGCCCACCAGACGGGGTGAGGACCAAAGCCGCTTTCGGCAAAATGCCCCGCTGTAACGGTCACTTCGTGGGGGGCTTTTTCGAAAAGGGCCAGTTCGTGGATCAGGTCCAGCAGTCTGGGGCAATCTTCAGGAACGGCTCTTCTGATTTGAATATCCTGTGGCATGTGGTGGGGTTGTCAGTAGCAGATCGGTTGTCAGGCAGGTTGCCGGTCAATGGCCCCATTTGATCCAGGTTGCTCCCCAGGTGAAGCCGCCGCCAAAGGCGGCGATGACGAGGTTGTCTCCCTTTTTCAATTGGCTTTCCCAATCCCAAAGGCAGAGGGGGATCGTGCCGGCGGTTGTGTTGCCGTAGCGCTGGATATTGATCATGACCTTTTCGTCGGACAGGCCCATTCGATGCGCGGTCGCGTCGATGATCCGCTTGTTGGCCTGGTGCGGGACGAGCCAGGCGATGTCATCTGCCGTCAGGTGATTGCGTTCCATCAGCTCCGCGCTGATATCGGCCATCCCTTTGACGGCAAACTTGAAGACAGCCTGGCCTTCCTGGTAGATGTAGTGTTCCTTTGCCGCCACGGTTTCGTAGGAAGAGGGGTGCCAGGAACCGCCTCCTTTCATATGCAGATGGGAGCGGCCGCTGCCGTCGCTCCTGAGGATGCTGTCCAGTACGCCGTACCCTTCGTAATTCGGTTCGAGCAGGACGCCGCCGGCGCCGTCGCCGAAGATGATACAGGTGGTGCGGTCGCTATAGTCCACGATACTGCTCATTTTGTCGCCACCGATGACCACCACCTTTTTAAAGCGCCCGCTTTCGATGTACATCGCGCCGGTCGTCAGCGCATAGACGAAACCGGAACATGCGGCGCTCATATCGAAACCCCAGGCATTCTTCGCGCCCGCACGGTCGCATACGATATTGGCGGTAGCCGGAAAGAACATATCGGGCGTGACAGTAGCTACGATGACGCAGTCGATCTCTTCCGGACCGATGCCCCGTTTGCGGCAGATCTCCCGGAGAACGGGAACGCAGAGATCGGAAGTTGCTTTTCCGACCCCTTTCAGGATCCTTCTTTCCTCGATGCCGGTACGGGTCCTGATCCATTCGTCGTTAGTGTCTACCAGTTTCTCCAGGTCGGCATTGGTCAGCCGGTCTTCGGGTACGTATCCTCCGATCGCAGTGATTGCGGCGGTCATTTTCTTGCTCATCGTAATCCTATCTGGTTATGAAAAGTTTTTTGCAAAGGTGGGGAAAAATATTGATTTTCGCGGCCATGATCGCCTTCCTACGCGGTGAATTCGCTTATAAGAGCCCGGCACTGGTACATATGGACGTGGCCGGCGTGGGCTATGAATTGCAAATCAGCCTCAATACCTATTCGAAGATCGAGCAGCTGGATCACGGCATCCTGCTGACCTATTTGCATATCAGGGAAGACGCGCATGTGCTGTATGGCTTCTTTGACCGGGCGGAAAAGGAGCTCTTTCTGCAATTGATCAGTGTCTCCGGCGTGGGCGCCGGAACCGCCCGGATGATGTTGTCCTCCATGCGCCCCGAAGAGATTTCCAGGGCTATTTTGCAGGGTAATGCCCGCCAATTGGAAAGCATCAAAGGAATTGGCAAGAAATCTGCTGAAAGAATAGTACTGGAGCTGCGAGACAAGGTTGGAAAATCAAAGGATGAACGGGCAAATATTTCAACTCCGGCAGGCAATACCCTCGATCAGGACGCGTTAAATGCCTTGATCACGCTTGGCATCGCCAGACCCGCGGCGGAAAGTGCCATCAGGAAGGTGATCAGCGAGGCACCGGGAACTGACAGAGTGGAGGATCTCATTAAGAAAGCACTAAAAATCTTGTAGCCTATTGTCGGATGTTTACCTAACTAATTCTTGCGGAAAGATTGACCCGCTGTTTTCGCTTCATACTGGCTACGCTGCTCCTGGGCGCCGCTCTGGTGGTTGTTTCTGCCACCGCAGCGGCAAATCCTTTTTCGGACTGGCCCGGGAAGGCGGGAAAGAGGCTCCGGGGCGGGAGCGAATGGTGGGAATGGGGCGGAATGTGCCCGATGCGGGATACGATCCCCGCGGACAGCGCGCGGAAACTCGACAGCATGCGCCGGCTGATGGATTCGGCTACGCGGCTCAGGTTTCCGCTGTATGACAGGCGTGGGGATTTCCTCGAGGATACCAACCGCAACCCGTTTGATCTGAGGGACCCGCCCAATATACGGGATTCGGTGGTCTACGACCCCGTTACGCAGCAATACTATATCATGGAAAGGGTTGGCAGCCAATATTATAGAAAGCCGACCTTCCTCACGCAGGATGAAATGCTCCGGATCCAGGGGCAGAAGGACCAGGACGCCTATTTCCGAAGTCGGGCCGATGCACTGGATGCGCTCAACAGGCGAATGATGCGGCCGAACCTGACGGTGAGCGACAATTTGTTCAACCGCATTTTTGGGACTGGCAAGCCCGATATCCGGCCACAGGGAAACGTGGATATCACGGCGGGGTACCAGGGAGAAAACATCCAGAACCCGACCCTGCCACTGAGTGCGCGCCGACAGGGGGGATTCATGTTCGACGAGTCCGCCAATCTGAACGTCCTCGGATCCATCGGCAGCAAGCTCAAACTGCCCATCAGCTATAACACCCTGGCCAATTTCAATTTCGAGAACCAGCTGAAACTCGACTATACCGGCAGCTCGGACGAGATCATCAAGAAGATCGAGGCCGGGAACGTGTCATTCCAGACAAGGAGCACGCTCATCACCGGAGCGCAGTCTCTGTTCGGGATCAAGACCCAGCTCCAATTCGGAAAACTTACCATCACCGGGGTGTTGGCGAACGAGACCTCGCAAAAGCAGTCGATCAGTTCGGCCGGCGGCGCCCAGGTTTCGAATTTTTCCTTCAAAGCCGACGATTACGATGAAAACCGGCACTTCCTGTTGGGGCAATATTTTGTCAACAACTATAACTTCGCCATGTCGACCCTGCCGATCGTCAGTTCGCAGGTTCAGATCCTGCGGATGGAAGTATGGGTGACCAACCGACAGGGTTACGACACGAGCTCCCGGCAAATCGTCGGTCTGATGGACCTGGGCGAACAGTCGCCCTACAACCCGAAAGTGCATTCGCTGACGTCTGTTCCCTATCCCTTCAACACGGCCAACACGGAATATACGAGCATCGTCAACGATCCGGCCAGCCGGGACCCGACGACCGCGGTCGGGAAACTGAACTCACTGGGCCTGACCCAGGTGCAGGATTTCGAGATCGTCTATGCGCGGAAGCTCGGACCATCGGAATACAGCTACGATCCGCAGGTCGGGTTCATTTCCGTCAACCAGATGCTTCAACCCAGTGATGTACTCGCCGTAGCTTACCAGTACAGCTATAACGGGAAGATCTACCAGGTAGGAGAATTTGCATCCGATGTGCCGCCTGATACGGCAGCGGCCAATCCGTTGACGGGGGTCAGTGGCGGCGCGTCGAAAGTGCTTTACCTCAAACTCCTGAAGGCGACGGCGCAACGGACCAGCCTGCCGATCTGGAACCTGATGATGAAGAATATTTACACGCTGAAGATCGCCGGGGGAAGCGCGCTGACAAATATCACCAAAACGGGATTCCAGTTATCCGTCAACTATGACCAGCCCAGCAAGGGTACGAAGAACTACCTGCCGCAAGGGCCGGCGGTGGATACCCCGCTGATCACCATCCTTGGCCTGGATCGCCTGAATGCCAATAACGACCCCGGGCCGGACGGGGTCTTCGACTATATCGAGGGTCATACCGTTCTTTCCTCGCAGGGGGTCATTATCTTCCCGGTGTTGAAGCCGTTCGGCGAGTACATGTTGCAGCGGGCCTTTCATGGCAACGCGCCGGATTCGTTCAAGGCGAAATATATTTACAGCCAGCTTTACGATACGATAAAGGCCGTCGCGCAGACTTACGCAAACGTGGACAGGTATGTGATCAGCGGGACGGCCAAGGGGCAGATGTCCAACCAACTGTCGCTGGGCGCGTTCAATGTACCACCCGGATCTGTCGTAGTTACGGCGGGCGGGCAGACGCTCAAGGAAAACCAGGACTATACGGTCGACTATGCATCCGGGCAAGTGACCATTATCAATCAATCCATAATCAATTCCGGCGTTCCGGTGAATGTTTCGTTTGAGAACAATGCCAATTTCGGGTTACAGCAAAAAAGTTTCATGGGTTTGCGGCTCGACTATCTGGCGAAGAATACGGCGACGGAGACCTTTGCACTGGGTGCGACGATCGAGCGGTTGAACGAGCGGCCGTTTTTCGCGAAAACCGATTACGGGGAGGACCCGGTACGCAATACTATGTTCGGGGTCGATGCCAATTATCGCGGCCAGCTGCCGCAGCTAACTATGGCGCTGAACCACCTGTACCCCACCAAGGAAATGAGTACGATCAATGCGTATGGCGAGGCGGCGATTTTGCGACCCGGGCATCCGCCTCAGATCGGTAGAGGTAATTCGGGCGCCGTCTATGTCGATGATTTCGAAGGGTCCACGAGCGCCATCGACCTCCGGTTCCCGCTCACGAGCTGGGCGATGGCCTCCACGCCCGCCGGCGTCGGCGGGACATACCCGCCGCTCTTCCCGGAGGCGGTCCTGAACAATGACCTGGCCTACGGATACAACCGCGCACGGCTGGCCTGGTACAATATCGATCCGACGCTGCAGAATGCAGGCGGAGCGACCGATCCCGATTCTTATGAAAATACCCTGCTCGACCCGCGGATCGGACCGGTCCTGATCCAGCAGATCTTCCCGCAACAGTCGGTGTCGACGGGCCAGGCGCAGCTCCAAACCTTCGATATGGCCTTTTATCCGACTGACCGGGGCCCTTACAATTTTGACACCCGGCCGGGAAGCATCAATACCGCCGATGGAAAGTTGAACAATCCGGGCACGAGGTGGGGCGGGATCATGCGCGCCTTGCAGCAAACGGACTTCGAGACGGCCAATATCGAAGTGCTTCAGTTCTGGGTGCTGAACCCCTTCGCCAAGACGAGTCCCACGCTGCCCGCGGGTCAGGCGAATGTCGGGAATACGACGGGCGGTCAGCTGTATATCGACCTTGGCAGTGTAAGCGAAGATATTTTGCGGGATGGCAAAAAGGAATTCGAGAACGGTCTGAATACGCCCAATATCACAGCCGCGGTGGACAGTTCATCAGTCTGGGGCAGGGTGCCGGCCAACCCGATCGAAGTGACCACGGCGTTCAGCAATAACTCAGGAGACCGGCCTTATCAGGACGTAGGGTTGGATGGGATGGGCGACCAGTCGGAGCAGACCCACTTCTCGTCCTTTCTGAACACGTTGGGCGCTCTCGTCGGGACGACTTCCCCGGCTTATTCGGCAGCCAATTCCGACCCATCAAGCGACAACTTCATCAATTATCTCGATCCCCGGTATGATGCCGCGAAAGTTGGTGTGCTTGGCCGGTATAAATATGTCAATAATCCCCAGGGCAACTCGCCGATCGCCGCCACCGGGGCGACGACTATCTCGGCCTTCACGCTTTATCCCGACCAGGAGGACCTGAACAACGATAATACGATGAACACGCTCGAGCAATATTTCGAGTATAAGGTCAACCTGACGCCGGACAGTTTCGGGATCACCAACGGGGTCAACTATATCACCGATTCGATCAATTTTCATCCGAACGGCGGGGTATCGCAGACCTGGTATCAATTCAGCATTCCGCTCGCCCAGTATTACCAGAATGTCGGCCATATGCCCGACATGCGGTCCATCCAATTCATGCGGATGTATCTTACCGGATGGCAGGATTCGGTGGTGTTGCGCTTCGCGCAACTACAACTCGTGAGGAACACCTGGAGGAGCTTCAGCTATGTGGTCGATACGACCGGCAATATGGTGCCCTTGCCTAACAACAGCTCCACGAGTTTCAACGTGACTGCGGTGAATATCGAACAGAACAGCTCCCGTCAACCCGTCAACTACGTGATCCCGCCGGGCGTAGAGCGCCAGCAGGAGTTGAACAACAACAATGTTAACCTGCTGTTGAACGAACAGTCGATGAGTCTGCAGATCTGCAACCTTTCGCAGTTCGACTCCCGAGGCGTTTACAAGACAACCAACCTGGATCTGCGGCGATACGGGACAATCGATATGTTCATCCACGCCGAATCCGCCGGAACGCCGAACACGTTCAACGACGGCGACCTGGAGGCCATTGTCAGGATGGGCAGCGATTTTACCAGCAACTACTACGAGATCAGGATACCGCTCAAGAAGACGCAATGGCAGGCGACGCTGCCGACGGATATCTGGCCGGCGGAGAACAATCTGGATCTGAATTTGCAAAGGCTGATCCGGCTGAAGGAGGACCGGAACAATACGGGCGTCTCCAACGTCTACTATAAAGAGGCCGACGCCGCTACCGGCAGGATCTATGCGATCATCGGGAACCCCAACCTCGGGGCCATCCAGGCATTTTTCCTGGGAGTGGAAAACGTCAACCAGCCATACCCGGTTTGCACCGAGGTCTGGTTCGACGAATTGCGGCTTACCGATATCAGCGAGAAAGGAGGCTGGGCCGTCGTTGGCAAGGTGGACACCAAGCTGGCCGATCTGGGCACCTTGTCGGTCGCGGGCAGCAACCGGTCCGCGGGGTGGGGCACCATCGACCAGAATACGAGTCAGCGGTCGTATGAAAACGACCTCGAGCTCGATGCCGCGACGAACCTCGAACTGGGAAAATTGTTGCCGCGAAAGGCCGCGTTGTCCGTGCCGGTGTACGCGGGGATCACCCGGACCGTGGCTACGCCGGAATATGACCCTTACGATCTCGACATCAAGCTTAAGGACAAACTTGCGCAGGCGCCGTCCCGGCAGAAGGACTCCATCCGGAAGCAGGCGATCGACGCTACCACTACCGAAACGGTGAACCTGACGAACCTGCACAAGAACAATACGACGAACAAGCGATTGCAATTGT
Organism: Puia sp.; assembly: GCA_035572015.1. GTDB lineage: Bacteria > Bacteroidota > Bacteroidia > Chitinophagales > Chitinophagaceae > Puia. Next base: position 24,714 of record DATNBP010000110.1, on the reverse strand, counting down.
GGAGTATCGAGAACTTAAATGTCAGTTATTCGTATACACATACCGGTCATCACAGTCCACTGGCCGTGGAGGATGACATGACCAATCACAAGGGGAGCCTGGCGTACAACTTCAGCCGGCAGCCGCGATATAAAGAGCCGTTCAAAAGGCTGATAAAGGCGAGGACGCCGTGGCTGGGTCTGATCAAGGATTTCAACTACAATCTCATGCCCACCGTCCTGGGCGTTCAGTTCAATATCGACCGGCAGTTCGGGGCCTTCCGGTCGCGGAATGTGGGCGGACCGGAAAATGTCCTTCCCGAGACCTTCAACAAATTCTTTACGTTCGATCGCCTGTATACCCTGAAATGGGATTTCACCCGGTCTTTGTCGCTGAGCTTCAATGCTACCAATAAGTCGTGGATCGATGAGGACCCGGGGCGGCAAAACGGAAGGGAGCGCAAGAACATGTGGACCCGGTTCTTCCGTGGCGGCCGGAACGTACTGTACAATCAGAATCTCAACCTGACCTACCTGTTGCCGACGAGCAAGATACCCGCACTGGACTGGACGAAGATCCAGGCTACCTACGCGTCGACCTATACCTGGACGACGGCCTCCCTGCTTGCGCCGACGTTCGGCAACAGCATTCAAAACTCGCAGCAGCGGATGGTGACGGCGGACCTTGATTTTACCCGGCTATATGACAAATGGAAACTGTTGAAAAGCCTGGATGCGGGGCCTTCGCGGCCGACCAACGGCAGGCCGGATACCGGCCGCGGCCGGAGACCTTCGACTGCGCCGCCGGCGGGCCCCCAACTGACCGGATTCCCGCGGGCGGTTGCCAGGATCCTGACATCGCTCAAGCGGATATCCATCAATTATTCCGATAATTCCGCGTCGGCCATCTACGGTTTCCTGGACAGCACGCAGGCGTTGGGGATGGACCTCCGGACGCAGCAGCCGGGATGGAAGTATACGCTGGGAATGCGGCCTGATACGAATTTCATCAACCGGCTCGGGCAAAAGGGGCTTATTGCGACCGACACGAACTTCAACCAGCAGAATACGATTTCGTACATCCAAAAGATATCCATCACCGCGATGCTGGAGCCGATCCGGGATTTTCACATCTCGGTCAATCTCGACAAGAGCTTCGGAATGAACTATTCGGAGCTGTACAAGGATACGGCCGGCGGATCGTACTATTCGCGGCTGAACCCGTACAATACGGGGACGTTCACGATCAGTTTCCTTTCCTACAAAACGCTGTTCGAAAAGTATCAGCCGGACCAGGTGACGAAGACATTTTTGAAGTTTGAGAACAATCGGATGATCATCTCGCACCGGATAGGGGCTTTGAATCCTTACGCCGGCGGATTGACGGGCCCCAACGGGTATGTGAAGGGTTATGGGTTGTACTCACAGGATGTGTTGATTCCCGCCTTCCTGGCAGCATATACGGGGAAGGACCCGCAGAAGATCGCGCTGATGAGCGAAAGCGGCGGCAGCATAACCGCCAATCCGTTCTCCGGGTATCTCCCCAGGCCGAACTGGCATATTACCTATACGGGATTGACAAAGGTTCCGTTCTTCAATAAAATCTTTACCAGCTTCAATTTGTCCAACTCTTATACGAGCTCGCTGAGCATGGGCACATTCAACTCGAACCTCAATTATTTCGATCCCCTGGGATATCGCGTCCCCGGCTTCGTGGATACGTTGACGGGGAATTTCGTGCCTTTCTTCCAGGTCCCGAATATCACGATCCAGGAGCAGTTCGCGCCGCTGCTTGGGATCGATATGACCTTTGTGAACCAGATGCAGGCGAAGGTTAGTTACAGCAGGTCGCGCCAGCTAAGCCTGAGCCTGATCGATTACCAACTGAGCGAGACACAGTCTACGGAACTGGATCTCGGCTGGGGGATCAAGTATTCCAATGTCGGGTTGCCCTTCGGATGGAAGGTGCCGGGGAACGGCAGAACGCCGCCTAACGGAGCGCCAGGCAGCATTAATTCGCGAAAGGCGCAGAATGATCTGACGCTGCGGGTGGATATCAGTATCCGGAACGATGCGATGTCCAGCAGTTACCTGGATCAGAATACTGCGTTGCCCACCGGCGGACAAAAAGTGATCAGGATCGACCCTTCGATCAACTATGTGTTGAATAACCGGATCAACCTGAAATTCTTTTTCGATCAGCAGCGGACGACGCCTGCGATTTCAACGACGCCGCCGATCGTGACGACCAAGGGAGGGATCCAGGTCAGGATTGCGCTGGCGCCCTAGGAGTTGCGCGGCGCAAGGATGCCGAAGCCGAAGCAAACTGTAACTTTCTCAGGTCTTATGGAAATAGATCGCATCGGCCTGAGCCGTACAGGTAATGACGAGATCATTGATGCAGACGTGGGGCGGCAGCGAGGCGCAGTAAAAAATGGCGTCGGCCACGTCTTCGGCGGTCAGGGGCGTGTACCCCTGATAGATCTTTTTGGCCTGGGCCTCATCACCTTTGAACCGAATGATGGAAAATTCGGTTTCCGCGGCGCCGGGATGGATGGCGGTAACCTTGATGCCGTGCCGCAGCATGTCGATCCGCATCGAGCGGGAGATTGCGTCGACGGCGAATTTGGTCCCGCAATAGACATTGCCTTTTTCGTAGACTTCTTTGCCGGCGACGCTGCCGAGATTGATGACATGGCCGTTGCCGGCCGGGATCATAAAAGGCAACACGGCCCGGGTGACATAGAGCAGCCCTTTTACATTGGTATCGATCATGGTTTCCCAGTCTTCCATGCTTGCTTCGTCAAAATAGTCCCGGCCCAGCGCGAGCCCGGCGTTGTTGATGAGGATGTCGATCTTGCGCCGGTCGGGCGGAATGCCTGATATGGCCTTGTCTACAGCAGCCTTATCGCGGACGTCGAAGTGAAGGACCAGCGATCCTTTGACTTCCCGTTGCAGGGCCTCGAGGCGGTCGAGGCGCCGTCCGGTGAGGATCAGTTGGTCGCCGGCGGCGGCAAATTTGCGGGCGCAGGCTTCACCGAAGCCCGAAGTCGCGCCTGTGATGAGGATCGTTCTGTTCATGATTCGGATACAAAATTGATAAAATCGAGTAATAGTTGGTTGCTCAGTTTGGGATTCTCCAGCATAGCCTCATGGCCGGCCTCGGGTACTATATGGATTTGCGCGATGGCCGGCATCCAGGATTGTTCCAATACCTGTTGCGCGGGGATGATCGCATCGTCCTTTCCCAGGATAAAGAGCACTGGTCCGTTGAATTCGCGCAGGACAGCAGTGCGGTCGGGGCGGGCTATCATCGCTTCATAGTAGCCGATCAGGGCATCGGGAGCGAAGTTTGCATACCTGGAAATTACGGATTCGATCAGCTCCGGCCGGTGTTGGCGGGTCAGAGGCGAAAACAGGTTGGCCGTGGATTGACGGATAAAGGGGGCCGATCCGTTGGCCCGTATAAATTCGATGGCCTTGCGGCGGATCGCCTTTTTTTCTTCGCTGTCGGGGTAGGCGGTGGAATGGAACAACCCCAGCGCGTTCAACCGGCCCGGATGGCGGGCGGCAAAGGCCAGGGATATATAGCCGCCCATGCTGTGGCCAATCAGGATCGTTTTTTCGATGCCCCGACGATCGAGGAGGGCCAGGACATCATCCGCCATCGATTCCATCGAGAGCGTTGTTCCGCCTAAAGGTGAGCGGCCGCTTCCAGGCAGGTCGGGAATGATCAGGCGGCCCGCCGTTTGAAGTGCTTCGAGCTGATTGTCCCATACGGTCCCGTCTTCCGCGAAACCGTGCAGTAAGACGATTGAAGCACCCGCTCCCTCGTCCTGGCAAAAGAGCTCGTTATACATGCCTGGTTCTCGTTTTGATGAGCGTATAGAAATGCCATATCAGCAGGAGGATGGTCAGCGCGACCGCGAGCCTGGAGATGCAATCGCCATACCGGGTATAGAACGTCTTCTCTGTAGTGGCCGGTACGGCGGCCTTGAGTGTTCCTTCCACGGCCCAGGGCAGAGATTCGGTGATGCGACCGCGCGGATCGATCACGCAGGAAATGCCGGTATTCGCGCTGCGGACGATCCAGTGCCCGGACTCTATGGCGCGGAGCCTGGCATAATCGCGGTGCTGGAGATGCCCGGGCGTATTGCCCCACCAGCCGTCGTTGGTGATTACGGCGATAAGGTCGGCGCCATTGCGGCTGAAGCCTGCGAGAAATTCGCCATAGATACTTTCATAGCAAACCGCCGGTTCTATCCGATAGGACCCGTTGGTGGTCGCCAGCGGCGTCCGGTCTGCCTGCCCGGTATACCCGGTTGTCGTGCCGCCGAATTTTTCAAACCAGGAATCCAGGAAGTGCAGCCAGGGCGGAAGCGATTCCGCGCCGGGCACAAACCGGGATTTGTGATATGACTGCACAAGCCCGCCACTGTCGAGGATGGCGGCTGCATTATACGTTTCCACGTACCTGCCGCTCCCGGGGTCGAAAAAGGCGGTTGATGAGTGCCGGTCGTTGAAAAAGCGAAAGCTTTCGATCCCTGTCAGGAGGTTGATCCGGGGATGCTGCCGCAAAAAGTCCCAGAGCGGACGTAGATAAGGAATTTGCCGGAGATAGGCTTCTTCGATGGGCCCATCCTCTCTGTAGAGGGCGGTTTCCGGCCAGACGACGAGCGCGGTGCTGCTGTCGATCGCCGATTCGGTCAATCGGATCAACTTTTGCAGCTGGTTATCGAAGCTGCCGGAGGCGATCTTTTTGTACGGGTCGATATTCGGCTGGACGATGACGATATGCGGGCCCGACGGCTGGGCGGTCATCGTGGTAAAACTACCCGGGTGGATAAAGAACGGAACAAGGATGACAGCGCAGGCTATGACCAGGGGCCGGAGCCTCCGGTCCTGACGTTGCGTGAATCGCCATAACCAGCGAAAGACCAGGATGTTCGTCAGGAGGATCCAGAGACTGCCGCCGCTGGTGCCGGTAAACCGGTACCAGAGCACCCAGGAGGGATGCGTGGCGAAGCAATTGCCGAGCGTGAGCCAGGGCCAGCTGAGGCCCCAGTCCTGGAGGTGGAAATATTCAAAGCTAAGCCAGAACAGGATCAGGGCAGCGTACCCGAAGTCGTTACCCATTCTTTTCCTGACCCAATGAAACGCGAGCCACGGTACACACATCAGCAGGCTGTTGGCCATGATCGCCGCGACGGCGCCCGGCGCGATCGCGTTCCAGATCCACCAGGTCGAGCCGGCATTCCAAAGCAGCATGGACACATAGGTCCACCCGAAGAACCGCGCGCGGCGGATACCCTGGCGATCAACCCAAAGCAACGGAATGAAAGCGACAAAGATGAGCGGAGTGAGGGGTGATTCCGGCCAGGCGCCGTACAGCAGCACACCGGTCAGGATCGACAAGAGGGCGGGATGGATCTTTTTCAAGCCAGGAACTTTGCTCAAAAATAAGCTTTCTGCCTTATTGGCTGTAATGGGTCCTGACTAATAAGTGGTCTTTATCCAGGTGGTGGGGAATGTCGGCGAACCAGACGGCGAAAGCGTCGAACTTTTCCTTATTGATCCTGTACCAGGCGTTGAATTCTTCTTCGTCGCCTTTCATCAAAAGCCAGTGATTGTATTTGTCAGATAGATGCTGGCCGGGCTATCGGCTATAATTGGGCGACTCCTTCGTGATCTCGATGTCGTGCGCGTGGCTTTCTTTCATGCCTGCGTTGGTGATCCGGATGAATTGGGCCAGTTTTTGAAGGGTGGGGATGTCCTTTGCCCCGCAGTACCCCATGCCTGATCTCAGGCCGCCGACATATTGCTGAACCACTTCCGACAGATGGCCTTTGAAGGCAACGCGACCCTCGATGCCTTCCGGCACCAGTTTCTTGATGTCGTCTTCCATGTCCTGGAAATAGCGGTCACTGCTGCCCTGCGTCATCGCGCCGATCGACCCCATGCCCCGGTATTCCTTGAACTTCCTGCCTTCATAGATGATCGTTTCGCCGGGACTTTCCTCGACGCCTGCAAAGACGCTTCCCATCATGACGGTGCTGGCTCCCGCCGCGAGCGCTTTGACCATATCGCCGGTGTAGCGGATGCCGCCGTCGGCGATTACCGGGATCTTCCGGCCGCTCACGGCAGATGCCGCCTCCATCACCGCGGTGATTTGCGGAACCCCGGCTCCGGCGACGATGCGGGTAGTGCAGATCGAGCCCGGGCCGATACCCACCTTTATTGCATCCGCTCCTGCGTCCGCCAGGGCACGGGCGCCGGCGGCCGTGCCGACATTGCCGGCAATAACCTGGAGTTTAGGAAAGGATTTCTTCAACGTCTTGAGCGCTGTGATCACTCCGATATGATGTCCGTGGGCGCTGTCGAGGGTTACGACGTCGACGCCAATCTGCTGGAGGGCGGCGGCGCGATCAAGCAAGTCCTTGGTGATGCCGAGTGCCGCCCCGACCAGGAGCCGGCCATAAGAATCTTTCACCCCGTTGGGATAGCTGGAGAGCTGGAGGATATCGCGGTACGTGATCAGGCCAATCAGTCGCCCCTGACGGTTCACAACCGGCAGCTTCTCGATCTTGTATTTTTGCAGGATCTTCTCTGCTTTTTTGAGGTCGGTGCCTTCGGGCGCCGTGATGAGCCGGTCCTTGGGCGTCATCACCTCGCTGACCTTCCGGCGCTTGCTGTCTTCAAAGCGAAGGTCGCGGTTGGTAAGGATGCCGACCAGCACTTTGGCGTTGTCGACGACCGGGATGCCGCCGATCTTGTTTTCTTTCATGAGGCGAAGGGCGTCGCCAATGGTCGAGTCTTCGTGTAGCGTGATGGGATCGATGATGAGACCACTTTCGCTCCGTTTCACCTTCCGGACCTGTTCCGCCTGGCGATCGATACTCATATTTTTATGAAGGATGCCGATGCCGCCTTCCCGGGCCAGCGCGATGGCGAGAGTGGCTTCGGTTACCGTGTCCATAGCCGAAGAGAGCATGGGAATATTAAGCGTCAGGTCACGGGTCAATTGGCTGCGGATATCGGCTTCACGGGGCAGGACCTGCGAAAATGCGGGCAGCAGCAAAACGTCATCGAAAGTGAGGCCTTCGCCGAAGAATTTTGAGGAGGGCGCCTTAGCGGCGGGGGGATTTATTCTTGCCATGTGCAAAGATAGGATAGGCGGTTGGTATGGTCCAAATTTAAAATCCCCGGTGGGAATCAACGACCTGCGAGGCAGTAACGATTGCCGGGAAGGCAGCGGACCTGTCCCCTGAGCTCAAGGCCGAGGAGGGTGGAGGAGAGGTAAGGAGCACGCCGTCGGGACAATACGACGAGGTCGTCGAAAGCGATGCTGTCCTTCCCGACGAGCAATGTCAGCAGGCTCTCTTCTTCGGCAGAGGTACCCGGGAGCGGGTCGGAGGGTTCCGGATGTTGTATCGCATCAAAGGGCAGAGAAGGTTGATGAGTCGGGCGATTTGCGTGCTGTCGCCAGCCCATGGCGGCATTGACCTGCGCGGCGGACAGCAGCACCGTGGCTTTCTTTTCCCGGATCAGCCCGAGGCAGCCGTAGCTTTTTTCATCGGACATCCTACCGGGAGCTGCGAAGACCGGTTTGTGCAACAATTCGGCCGCACTGGCTGCCGAGAGGCTCCCGCCTTTCAGACCCGTTTCCATGACGACCAGGACGTCGCTGATCGCGGCGATCAACTGGTTGCGAACCGGAAAACTGTGCAACGCGGCTTTGGCGTTGCAGGGTGCTGCGCTCAAGATACCACCTTGTCCGACCATTGACCGGGCGAGGCCCCAGTGTTCCTTTGGGTAAATCTGGTTCAATCCGCTGCCGAGGACGCCGATGGTAGGAATGCCGGCTGCTAACGCCGCCTGGTGTGCAGCGGCGTCGATGCCGAACGCAAGGCCGCTTAACACGAGCAGGTCCGGTTGCTTCAAGTCTCTGACGAATTGTTCCGTCATCCTGATCCCATGCTGCGTCGGCGTGCGTGTCCCTGCAATAGCGATGACTTTCTTAGCATTGAGGGTGGTGTTCCCCTGAAAGAAAAGGACGATCGGGGAATAGGGTAATGCGGATAATCGCCTGGGATATTCGGCGTCGTCGAACCGAAGGATCCGAATATTATTTTGCCGGAGGTACCGGATTTCCGCATGCAAATCGGAAAAGCCGGCATAGTGCAGAATCGCCTCGATCAGATCGTCGTGCAGCCCGCATTTTTGCAAGGCGCTGCGGTCCGCGCCGAATACGGCGGCGGCGCTTCCGAAGGCGGTGAGCAGTGTCCTGGTGTGAACCGGACCGATGCCGGTGATCCGCGTAAGGGCAAGCAACGATACGATCTCATCTTCCATGGGGGTTCAATTGGACGGCCAAGTTAGCGGAGCCGGGAATTTCCGGTGGAGAAAAATGCGAATTCACTGCTGTCAGGCTGCAGTGGGGAAAACTTTTATTCGCAGGGGCGTCCATGGGTGCGGGCATCCCAGCGTGAATTCGGGTGCCGGTGGATGAAGGTTTGCATGGGCGGAGCGTCCATGCGTGAATTCGGGCGTCGCAGTGATGCGGGCCTTAGCGGCTGATGACTTTCATTTCGGTGCGGCGATTCTTCGCGCGGCCTTCCGGCGTACCATTGTCGGCGACCGGCTGGGCGTCGCCCCATCCTTTCGAAGTCAGGCGGGCGGGCGAGATGCCTTTGGCGATCAGGTATGAAGTGACGGCTTTCGCGCGCTCTTCCGATAGCTTGATGTTGTCGGCCTGGTTGCCTGAATTGTCGGTGTGGCCGTTGATCTGGATCTTCAGCGTCGGGTTGTCTTTCATGAGCTGGACGACGGCGTCGAGTTCGGTGCCGGATTCGGGCCGGAGGTCGTACTTGTTGGTTTCGAAGAAGATGTTCTTCAGAACCGCCACCGCGTTGGCCGCGAGCGGTTGGAGGGGGATGTCGATGTGATAGACGGTATCCGTTGTGTTGCCGGTCAGTGCGAAGTTCTCTGAGAAAAAGAGATATCCCTTTCTCTTGACGTCGAAGGCATAGTTCCTGCCTTCGGGGAGCGTGATCAGGTAATTGCCGGTTTCGTCGGTTTGCAGGTCGCTGATGATCTGTCGGGTAGCCAGATCCGTTAGGACGACGCTGGACGGAAGACCTTTGTGGGTGGTCGAGTCGAATACCTTCCCTTTTACCCAAAGCGTTCTGGCGGGCCGGACGTCCTGGCGGAGCTCGAATGTGTAGAGGTCCAGGCCGCCTCGGCTATCTGCGCGGTCGCTGGCATAGTAGGCTGTCTTTCCATCGGCGGCGATGACAAGGCTTCCTTCGTTGTCGATCGTGTTGATGGGATATCCCAGGTTTTCGGGTTTGCCCCAGGTTCCATCAGGTCCTTTTCTCGTGACGAAGAGGTCATCGCCTCCATAGCCGGGGCGTCCATTGGAGGTAAAATAAAGGGTTTGATTGTCGGCATGGATGAAAGGGGCCGCTTCGTCACCGATCGTATTGATGGCGGGACCCAGGTTCTCGGGAAGGCTCCAATGGCCGTTGAGGAGCCGATGGCTAACATACAGGTCGCTGCCGCCGTAGCCGTCCGGCTGGCGGCTAGCAAAATAGAGGTCCCTTTTGTCGGGGGAAAGGGAAGGCGAGGACTCCCAGAACTCTGAGTTGATGCTATCGCCGAGGTTTTCCGGCGCGCTCCAGCCGTCGGGCGTGAGATAGGAAATATACAGGTCGCAGCTGCCGTGACCGTCGGGAAAATTGCATCCGGTGAAGATCAGCCATTGGCCGTCCTGTGAGACATTCTGTGCACCCTCGTTGTTATTCGTATTGATATTTCCGGGAAGACTGATCGCCTTGCTCCAGGCGCCATTCGTCCTGGTGGATTCATAAAAGTCTTCGTTGACGTGCTGGACGCGCCGGGTGAAAATCAGCGTATTGCCGTCGATGGTGATCGTCGGAAAATATTCCGACACATCGGTATTGATGCTGTCGCCGAGATTGTGCGGTTCGAATTTATAACCCGATGCGGGGTGGGTGGCCGCATAGCTGAGTGCAAACTCAAAGCAATGCTGCCGGTATTCACCTGCTTTCCTGCTGGTTTCGTTCAGGTGTGGATCGGTCAAAAAGTACCGGACAGCCTCCAATGCCTTGTCGAATTCGCCGAGGCCGGCGAGGTCGATGGAATAAGGAAGGTTGAAGTCCCTGAAATAGATGCTATCGATGCCACGCGCTTTTTCGTAGTTGTCGACCGCTTTCCGGTAGTCTTTTTGAGACGCGTACATCCCAGCGAGGGACAGGTAGGCTTCCTCGTAGTTCGGATCGATTTGGATGGATTGGTCGAGGAGGCGCATGGCGCCGGGCAGGTCGTCCTGGGCCATGTCGAGGGCTTTATTATAGAGATTTTGCGCTTTTTTGGGGACTTTGTCCGGATTGTACTGGGCGTGAACCGGTTTGGCAAAGAAAAGGAAAAGGAGTCCGAGCAGCGGGATATGGTTTTTCATCCGGGTAAGTTACATATTTTCATTCAGCCGAACAATTGAGCTGCGTCCTGGGCGGCGGGAGTAAGGGGCGGCCTGCAGGCGCGTCAGGGGACGTGGATGTATTTGTGCAGTTGCAGGGAAAAGCGCCAGCGGGGGTGGTGCTTTATATACTCGATGATCAGCGGAGTTACTGTCTCGGACCGGCTCCATTCCGGCTGGAGGTAAAGGAGGCAACCAGGGTTCATTTCCGCTGCCCAGCTCTCTGCCCAGTCAAAATCCGATTTATTATATATCACGACTTTAAGCTCTGATGCAAGCGGAGCTATCGCGGGGAGGGGAGCTTTGAATTTTTTGGGGGACAGCGTGATCCAGTCCCAGTCCCCGGTAAGCGGCCAGGCTCCGGAGGTTTCGATGTGGGTGGCGAAACCGGCTACCCTCAGGCGGGCCGTCAATCCGGAGCAGTCGTGCATCAGAGGTTCGCCGCCCGTAATAACGGCCAGGCGACCGGGGCTGGACGATGCTTCGCGGACCAATTGGTCAATGGGTAACACAGGATGGCGGGCGGCGTCCCAGCTGTCCCTGACATCGCACCAGACGCAGCCGACATCGCAGCCCGCAAGACGGATGAACCAGGCAGCCTTACCGCTATGGAAACCTTCGCCCTGGAGGGTATAGAACCGTTCCATCACGGGAAGGCCGGGCTCAGCAGGGGAAAAGAGATCCGCGGATGGAACGGCGCCGGGACCCCCGGCGCGCGATGTATTATCGTGGCTGCCGGTAAGCGGCAGATGGGAGGTGTCAGGCGCCATTTCGTTGCTGACAGGCTGTTAAAGTATTCTTCATTAATGCAGCGATCGTCATCGGCCCGACGCCGCCGGGGACGGGGGTGATATAGCTGCATTTCGGCGCGACCGAAGCGAAGTGTACGTCGCCTTTGAGTCCAAAACCGCTTTTTTTGCCCGCATCGGGAACCCGGGTGATCCCGACATCGATGACGATTGCACCGGCTTTTACCATCGAAGCATCAACGAACTCCGGACGCCCGATAGCCGCGACAATAAGGTCCCCCTGAAGGCAGATCTCCCGGAGGTTCCGGGTATGGGAGTGGCACGTGGTCACGGTGCAGTTGCCGGGCTGGGTATTGGCGTTTAGCAGGATGCCCATCGGTCTGCCTACGATGTTGCTCCTGCCGATGATAACGGCGTGCATGCCACGGGTGTCGATCTTATAGTGGTCGAGCAGGAGCAGGATGCCGTGCGGGGTGGCCGAAATAAATGTTGGCAGTCCCTGGACCATCTTACCGACGTTTACCGGGTGGAATCCATCGACGTCTTTTGACGGGTGGATCGCATTGATCACCTTTTCATCGGAGATATGGCGGGGCAGGGGAAGCTGGACGAGGATACCGTCAATATCGGCGTCGTTGTTCAATTCTTCGATCAGGGTAAGAAGCCGGTTCTCGCTGACCGTGGCGTCCAATCGAAGGAGGGTTGATTTATAGCCGATCGCGGCGCAGGCTTTGACCTTCGAAGCCACATATGTTTCGCTGGCCCCGTCATTGCCGACCAGCACGGCCGTCAGGTGGGGTACTTTCTTTCCTTCCGTCTTTAATTGAGCTACTTTCAACTGCAGCAAGTCCAGGATGGTGCGCGAAGCGAGCCGGCCGTCTAGTAATTCCATGCCGCAAAGGTAATATTCGGAGGAAAACCGCCGCTCGATTTATTGAACGGGGCGGAATGCTCGGAAGGCTGGTAAGGTTGAAGGGGAAAAGCGCGTTGGAAGTAAAAAAATTTAATCTCTGGAAACACCTGAAGATCTGCCATATTTATAAAGAATTTTATTTCAATCTGTTATGTTAAAATATAAATCGATTGCAACGTCTCGATTTTTAATCTAAACGTTAATGTTAATTAACATTTTTTTTGGCTGGTATAAAAACTTAATATAATTTACGACCCACTACTACTAAAACTAGCGTTGCATGAGAAAAGATCTATTGCCGATCACATCGGTTAACGGATGTTGTACATGGCGTCCTGCGTACACATTCTATGGATACATTTTGAATCCTCCTCAACAGCATCTTCCCGCATTCAGTCCTGGTTTTCGTAGGTAATCCGTCCTGCCCGCGCAGCTATATGCCCTATAGCTGAGTCTGTTATGTATGGCGATTTAAAAGTTAGAATAAACCAAAATTTAGAGTCACATGAGAAAAAGTCTATCGCTGGTAGCACTACTGGTTTGCTGCTTATCAGTACTTGCTCAAAAACAGTACACCGGCAGGGTCACTGATCAACAGGGCCAGCCTGTGCCGTTCGTTACCATCCAGGTCAAAGGTACCAAGGTCGGTACCAGTGCCGACGGGGATGGGAATTTCACTATCAAAGCCAGGCCCGGAGCAACGCTGGTGATCAGCGGCGCGGGGTTTCAATCTAAACAAGTTGAGGTGACGGACGGTCCGATGTCGATCCAGGTCGTACGGAAGGAATCAAACCTCGCCGAAGTTGTGATCACCGGCGCTTTGGGCGTTCAACGGCAGGCCCGCGAGCTGGGATATTCAACCGCCAAGGTAAGCGGTGCGAGCCTGAACCAGGCGGCGCCGGTCAGCGCGATCAACGGGATGACTGGTAAGGTATCCGGCCTGCAGATCAACACGGTGAATAACGGCGTGTTTGCGCCCACCCGTGTCACGTTGCGCGGGAACCGCTCGCTGACAGGTAATAACCAGCCCTTGTATGTGGTGGACGGGGCGATCTTCTACAATGATATCAGCACGCTGAATCCGGACGATATCATCGATATTACAGTTCTGAAAGGATCCAGCGCGTCGGCCGTCTATGGTTCCGATGCCTCCAACGGCGTGATCATCATCACGACCAGGAAAGGGACGCGGGGAAAACCGCAAATCAATTTTTCAACGGCCGTTTCAGCAGAGCACGTTGCATACATGCCAGCCTTCCAGCAGCGCTTTGGCAGCAACGGTGGTGAGCGTTGGATCAACGATTTCAATGATCTTTCCGGCCAGGTTCCATATGAGAACCAGGCTTACGGTCCCGAGTACCGCCCCGGCGCAGTCGTGCCGATCGGGCGTGTGGTCTTTGACGGCACATACCAAACCATCCCTTATCAACCGGTAAAGAACCAGAAGGAGAACTTCTTTAACACGGGGATCACTACCATGAACACCTTCTCCTACAGCGCGGGCGATGACAATAGCCGATTCTATGTGAGCGCGCAGGATGTCAATCAAAAGGGCGTAGTGCCGGACGATAAAGGCAAACGGGACGTGATCCGCCTGGGCGGCTCGAAAACCAGCGGGATATTCAGCTCAGACTTTTCGCTGGCATATACTTATAAGAAGACGGATCTGTGTTCCAATGAGGCTTCGTTGTACGACAACCTGTTGGAAACACCGTCGGATATTCCGATTTCGCGGTATAAGAATTGGGCCACCGATAAATTTTCGACGCCTGATGGCTATTTTAACGACTACTATTCCAACCCTTACTGGGTAGCCGCGAACGACCGCAGTGTCACGACCGACCAGAACGTTGAGGGAAATCTGCACCTTGGTCTGAAGCCGACCTCCTGGCTGACCTTCTCCTACCGGTTGTCCGCGAATTACCTCGCGCGTTCCAATAGTATCAGTAATGCCGGCTACAACTATTCGACCTTTGCTTCGAGCCAGAGTGATACGGTGATGTACTCGAATGCGGCGGGAAACGGGGTGGTTCCGGTGACCACCGAAGGCCTGAAATACAATGCCAGTCTTGGGAACCCGCAGCCGACCTTTGCAACAGTTGGGTATAACAATTTTCTCGTGACGTCAGACTTCCTTGCTACGTTCAACAAGAATCTTAACAAGCAATTCAGCCTGACCGCGACCGTGGGTACGACCTATATCGATAACAAGATCACGGGGAACTCCATCAACGCAGGTGCCCTGTTCTTCCCGGTCTACAATGTTAGCAGTCTGACTGGTATTCCCCAGGTCGGTAACGTGACGGAGGAAGCCCGCAAGCTGGGTTATTTCGGGGAAGCAACGGTCGGGTTCAATAATTTCGCTTTTATCCACGGATCTTACCGTACGGATATTGACTCCCGCCTGTCGAAAGAAAACAGATTCATTCCTTATTATGATATAGACGCATCGTTGGTCGTCAGCGACCTGATCCAGTCGATGGGCAAGAGCGATGGCTTCAACTTCCTGAAAGTGCGGTTCGCCCACTCGTTAACGGGTAACGTTTCCGCACTCGGCCAGGGGTCCGCCTACATCGCCGATGGCGCTTACGCCACCGACGCTACCTTGTACGGCACGACCGGGCTCGGTTTCCCCTACAGCGGTGTAGGAGGTTACGCGCTCAACGGAACTATCGCCAACCCGAATATTAAGCCGGAGACCGTCGTTGAAGACGAAGTCGGCGTCGAGATGGGTTACAGCAATATTCTTTCGTTGACTGTTGCTGCGTATCAGCAAAAGCTGACCAACGGTATCGTATATGCGCAAATTCCGCCTTCGTCAGGCTATGGCCAGGCATTAGTGAACGCAGCCAGTACCCTGAACAAGGGTATAGAAAGCGAGTTGCAGGCGACGATCGTTCACAGCCGCGACTGGAATTGGCGCGTCGGCGTCAACTGGACGCATTACACCAGCAAGGTTCTGTCCATCAACGGAGGTCAAAAGAGCCTGACCATCACCCAGGTCGTCAATGGTTACCAGAATGCCGGCCAGAACAACGGCGGTAACCCCAACTCGTTCGCTGTGGTCGGTCAACCCTATCCCGTCATCGAAAGCTATGACTGGGTAAGGGACGCCCAGGGCCATGTGATTGTGGATGCGGTCACGGGGATGCCTACCAAGAGCACCAGCCTCAGCATACTCGGGCAGGCTACTCCCAAGGACGTCATCGGGCTTACCACGAACCTGCAATGGAGGAATTTTCACTTTGCAGCGACGATGGACTACCGCGGGGGCTACAAGATCTTCAACGTGATCGGCGAAGCCATGGACTTCTCGGGGAACGGCCTAACTACCGCAGCCGCCGGCCGTCAACACTTCGTCTTCCCGAATTCGGTCATCGTGGTCAACGGGAAGTCGGTTCCCAATACGAATGTTACGGTTGACGACGGCAATTTTGTGTTCTGGCCCTCCCTCTACAACTCGGTTGGCGCCAACTACGTGGTCAGCGCCGACGCATGGAAGTTGAGAGAAGTGTCGATCACTTACGACATACCCAGGTCACTCTATCAGGGGACAAAGGTCCTCCAGGGTGCATCGCTTAACCTCTCCGGCCGGAATCTGCTGATGCTTCGTCCTTCCACGAACAAGTGGACGGACCCGGAATTCAACGAGGGGACGGGTAATGACGTCGGCAGAACCGGTGAAGGTCAAACACCTCCGACCCGCTTCTTCACCGCTACGCTAAACCTTACCTTCTGATCATTGTAACGACTAAAAAAACAACGTATGTATCAACGAATTAAATTATATCTAGCAGCTCCCGCCCTGTGTATCCTGGTACTGGCGGCCGGGTGTAAGAAAGGAACATTTGATATCAACAGCCCGAACCCGAACAGGCCTTCGCAGGTGAGCTCACAGTTCCTCCTTTCCGCGGCCCTTGGCGCCTCGGCGAATTCATCGTTCAACGCCGGCTTTACGGATTTTGCTGATCTGTTTATGGGCTATTGGGCCTTCAGCGGGGACTATGGCGGCTACGGGACGACGGCCACGTACAACCTGAACAATGGATACGGAGCGGCAAATTGGGACTATGTGTATAATACCTGCCTGGTCAACTATCAATACATCATCAAGAACTCGCAGGACCCGAAGGAAGCAAATTACCTGGGCATCGCTGAAATTATGGAAGCATTCCATTATCAACGGCTGGTCGACATCTACAACAATGTTCCGTATTCACAGGCTTTGCAGGGCGGCACTCTTAATTACCCGAAGTACGATGACGCGGCTACAGTTTATACAAGCATCGTGCACAAGATCGATTCGGGGATAGCAGCTATCAAGGCGGCGCCCGGAGACGCGGACAATCCCGGTAATTACGATATTATGTTCGGCGGCGATATGACCAACTGGATACTCTTTGGAAACACAGTAAAGCTGAAAATCCTTTTGAATCTGACGGCGTGGTCCGGCGGCGGCACGCTGATCTCCTCGGAACTTAGCGGCATGACGGCGGACGATTTCCTGCCGGCCGGAACGGACGCAGCGGTCAACCCCGGGTATTCGAACAGCAGTCAGTCGCAGCAAACTCCGATTTGGCAGAACGTCGGCTTCACGACCGGGAACGGCCACTACCAGGACCATGATCTGTACCGGGCCTGCAGCTATGCTGTGAATTTTTACCAGAACCATAATGATCCGCGGGCCGATCGCTTCTACGCCCTGAATAATAACGGTATCGTGAAGGGCCGCGCGTTCGGCAGCCAGGATGGTTCGGAACACAACACCGTCATTTCCGCGGTAGGCCCCGGCATCCTGCAGTCATATTCCATGAGTGCTTACATCCTTCCGGCATTTGAAAGCCTGTTCCTTCAGGCTGAAGCGTTGCAACGTGGCTATATTGGCGCGGGCTCGACGATCACCGATGCCCAAACGGCTTACAAGACCGCGGTGGAGGAAAGCTTCCGGATCATGTTCCAGGGGACATCCACCGATTACATGGCCGCAGCGGATACCTATATCGGGCAGAATGACGCAAAAACCAACTGGGCAGTCGCTCCCGACCCGATCACCCTGATCATTACCCAGGAGTGGGCCGCGTTGAACGTGTTTGATCCGATCACGAGTTGGAACAACTGGAAGAGACTGGGTATCCCGAATGATCTTCCCACCTCCATTTACCCGGGCACCGTCGCTGCGCATCCGCCGATCCGCCTTATTTATCCGACCGACGAGTACACAACCAATTCGGCGAATGCGAACGCAGAAGGGACCATCGATGTCATCAATTCGAAGATCTTCTGGATGCCTTAACAAAAACTCAACACTACAATTATGAAACGAATTCAAATATTAGTTCCCGGTCTTATTACAGCGGCCCTGGCAGGTTGCCTGAAGGACAAGCCAAACGTTGACTTTTCGAACCTGGGTCAGATCGCCGAGATCACGACAGCCACTACGAGCCCGACCCCGAACGCGCCGGCTGCCGGCCTTGCTTATTTTACCGGCGCCAACCTGGGTTTGAACTCTTCGGATCTCACCCCGGATACGGTCTGGTTCACGGTCAATATCGCGTCACCGAATCCGCCGACCAAGGACGTTCCCATCACACTGACCATCGATCAGACGGCGCTCAACAATTATATCTCGAATCCGAATCATGTCCAGTTTGCCCTGTTCCCGGATTCTACTTACACCATACCGACCCTTACGGGAACGGTCAAGGCGGGAAGCATGAACCGGCTGGCCACGTTCTACGTAGTCTTCTATCCGTGGAAAGTCGACCCGGCATCCAGCTATATGCTTCCGTTGACGATCACCCAGGCACCAGGCTGTACCATCAGCGGGAACCTCGGAACGATTTATTTTCACCAGGTGGGTAATCCGATCGCCGGGGTGTACACCTGGAACTGGACCCGTTGGAACAATAGCGACAGCTCGGGTCCGACGAGCGGCGGCGGGACAAATCTCTCCGCCACTTTCAGCCCGATCAACCCCACCCAAATCGAGGTTCCCAGCGGATACTATATCCAACCGAGGTATGAGGTGACCTTCACAAATAATGCCGGGACGCTCAGCAACTTTGCCGTTTCGCTGAATGCCGCTGACGTGGCAACAATGGCGGGCGGCGGAGTAACTGTTACCGCCGGTCCGGATATTATCATTGCGGACCCTGTTAACGGCGCCTATGAGTTCTTCTACCAGGCCTTGACGGGGAGCGGACCTCGAACGGTTATCGACAGGTTCAATAAATAAGTTAGATCGAAATAGTATGAAAAAGGCCGGCAATTTGCCGGCCTTTTTTTGAATGTTTTTTGTAAATTGACCAAAATCACTGCATACATGAAACACAGACTTATCTTAATTGGAATGATGGGGATGGGAACCGTTGCCTTTGCTCAATCAAATGAAAACTCGATCCGTGTCGATCAGGCGATCCAGGACCTGACCGACCTGCAGGCCGGAAACGGCAATTCCCGGGCCGTCGGCTCATTTGTGAATTTTCACGCAGGAAAGGAAAATACCAGAGGAAGCCGGTATCTGTTTCCCGACTGGGTGGACGGCGCGGTCACGACGCAGAACGGCGTCGTCATTTCCCGCGACAGCCTGATGTACAACTATGACAAGATTACGCACGACCTGTACCTCACTGATCAGAAGACCGTGGTGCAGGTAGACGCGTCCTCCATCAAGACCTTCACACTAAGGAGCGAGGGCAAATCTCTCGTCTTTGTAAAGGTCGGGGCCTTGCAGCCCAATCTTTTCTACCAGCAGTTGGTTGATCCCGGGACCGCGGGGTATGGGTTGTACAAACTCGTCAGGACGAGCTTTGAAAAGGCCAACTATCATACGGACGGGATGGTGGAAAGCGGCCACAATTACGATGAATATACCGACGAGAACGACTATTATATCGGGTTGCCGGGCGGCAAGGAATTCAAAAAGGTCGATCTGAAGAAGAAGTCGATCCGGGAAGCCCTTGCTGCGGCAAAGCCGAAAGTGGACGCATTCTTTAGCAGCCACCGGGGTGATGATCTCAATGAATTGTTTCTGGTGCAACTGATTGCATCGCTCAACAAGTGAGCGATCAGCACTGCCTGACAAATTTGGATCGCGAATGATTTCTCGTTGGTTGTCAACGAGATGATTCATTGATCCCAGGAGAAAACCCCGGGATCGTTTTTTGCTGTCCGCAAAGCGGATTTTTCAATTTGGGAAGTTTTAGATAGGTTTGCAGCAGGAGCTTGGATTTCCTTGTCTTCACTGTTTCGGGTCCGCGGTAACGGGTATGGGGCTATATGCCCCGACCTGATTGTTCAAAACCCAAATTGAGTCACATGAGTACACTGCCAACGGCAATCATCTATTCGTCGGGATAGTTTAAACACGCCTATATCCTGTCAAAGGGACACCATTTCGTCCCCAATCTACCGTAAGATAACTATCACTTGAAATGAGTTAGCTGTCGCTATCTCCAAAAACCAAAACGCGTCACATGAGAAAATGTCTATCACTGTTGGCGGTGCTCCTCCTCTCCGTGGGGTGGGTATTTGCACAACAAAAAACCATTACAGGCAGAGTAGTCGATGCCCAAAATCAACCTATCCCATTTGCTTCGGTTAAAATTAAGTCCAGCAGGGCTGGAGTAGCTGCCGATGCCGAAGGGAAATTTACCATCAAAGCAAAACCCGGGGACATTTTGGTCGTGTCTGCCTCAGCCACCGGCGCAGCTCCTACGGAGATTACAGTAGGTTCGGAAAACACTCTCACTGTCATGCTCCAGGGCTCAAAAAATAACTTAAGCGAGGTCGTTGTAACCGCTCTTGGTATTGCCAGAAGCCGCAACCGGGTCGCCTATGCGGCGCAAACTATTTCCGGCTCCGATGTAAGCGACAACAGGAGTTTTGACATCGCTCAATCCCTGTCGGGTAAGGTTGCGGGTGTACAGATCTCTCAAAACAATACATTGGGAGGATCCACGAATGTCATTTTAAGAGGATACAAGTCGATTACCGGCGACAACCAGGCGCTTTTTGTCATTGACGGGGTGCCGGTCAATAACAACAATACCAACAGCGTTGGCCAAATGTCCGGGGGCGGCGGCTACGATTACGGCAGCCCCATATCCGATTTGAATCCGGATGACGTCGCCTCTATTACCGTTTTGAAAAGTGCCGCGGCAACTGCGCTTTATGGTTCGAGGGCAAGCAATGGCGTTATTTTAGTAACTACCAAAAAGGGCTCCAACGGCCTCAATGTTTCCCTTAATCTGGGCGTAAGAAGAAGTTATATTGATATGAGCACTTTCCCGCAATACCAGCATGAATATGGTGCGGGCTATGGCCCGTATTATGATGACGGGACGGGCTTCGCCCCTTACTTTTATGGTTATACCGGCAAGCAGGGCCTCGGTCCACTGGTTCCGACAACCGAAGATGCATCTTTTGGTGCGGCTTTCGACCCGAATAAAATGGTATATCAATGGGACGCGCTGGACCCGACTTCGCCTTACTATCAAACAGAACGGCCCTGGGTGGCGGCGAAAAACGGACCCATCACTTTTTTTAATAAACCGGTATCCACGTCCCAAAGCATTTTGATAACCAATTCAAATGCGCAAGGTTCATACAAATTCGGTTTTACAAGAGATGATGAGAACGGTATCTTGCCTAACAGTAACCAGGTCAAGAATATTCTGACGCTTGCCGCCACTTACAATGTATTGAAAAACCTTACAATCGGCGGCGAAGCCAATTATTACGATATTCCGGCAACGGGAAGATATGAAACGGGATATTCTCCCGATAGAGCGCCCAACCCAATGAACAATTTCAGGCAATGGTGGGAAATGAACGTGGACGTCCAGGAATTGAAACAGGCTTACGAAAGAACGCATGCAAATACGACTTGGAACTGGGCGGACCCTTATAACGGAGGTAAGCCAATCTATTGGGATAACCTTTATTTTTCGCGATACCAGAATTACGAAAGCGATGACCGCAAACGCCTTATCGGCAACGTAAATGCAAAGTGGGATCCCACCGACTGGCTGTCCTTTACCGGCCGGGTCTCCCTGGACCAGTACCACTGGATACAGGAAAACAGGGCCAATATAGGGTCGGTAGAGGTTTCCGGATATTCGAAGTTCCTTGACGATTTTTATGAAAGGAACGTGGACCTGATGGCAAATTTTCATAAGAACCTGGGGACCTCCTTTAACTTGAATGCTTTGGTGGGTGCGAATCTCAGACATTCCGAAGATCAAACCACCTCCTCCCAAACCAATGGGGGTCTTGCATTACCCGGCGTATGGGCCTTGAGTAATTCTGCCGCCACTCCGGCCGCGCCGGCTGAATATGATGGTATCAGAGAGGTCAATGGCGTCTATGGGTCTGCCTCGTTATCCTACAATGAGCTTCTTACCCTGGAGGGAACACTCCGCAGAGACATATCTTCCACTTTACCTAAAGGGCATAATGCATATTATTACCCGTCTGTGGCCGCAGGCTTTGTGTTTTCCAAATTGTTGCAGAATGCTAACTGGTTAAGTTATGGCAAGTTGAGCGCGAACTATGCAGAGGTCGGCGCCGACGCACCCATCTATAGCGTATATGACACGTACAGTATTTTGACTCCCTACAGCGGCAGCCCGGTTGGGTCTTTGCTGACCACCAAGAACAACGCGGATCTGAAACCGGAACGTACGAGGAGCAAGGAAATCAATTTAGAGTTGGCCTTCCTGCAGAACAGGTTGGGATTGACGGCATCGTATTATTCTACCAAGACGGTCGACGATATCCTGCCTGTAACCGTTTCGGCGGCCACCGGATATTCATCCGAATTTCAAAATGCAGGCTCCATGACCAATAAGGGACTGGAGCTTGTCGTGAATGGAACGCCTGTAAAGACGAGAGATTTTCAATGGGATATCACCGTTAACTGGTCGGCCAACAGGAATAAGGTTGTACAGTTGTTCAAGGACGCTTCCGGCCAGGAAGCAAAAGACCTTCAATTGGCAGGATTTCCATTTGGACAGACCATGAATGCGCCATTAGGCCAGGCGTTTGGCCAGCTGCGCGGTTCGGATTTTATTTATACCAATGGGAAGCCAACGATTGACCCTAACACCGGAATGTACGAGGTTACGTCAGACGTAAATGAAAATATCGGATCGATCCAACCCAAATGGATCGGCGGTATCAGGAACAGCCTGCGCGTTAATGATTTTTCTTTGAGTTTCCTGATTGATATCAAGCAGGGCGGGAGTATATTTTCGCTCGACCAGGATTTCGGGCAGTACGATGGCCTATATCCAATCACTGCCGGTCTCAACGCCAATGGAAAAGCTAAAAGGTCCGATGTGGCCAATGGCGGCGGCGTGATTTTGCCCGGTGTGACTCCGGATGGTAAGGCTAACACGATTTATATCCAGGACAATGCTGCCGGCGCCGCTTATGGTTTTGGCGCTGCTCCGGACAAAAATTTTGTGTATGACGCCGGTTTTATCAAGCTAAGGGAAGCCATTTTGGGCTATTCACTGCCTCACAAGCTGCTGGCTGGCACAAGATCGATCAAAGGCGTACAATTATCGCTGATCGGCCGCAATTTGTGGATCATTCATAAGAACTTACCGATGGCGGATCCTGAATCCGGAACAAGCTTCGGTAATATCAGCGGCTTCCAATCCGGCGTATATCCTTCGACAAGAGATTTCTCATTTAATGTGAAGGTGAATTTCTAAGCATGTATTTTTTGAGAAGGACTTTTTTAGAAATTATTAAATTGAATGATAATGAAAATATTGAAGCAAAATTTCTGGATGGTATCAGCTCTGCTGATGCTATTAGGCGGATGTACTAAGGATTTGACGAAGTTGAATAACGACCCGAAGAATCCGACCAATATCAGTTACTCGGCCCTGTTTACCCGGGGACAACAGCAACTGTCAAACCTGCTCAATACAGCGGATTACGATTTCAATCCCATGAATTTTTTCGAGCAGTATTGGCAGGAGACCACTTATTTAAATGAAAGTCAATATGACATCTTTTACCGGGGCATACCGGATGCCGACTGGAATACGCTCTATCTGAATGTCCTGGCCAATCTGGTTCGGGCAGATTCTTTGGCAAAAATACAGGTGACAGACGCCGGTGCATTGGCAAATGTCCACGCACAGATCGATATCATGCAGGTAATGGCGTTTTATTACCTGGTCACTACTTATGGCGACATTCCTTATTCCGCGGCTTTTAACCTCGTCAATAACGCTTTTCCGAAATACGATGATGCGATGACCGTGTACAAGGATTTGTTGACGCGCATGTCGGCGGATATTGCCGCTTTGGATGACGGATCAGCGGGAGTAGGCTCCGCGGACCAAATATATGGCGGGGATATCGACGCCTGGAAGAAGTTTGCGAGTTCCTTGCAATTGAGGATGGGGATCACGATCGCCGATGCAGACGACGCCCTCGCTAAAACGACCGTCGAGGCGGCCGCGCCTAATGTGTTTACATCGAATGCCGACAATGCCAATTTTGCGTACTTGTCCTCTCCGCCCTATGTCAACCCCATCTACAACTTTTTTATCCTGGGAGCAAGACAGGGAGATTTCGTCGCGTGTTCCACTTTTATTACGCAATTGCAGTCAGATAATGACCCGCGGTTGCCGCTGTTCTTTACGACGAATAGCGATACTTCGGCCAATTATACCGGTGGTACTCCCGGGGATGGGGTTTCTTACTTTGGCCACGCCAAGCCGGCTCCCATTATTTATACGCCTGACTTCAGGGGAGTGTTCATCGACTATCCCGAAACGCAGTTCTATCTGGCTGAGGCGGCGGAAAGGGGTTATTCCGTGGGTGGCACGGCCGCGAGCTTCTATCAAAATGGAGTGGAAGGGTCTATCATAGAATGGGGGGGCGACTCCGCTTCTGCCAAAGCGTATTACAATCAGTCTTCTGTTACCTATGCCACGGCAGCGGGTACCTGGCAGCAAAAAATCGGAACACAGGCGTGGATAGCGTTTTACAACAGAGCCTGGGACGCATGGGTAGATTCCAGAAGACTCGGCTACCCTGTATTTCCGGCACCGGATAAGGCTAAGTCCACTTTCCCAGAAAGGTTTACTTATCCCGTTACGGAAACGAACGTCAATTCGACCAATTACAGCTCGGCTGCGGCGGCGATTGGTGGTGACAATGTAACTACAAAGCTTTTTTTCGTTAAGAATTGATTTTTTACAGCATACCCGCTACCGGGCGGGTCGATATTTTTGCAAAAGGGCGTCTTTCAGACGTCCTTTTGTACTTTTACATAAATTCAACATATGCCCGAACAAGCGACCAATAACAACCAGCTGAATATCGAGATCAGCGAGGAGATGGCCGATGGTCAGTACGCCAATCTGGCGATCATCACGCACTCTCACGCAGAATTCGTGATCGATTTTGTCAATGTAATGCCGGGTACTCCCAAGAGCAAGGTTCGTGCGCGCATCATCCTGACGCCGCAGCACGCAAAGCGGTTCATGAAGGCGCTTACGGAGAATATCGGGCGGTTCGAGGCTACAAACGGAAAGATCCAGGACCTGG
>DATNBP010000109.1:0-12003 GCA_035572015.1 Puia sp. | reverse complement strand
TTTTTTCATGTTTGTGTGATGAGGTTGCCGGCAGGGGAGGAGCAAATGCGCGGAAAAGGTTATGCCGGAACCTTTACAAAATATGGACCAGCCCGGCCGCGATTCCAGGCAGCAACAGGAAAGGGCAGCCGAAGCTGCCCCTGAATTCATTATTTATGCAGGATCGATTCCCGGATCCGCCCAGGTTGGGTAAAAAATTCTACACCAGGTCAAGCTTTCTTCAACGAAAGAATGTAGTTGACCATGGTCCGGACATCGGCTTCGGACAGCGCGGGGTGAGGAGTCATGACGTTCGTGCCCCATACGCCGGTGCCGCCGGTAATGATCTTCTTCACCAGCCGGTTGACGGTGGTGTCTGCCGCGTGTGTGTATTTTGCCGCTACATCCTCATAGGCAGGGCCGGTATTGGGCCCCTGGCCCACCCGAATGCTGTGACAGGCGGTGCAGTCATTGGCGCCGATAAGCTCGAGGCCTTTTTCGGAAGCTGCGGTGGGTGCCGGAGCCGCGGCGGCTGAGGTATCGGATTTCGCGGGCGTTTTTTCGTTCCCCGAATTGCCGCCACAGGACGCGATCAGCAGGGCGCCGGAAAGTAAAAGCAAGAAGTTGTGTCGCATAGTCGTTTTTTTGGATCTTCGGTTGCGGGGCAAGTTCCGAAATTTTGTCCAACCCCCGGATAAATTTTGTTTCTTGTTACAACCCAAGCACGGCGCGATTGAAGTTCTCGTCCTTTCCCGTGCCCGCAAAATCGTCAAACGCTTTTTCGGTGACCCGGATGATGTGGTCCCTGATAAAGACCGCTCCCTCGCGGGCGCCGTCTTCGGGATGCTTCAGGCAGCACTCCCACTCCAGGACCGCCCAGCCGGGAAAATCGTACGCGGCAAGCTTACTGAAGATCGACTTGAAGTCCACCTGCCCGTCGCCGAGCGAGCGAAAGCGGCCGGCGCGGTCGATCCATGCCTGGTAGCCGCCATAGACGCCCTGGCGGCCGGTTGGGTTGAATTCCGCGTCCTTCACATGGAACATGCGGATCCGTTCGTGATAGATGTCGATATACTCCAGGTAGTCGAGACATTGAAGGACAAAGTGCGAGGGGTCATATAAGAGACAGGCCCTCGGATGGTTGTTGGTGTGCCGCAGGAAGGTTTCGTAGGTGATGCCGTCGTGCAGGTCTTCCCCGGGGTGGATCTCGTAGCACAAGTCCACGCCGCACCGGTCGAATTCATTGAGGATCGGCAGCCAACGGGCCGCTAGCTCCTGAAAGCCTGTCTCCACCAGTCCTGCCGGCCGTTGCGGCCAGGGATAGACGGTAGGCCAGAGGAGGGCGCCGCTGAAAGTGGCGTGGGCGTTAAGGCCGAGATTCTGAGACGCTTTGGCCGCATACTTCAGCTGCCGCACGGCCCATTCCTGGCGGGCTTTCGGATTATTGCGCACAGCCTCTGGCGCGAAGCCGTCGAACAGGGCGTCGTATGCCGGATGAACCGCCACCAACTGTCCCTGCAAATGGGTCGATAATTCCGTGATCCGGAGGCCGGCATCGCCGACGATACCTGTTATTTCATCAGCATAGGTCTTGCTTTCCGCCGCTTTTTGAAGGTCGATCACCCTGCCATCCCAACTGGGCAACTGGACACCGGTATAGCCGAGGCCCGCCGCCCATTTGCAAATGTCAGGAAGGGTGTTGAACGGGGGCTTGTCTCCCATGAACTGGGCCAGGAAAATCGCCGGTCCTTTTATCGTACGCATACAGTAAAGTTATTTGGATGAAGGAATGTCAAAATTTGTCCATTTCTCCCGGCTTTCGCTGCTCCGGACGACGGTATCGATAAATGCCATTCCGCGTACGCCGTCTTCGGCGCCGGGAAAATCAAGGGCCTCGGACGGCGCGGGCTTTCCGTCGAGCCGCGCGGCCAGGGTCAGCGCAAAATTACGATAGAGGTTGGCAAATGCTTCCAGATATCCCTCCGGGTGCCCGGAAGGTGTCCGCGTATTGTGCCGCGCGACCGCGGAGATCCAGGGCGTCCCCGCCCGGTATACCTGCATCGGTTGATCGAGCCATTTTACTAATAGCGTATTGGGCTCCTGCTGAGCCCATTCCAGTCCGCCCTTCTCTCCATATACCCGGATCTTTAGTGCGTTCTCTTCACCGGCGGCCACCTGGGAGGCGAAAAGGACACCGGTGGCGCCGTTGTCGAATCGCAGGAGCACGTTCCCGTCGTCATCCAGCGCGCGGCCTTCGACCACAATGCTGAGGTCGGCACAAAGTTGTTTGATCCTGCATCCGCTAATGTATTCGGCGAGGTGCGCGGCGTGCGTGCCGATATCGCCCATGCATCCGCTTTTCCCCGAGCGCGCGGGGTCGGTGCGCCATTCCGCCTGTTTGCTGCCGTCTTTTTCGGATAACCTGCTCAGCCAGCCCTGCGGATATTCCACGTATACTTTCCGGATCTTACCGAAGACGCCCTCCTTCACCATCTGCCGGGCCTGTTTAACCATCGGATAGCCGGAATACGTATGGGTTAGGCAGAACGGAAGACCCGTCGACGCGACTTTCTTTTGCAACTGCACGGCCTGGTCGAGCGTAAAGGTCATCGGCTTGTCCAGGACAACGGCAAATCCCTTTTCCAGCGCCAGCATGGCGGGCGCAAAGTGAAGGTGGTTGGGCGTCACGATGGATACAAAGTCCATGCGCACGTCTTCCGGAAGGCGGCTTTCCTTTTCGATCATCTCTTCGAATGAAAGATAGGTCCGGTCTTCCGGAAGGAACAACATCCGGCCAGATTCCCTTGCGTTATCCGCGTGGCTGGAAAAAGCGCCGCAGACCAGTTCGATGAGGCCGTCCATATTGGCCGCGATCCGGTGCACGGCGCCGATGAATGCATTTTTGCCGCCTCCGATCATGCCCATTCTGAGCTTCCTGTTCATGAGTGAAAAGCTTTTGTAAAGTCCGTGCAATATAGTACGTTGAAGGCTCTGTTAGAGCCGCCCGGGACAAAAAATTATACCGGCGGTAATTTATTTGCCCGGACTTTTCGTAATTTCCTCGCTCATTACCCCCAACCCTGAGTAGACACAGCTATGATTAATCAATCCTCACGACGCGCCGCTATCAAGAAGATGGTTGCGGGTACCGCCGCGCTGGGGACGGCTACGGTCCTGTCGTCCTTCCGGTCCGGCGTCACCGAAGACCCCGCCAAATTTGAAACCGGCCCTGCCACAAACATGACAAATACATCTTTACGCGGCGCCATCCATCATTCCGTTTGCAGGTGGTGTTACGGCGACATTCCCCTCGACGAACTATGCGAAGGCGTCAAAAGGATTGGATTCGAAGCGATCGACCTGGTCGGCCCCGCCGACTGGCCGGTGCTCAAATCACACGGGATATGGTCGTCGATGTGCAACGGCGCCGAGATCAGCCTGACGAAGGGGTGGAACCACACCGAATATCATCCGACGCTGATCAAGAGTTACACCGACCATATCGGTCTCGTCGCCGCCGCCGGCTACCGGAACCTGATCTGCTTCAGCGGCAACCGCGAAGGCATGGATGACGAGACGGGTCTTATCAACTGCGTCAACGGACTTAAAAAGATCATCGGCCTCGCGGAGCAGCATAACGTGGTCATCCATATGGAGCTGCTCAACAGTAAGATCAACCATCCCGACCAGATGTGCGACAACTCCAAATGGGGCATCGAGCTGGTGAAACGGGTGGGCTCGGAAAACTTCAAGTTGCTGTATGATATCTATCATATGCAGATCGACGAGGGGGATGTGATCCGGACGATCATGGACAGCCACCAGTATTTCGGGCATTACCATACCGGCGGCGTGCCGGGGCGCCACGAGATCGACGACTCTCAGGAATTGTACTACCCGGCGATCATGCGGGCGATACTGGCGACGGGCCATACAGGATATGTGGCGCAGGAATTCATCCCTACGCGGGCCGATCAGCTGGCGGCGCTGGAGGAAGGGGTTCGGATCTGCGATGTCTAAATATGTATTTTTAACACTTAATATAAATAGCTAACGATCATGGCCGACAACACTTACGACGCGATAGTGATCGGCTCCGGCATCAGCGGAGGCTGGGCCGCAAAGGAGCTGACGGAAAAAGGCTTAAAGGTGCTTATGCTGGAACGAGGGCGTAACATTGAACACATTAAAGACTACGTCAATGCGAACAAGGAAGCATGGGACTTTCCGCATCGCGGGCACGCAACGGAACAAATGAAAAAGGATTATCCCGTCCTGCGGCGCGATTATCCGCTGAATGAATGGAACCTGGATTACTGGGTGAAGGATTCGGAATGCCCCTACACGGAGATCAAACGATTCGATTGGTTCCGCGGTTATCACACCGGCGGCCGCTCTCTCATGTGGGGCCGTCAGAGCTACCGGTGGAGCGATTGGGACTATGAGGCGAACGCGCGTGACGGCATCGGGACCGACTGGCCGGTGCGGTATCATGAGATCGAACCCTGGTATACTTATGTCGAGAAGTTCGCCGGGATCAGCGGTTCGGTGGAGCATATCCCCATTCTTCCCGACAGCCATTTCCTTCCGCCATATGATATGACCTGCGTGGAAAAGGACGTGGCGGCGAGGATCAAGGAGCACTATAAAGGCAAGCGGCACATGATCATCGGGCGGGTGGCCAATATCACAGTCCCGCACGAGGGCCGGCCGGGCTGCCAGTTCAGGAATAAATGTTGGCTCGGCTGCCCGTTTGGCGGCTATTTCAGCACCCAGTCCTCCACGCTCCCCGCGGCTATGAAGACGGGCAGGCTGACGTTGAGGCCCTGGTCGATCGTGACAAAGATCCTGTATGACAAGGACAAGAAACGCGCTACGGGCGTCGAAGTGCTGGACGCGGAAACGAACAAGACCTATGAGTTCAAGTCCAAGATCGTCTTCCTGAATGCCAGCACGCTGAACAGCGCCTGGGTCCTGATGAACTCGGCGACCGATGTCTGGCCGGACGGGCTCGGGAGCAGCAGCGGGGAACTGGGCCATAACCTGATGGACCACCACCTGGGCGTCGGCGCCAGCGGCATCGTGGAAGGCTACGAGGATAAATATTATTATGGCCGGCGTGCGAATGGCATCTACATCCCCAAATACCGGAACCTGGGCGGCGAAAAGCGCGACTATATCCGCGGGTTCGGCTACCAGGGCGGCGGCGGCCGCCAGGGCTATCAGCACGAAGTGGCCGAGTATTCGATCGGGAAAGAATACAAAGAGGCGCTGACCGAGCCCGGACCGTGGATGATGAATATCGGAGGTTTCGGCGAGATCCTGCCTTACCATGAAAACAAAGTGACGCTGGACAAGAGCAGAAAGGACAAGTGGGGGTTGAACATCCTGGCCATAGATTGTGAACTGAAGGATAACGAACTCAAGATGCGCAAGGACATGGAAGCCGACGCGGTGGAAATGCTGGAGGTCGCGGGTGTCAAGAACGTCAGGAGCCGGAGCGACAACCCCTTCCCCGGCCGCGGCATCCACGAAATGGGTACGGCCAGGATGGGCAGGGATCCGAAGACCTCGGTGCTTAACTCGTGGAACCAGGTCTGGGACGCTAAGAACGTCTTCGTCACGGACGGATCGTTCATGGCTTCCGCCAATTGCTGCAACCCGTCCCTTAGTTATATGGCCTTTACTGCGCGGGCAGCGGACCATGCCGTCAATGAACTCAAGAAACAAAACATTTAGAAAAACCGCCAAAAATTTCGATCATGAACAGAAGAGATGCCATAGCCCATGTGAGCCTGCTGCTCGGTGGAACCATTATCGGAGCGGAGGCCTTCCTGTCCGGCTGTACCAACCCCCCCGAACAAAAACTTGGCGGGATGGGAACCAATTTTTCCAATGCCGACATCGCTTTCCTCGATGAGGTCGCCGAGACGATCCTGCCGAAGACGGATACGCCGGGCGCGAAAGATGCGCAAGTCGGGGAATTCATGACCCGGATCGTCAAGGATTGCTATACGCAGCCCGACCAGAAAGTCTTCCTCGCCGGGATGCAGAAACTGGATGACGCCAGCAAAAAGAAAAACGGGAAATCCTTCCTGGATTCCACGCCTGATCAGCGCCACGACCTGTTGGTCGATCTCGACAAGGAAGCCAAGGACTACGGCCATTCAAAGAAAAAGGACGATCCGCAGCATTATTTCAGGATGATGAAGGAGCTGACCCTGTGGGGATATTTCACTTCCAAGCCCGGCGCCACCGAAGCGCTGGTCTATGTGGCGGTGCCCGGCAGGTATGAGGGCTGTATCGACCTGAAAAAGGGTCAGAAGGCGTGGGCTACTTCATAAACCCGATCCCGTGGCCGATCTGGTTGGCGGCCGCGCTGGCGTCCTGTACCGGCCGAACGAAGGGTCCCGGCGGCAGCGACAGTTCGGTGGCGACAGGGGAAAGGCTTGCCAATATCTACTGCCAGACCTGTCATGAATTCCCTGCGCCGGGTCTGCTGAACCGTGCCTCGTGGCTGGACGGCGTCCTGCCGGCGATGGGGCCGCGGCTCGGTATTTTCGAACACAACGGCAAGAAGTATCCTTCCTATATCAACGATCCCTATGTCGGGAGGGCGTTCTATCCCGCGAAGCCGTTGCTGTCGAAAGCGCAATGGCAGGCGATCATCGACTACTACGCGGCATCGGCGCCGGATTCGCTGCGCCAGCCGCAGCGGCCGGCCGTCACCGACGGGACGTCCATTTTCGCGCCGGTCATGGCAGCGAAAGGAAAAGGAGCACCTGCCGTCACGCTGACAGAGATCGATACGGCCGCTCACCGGCGGGAGATCGTCATCGGCGATATGTCGCCCGGGTGGGTGAGGCGGTTTTCCCCGGAGCTTCAGTGTTTCGATTCGATCCGGGTATACGGCGCGCCGGTTGCCTGGCGCGACCGCGGTGATTCGGGCCTGTTCTGCAATATCGGAGAGATCAATCCCAACAACGGGATGTACGGAAGCCTCTCGGCTTTCTCTTATGGGCCCGGGAAAAGGGCAAAGCCGGATGCCGTCCCTTTCCTGCGGGGACTGGCCAGACCGGTGGACATCGTCGCTGCGGACCTGAACCAGGACGGAAAGACAGATTACCTGGTATGCGAATTCGGGAATCTGCGGGGCGCGTTGTCCTGGACGGAAAATCTTGGTAAAGGGCAATTCGTCCGGCATGTCCTGCGGGAGCAGCCGGGCGCGATCAAGGCTTATGTCAGGGATGCAAACGGCGACGGGTTGCCGGATATCTGGGTTCTGTTCGCGCAGGGCGACGAGGGTATTTTTCTCTATCTCAATCAGGGCCACGGGCAATTCAAGGAAGTCCGGCTATTGCGGTTCCCGCCGGTCTACGGGTCCTCCTATTTCGAGCTGGACGATCTGAACGGCGACGGCCACCCGGATATCGTCTATACCTGCGGGGACAACGCCGATTTTTCCCCCGTCCTGAAGCCTTATCACGGAATATATGTCTTCCTGAATGACGGATCCAACCATTTCACGCAGCGCTTCTTTTATCATCTCGACGGTTGTTACAAGGCGATCGCGCGGGATTTCGACGGCGACGGCAGGCCGGATATCGCCGCGATCTCCTTCTTTGCGGACTATGCGCGGCATCCTGAGGACGGCTTCGTCTACCTGGAAAACAAGGGGAACTGGCAATTTCAACCGCACACGGTGCCGGGCGCCGAGAGCGGCCGCTGGCTGACCATGGATGCGGGCGATATCGACGGAGACGGGAAGCCGGACCTTGTGCTGGGCAATTTCTCGGTCGCCCCGGCGCCCAACAAGGGGAACGTGGATTGGAAAAAGGGGCCTCCCTTTCTTGTTCTGCGGAATATACGGCGATAAGGCGGGTGTGGGCCGCCGGCCATGCCGGGGCGTGTAGTGGGAAGGGCGGCGTTTCGGGGCAGGTACGCAGTTCGCCATGCGGGGGCGTGTAGCGGGACGGGCGGCGTTTTGGGACGGCGATGCGGTCACTCACCATTTCCGGTCGACGCGCGAGAAATCTTTCGGGATGTAACAATACATGGTCCCCGTCGTGTCTTTTCCCTTGTAAACCATATTCACCTTGAAGCGGCAGATGTAGGATTTCGTCCGGGTCGCGTCGTCATAATATATTACATCCAGGACCTTGTACCTGACCAGGGTGGAATCGTAGCCTTTTGCCGTAACAAGAGAATGATACAGAGCAGCCTTTAGCCTGGTCTTCGTGTCTTCCGGTGTATGCGTCCTTGCGCAGGAAACAGCCAGGAGTGCAATGACAGGTATCAGCGTCAGCCGGCGGATGTAGCGGACCAGAGCTTTCC
This sequence comes from Puia sp., assembly GCA_035572015.1. Taxonomy (GTDB): domain Bacteria; phylum Bacteroidota; class Bacteroidia; order Chitinophagales; family Chitinophagaceae; genus Puia. The sequence goes on along the minus strand of DATNBP010000109.1, from coordinate 3,690 downwards.
GGGTCGTGTGTTTTGCTATCGGTTGCATGATCGATTTTCTTCGAGTGTCGAAGCTAAAATATCTAACAATCATAAAAAAATGTGAAAAAAATTTTAATATTTCAGCCAAATAATCTGTAGATTTACGAACGTTACGCAATTTTTACCATTCAAAACGCCTACACGATTTATGCCATCCAAAACTAACACAGCCCTTCCGGGCCTGCTGCTTATTGCATGCATGCTCTTTTTTAGCCCGGCATTTGCGCAGAAAATGGTCTCAGGAAGGGTCCTGAACCAGACAGACAACTCCCCCATCGCCAGCGCAACCATCCAGATCAAAGGTACGCGGGGCGCAGCGGTCTCCGGGGCCGACGGATCTTTCACGATCAAAGTTCCCAACGACAACAGCACACTGGTCATCAGCGCAATCGGTTTCGAAAGCGTCGAATATCCGGTGGCCGGGCGGTCGACGCTCGGCGATATTTCGCTGAAGGTAGGGAACAATACCCTTAATGACGTCATCGTCACGGGGTATACCGCGCAAAAGAAGAAAGACATTACCGGTTCCGTCGCGATCGTCAATGTCGATGAAATGAAACAAACGCCTGCCGGAACGGTAGAGAACATGCTCCAGGGACAGGCTGCGGGGGTTACGGTGATCAACTCCGGTGCGCCGGGCGGCGGAAGCAACTTCCGCATACGGGGTATTACGTCACTGGGTAACACCGATCCGCTGATCATCATTGACGGCATCCGCGCCGGAATCAACGACATTAACCCGGACGACATCGAATCCATCCAGGTCCTAAAGGATGCTGGTGCCGCCGCAATCTACGGGGTATCCGGGTCGAATGGTGTCATCATCGTTACCACCAAGAAAGGCCGCGGAAAGGCGAAAATTTCCTACGACGGTTATGTCGGTTCCCAACAGCCGCTAAAAGGGTACAACCTCGCTAATCCGCAGGAAACGGCCAATGCCATCTGGGCGCAGCAGATCAATGACGGATTGCCGCCCTCCAACGTTCAATACGGCAACGGCGCTACGCCTGTCCTGCCTGACTATATAACGCCGACAAATGGTCATGCGGGCGATTCAATGACCTCTCCTTCCAAATATGTCTTCGATCCAGGCGGGTTAGATGACAACCGGATCACCAAGGCCAACAAGGCAGGTACGAATTGGTGGAAGACTATATTCAGCCCTGCCATTATGCAGCAGCACACCCTTTCTGCCAGCGGTTCTACGGAAAAAACCAATTATTTCTTTTCGATCAATTATCTTGATCAAAAGGGCACCTTGCTAGGTACTTACCTTAAACGGTACGGGGTGAGGGCGAATACCGTTTTCAATGTAAAGGACCATATCAGGGTCGGCGAAAACGCCTATGTTTTTTATAAACAAAATCCTGGTTTCACCAACCAAAATGAAGGTAATACAATCTCTTATTCTTACCGCGAACAACCAATCATCCCGATATATGATATCGAGGGGAATTTTGCGGGCACTGGCTCTAAAGGCCTGGGCAACTCCCAAAACCCTTACGCAGATGCTGTCAGGAGCCTGAACAACAAATCCAATGACTGGCAAATGGTGGGAAATGTATTTGCAGAAGTCGATTTCCTGAAACATTTTACTGCCCGCACTCAATTCGGTGGAAATGTTGACAATTACTATTATTGGTATTTCACCTACACCGGCTACGAAAATGCGGAGGGAAACACCAACTCCAATGGGTATACTGAGTCATCCGGGTATAACAGCAATTGGACGTACACGAACACGTTAAAGTACAGCAACACATTTGGTAACCATAGTATCGCCGTCCTACTCGGCCAGGAAGCCAATAGTTTCTACGGAAGGTCTCTTTCCGCCAGCAGGGGTACCTATTATACAACAGACCCCAATTTTTGGACCTTGAATGCGGGCGCCCCTGCTTCCCAAACGAATAGCGGAGGCGTTTATACCAATAACACGCTCTCTTCCTATTTTGGCCGGTTGGATTATACTTATAATGATAAGTATATCATCGCCCTGACCATGCGGAGAGACGGATCGTCATACTTCGGCTCAGCTGTCCAGTATGGCAATTTCCCGTCGGTAACCGGTGCATGGCGGATATCCTCTGAAGATTTCATGAAGGATGTTACATGGATCAATGACCTTAAAATCCGCGGCGGATGGGGAAAACTGGGGTCGTTGAGCAATGTACCGTTGTACAACCAGTATACGTTATTCAATCAGTTTGCCAGCAACTCCTATTATGATATAACCGGTGCATCCACTTCCTCTCAGTTAGGCCTGTATAACAGCCAATTGGCGGGACCGGCCACCACGTGGGAGAAGGACGTGACAACCAACCTAGGCTTTGATGCAACCATTTTGAGCAACAAACTGGACGTTTCTTTTGACTGGTATAACAAAAGCATAAACGGGCTTCTTTTCCGGCCCAGCGTTCCGGCAACTGTTGGCGGTGCTACGCCCCCTTTCATCAACCTCGGAAACATCACCAACAAAGGGGTTGAGTTAAGTGTAACTTATCACGGGCAAGCAGGCCGCGATGTTAAATTCGATATCGGTGGTGAAATTTCGGCTTATCGCAACAAAATCCTGGCGCTCGCAGGCGGTAATAAATATGTCGATGAATTTAGCGCCGGATCAAGCCGGATCAATGCCTTCTCACGGGCAGAAATCGGTCACTCGATCGGTGAATTCTTCGGATATAAGGTCGTTGGGTATTTCCAGGACTCTGCGGATATTGCGAAATCTCCGACGCAGGATGGTGCATATCCCGGATTGTTTAAATATGCCGATATCAACCACTCCGGCGCAATTGGAGACAGCGACCGCACCTTTATAGGGAATCCGAATCCGAAATTCACTTATGGTTTCAACCTGCATGTCGCCTATAAGGCGTTCGACGTCTCTGCATTCTTCTATGGTTCCTACGGCAATTCAGTGTTCAACTATATCAAATACTGGATCGATTTCCCGCAGGTGTTTGAAGGAGCTATCTCAAAAGATGCGGTTTACAATTCATGGAGGCCGGATAATTTGAATCCCAAAGTGCCGAGGTTGTCCACGAAGGCTAATTTCAGCAATACCCAGCAGGTTAATTCCTGGTATGTTGAAAGCGGCAGCTATCTTCGGTTGAAACAACTGCAGATCGGCTATACGCTTCCCAAATCTGTCCTACAGCAATTCGGTATCGACAAAATGCGCTTCTATGTGCAAGGTACCAACCTGTTTACCATCACGAAATACACCGGCCTTGATCCTGAGTTGCAAGCTTCCGACCTTGGCAACAACTCTAATTTCGGGATCGATTTCGGCAATTACCCATCCAATCAGAAAAGCTTTTATGTGGGTGCTCAGTTAACATTCTAAATTGAAACACGTTCACATAGACTAAAATATAACGCGATATGAAAAGAAAATACATATATATATCGGCCCCGCTGGCACTAGCCGCCGTGGTGATATTATTTGCCTGTAACAAGAAATTTCTGAACAGGCAACCGATCGGTCTGCTCAGCCCGACCACACTTTCCAACGCGCACGGGGTTCAATCCATGTTGATTGGTGCCTATTCGCTTTTGGACGGAGAGGGTGGTAATAACTCGGGTTGGGGATCCGCGGCATCCAACTGGACCTATGGGGATGTTGCTGCGGATAATGCATACAAAGGTTCGACGCCCTCCGACCAGGGC
>DATNBP010000108.1:0-3133 GCA_035572015.1 Puia sp. | reverse complement strand
GAGCCCGCTGATCAGCATTGGTTTGAAGCGCTGGAGCGTTTCGAACGGGATGGCGCTCTCATGGCTGGCAAAATATTTTCTCACCCGCTCATAGTCCCCCGGCTTGAGCAGGTCGGAAAGCGTCTTTCCGTTGCGCATCTTCATATAGGCGAAGGATGCAAGCATGTCCCCCAGGTTCGTGAGATTGATCTCGAAATAGACTTCATCCACATGCGCAATGACGGCTTTCAGGCTATCGCCGAGCACGGCGTCGTCCGCGCACAGGATATGCATTGTCCCGAACAGGTAGGATGGTTGGACACCCTTACCGGAAATCCGCCAAAGCAGGGTATGCGGTGTCCGCGAGGGCTGGGCCGTCTGCGGGAGGACCAGCGTTGCAGCCAGCAGGCCGGTGACAACGAGTACAAATCTTTTTATCATGAGACAACGGCCTCCGTGCCGTATAGCTGGTCTTTGAATTTCAGGGATGGTGAAGATAGGAAAGCGCCGAGACCCAGCGAAGGCCATTTTTCATCCACGCGCCGGATGGTGGCGTCATCGGCGACGATAATATTGGGCCAGTCGCGTTGAAAGTCATCCAACTGTGCGGTCTTGCGCGTACCATCCAGGCCGAGACAGGCGCTCAGCCCATCGCCGGCCGGGCGTTCCAATAAAAAATGGTCGCGTTTCGGATCCAGGTTATTGCAAAACCGCCAGAGTGCGACGGACAAATCGTTGGGGTCCACGGTGTGTTCGACATAGAGAATCATCTTTATTGCCGCCGAACCGGGCCGGGCGCAGATGGACTCGTGCAATTCCCGGACATGACCGCGGCGGGCCTTTTTGACGGCAAGGATCAGGATTCCCTGTTCAAGCAGAGCGGCGTTGACCCCCCTGATCTCGGGCCAGCGTTCCAACAAAGTTCCCGAATCGAATTCGGAGGCATCCGTCGGCAACCGGTACCGGTCGTCGCATTCTTCGTTGGTTTTTGCGGTGCCGTCGATGCACATTTTGCCGCCAAAACCGAGCTTGCTGCAACTGTGATCGAGGACATCCATGGGGCCTTGCGAAAAATAGACATCCGTCGCGGGGTTGACGTTGCGCATCACATATGCCAGGAGTTTGCGGTAATCTCGGATCTCAGCGCCCTCGTCGACGATGACCAGGATCTTGTTGAACATCATCTGGCCGGCGCCCCACATGGCATTCATTACTTTCTGCGCCTGACCCGCCCAGGACTTGGCGATCTTAGCGATGACCAGGTTATGGAAAACGCCTTCCACCGGCATTTCCATATCGACGATCTCCGGCACGAGCGTCATTTTGATGGGAGCCAGGAAGATTCGTTCGGTAGCCTTACCCAACCAGGCGTCTTCCTGCGGCGGGATGCCGACGATCGTCGCGGGGTAAACAGCGTTTTTCCGGTGAGTTATCGCCGTGACATGAAACCGGGGATACCAGTCCGGCAATGAGTAGTAGCCGGTATGATCGCCAAAAGGTCCTTCCCAGACCGGATCTTCGGCCGGATCGACGTAACCTTCGATGATAAAATCGGCGTCGGCGGGAACCTCGATAGCCGGCTGAGTGAGGCATTTTACCAACTGGACCTTTCTTTTTCGCAGGAAACCGGCGAGCATGTATTCGTCGACATTCTCCGGCAACGGAGCCGTCGCGCTGTATGCATAGACCGGATCGCCGCCCAGGGCGACGGCGACGGGCATCCGTTGTCCCGTCTTTTTATATTCGGCAAAATGGCGGGCGCTTACCTTGTGCTTATGCCAGTGCATTCCCGTTACCGCCGGACCAAAGACCTGCATCCTGTACATGCCGACGTTCCGGGTGCCCGTGCGAAGGTCGCGGGTGTGGATGATGGGGAGCGTGACAAATGGTCCGCCGTCGCGGGGCCAGCAAGTAATGACGGGCAATTGCGTGAGATCGGGAACCGGCATGACAACCTCCTGGCATTCGCCACGGCCGCTTTTCACCGCGGGCATCCAGGAAGCGAACTGGCTTAGTTTCGGGAGCAACTTCAGCTTGTCAACCAGTCCGTCTTTCGGGCCGGCCAGCATCCGGAACAGCGATTCGATCTCGCGCGTTGTATCGTCGAGCGACCGGACGCCCAACGCCATGCACATCCGCCGTTCACTGCCGTAAGCATTCATGAGTACCGGAAAGGCCGTTCCGTTATTCTCAAAAAGGAGCGCCTTCCCGCCCTGACCGCTCTTGCTGACCCGGTCGGTGATCTCAGCGATTTCAAGCCGGGGATCGACATAGGCGCGGATGCGTACCAGCTCGCCTGCGGATTCGAGGGCCTGGATAAATTCCTGCTGGTTTCTATATGCCATGGAGCTGCAATACTTTTAGGTGCCACAAAAGTAAAGCAGTTTGAGACGGGATCAGCGCCGAATCGAATGTTTAATAGACATTTTTGGGGCAGTCCAGGATGCCCCGGGAGCGGCGGTGCAATTCGATGCCTCTTGTATTGAACGCAATGATCACGCGGATGCCGGAAAAATAATACCAGTCCTTTGATTTCGGGCTGCCGCGCCGGGTGCCCGCGGGCGGATAGCCTGCGCCGCCTTCCAGCTGGTTGCCTCGATAAGCCATTTGAACGGCTTCACCACCTCTGGCAGCGAAAAGAATGTTCTGATCGATATAATGACCGCTGACATCGTCGAGATAATCCGTGAAAAGCTTCCTTAATCCGATATCATACGCCAGCACAACCTGGTCGGAGATGCGGAACTTGATGCCTCCGCCAATGGGTATGGCGAGTTGCGTCAGGGCGTAGGGATGCACGTTCGGATACTGCGGCAGCCCCTCCCCTTCCGTGCTGAGCGGCCGGAGGTACACTTTGTGACCGAGTGAATCAAATGCGTAGGGATTGAAATGATAGACGGCGATCCCCGCATAAATATAGGGCGTGAATTGGTGTTTCCGCAGGTCGATCAGGTTGTATTCCGCGAGCAGGTTGCTCTCGCCGATCGATGTCTCGAAACTGAGGTTGCGAGCGCGGACATCCGCCTGCTGCGCGAATGCATCGGAGCCACCGACCTTACCATAGTTGATATTGGTCAGCAGCGAAAAGTGCGCCGTAAAATCGTACTGGAGACCCGCGCCGAAGGCGAGATGCGCCTGTGCCGTCGTATATGGG